>JBQTID010000124.1:0-4765 GCA_052389275.1 Gemmatimonadota bacterium | reverse complement strand
GCCCAGCCGCTGCATGTCGTTCTCGATAGTCTGGTATTGCTGCTCCAGGAGCGAAACGCGCTGCTCGAGCACGTTCAGCTCGCGGCCCGCCATACCACCCTGCATCTCCCGATAGCGCGCCATGGCTTCGACGATCGGCTTGAGCGCGAAACGCGCCGTGAAGCCGGCGATCGGAATCAGGAACATCAACGTGCCCATGACGATCGCGACCAGCGGTATCAGAACCTCGAGATTTTGCATTTATGCCCCCTGGATATTTGCTCGCCCCACAGAATAGAAGACGTCACCTGAAATAAACCAGACCCATTGCTGTACGCACGATCTCCATGGTCTGTTTCGCTTCTGCGCGCATGCGACGATTGCCTTGCGCGATTATGTCGTCCACTTCATGTGCGCGCGCTTCGAATGCGGCGCGTCGTTCGCGCATGGGCTCGAGCACGCTGTTGATCGCTTTCGCGAGCTTCTTCTTCACTTCGACATCGCCGACCTTGCCGGCGCGGTAGCGCTCCTTCAAGTCATTGACTTCGTCCTTGTTCGCATTGAACGCGTCGTGATAGATGAACACCGGGTTGCCCTCGACCGTGCCGGGAATGTCGGCGCGCGTGCGGTTCGGGTCGGTGTACATTTGCATGACCCGCTTGTCGACGACGTCTGCCGGATCAGAAAGCAGAATCGCATTGTCCAGCGACTTCGACATCTTCTGCATGCCGTAAATGCCCGGCAATGTCGGCACCTCGCTGAGCAATGCTTCGGGCGGCGTGAGCACATTGCCGTAGAGGTTGTTGAAGCGGCCAACGATGTCGCGCGTGACTTCGACGTGCGCGAGGTTGTCTTTGCCGACCGGAACCAGGTGCGCGCGCGGCAGCATGATGTCGGCTGCCTGGAGTACCGGATAGCCGACGAGCCCGAATGGGAGCACGTCGAGATGTGCTGCTTCTGCCATGTCCTTGATGGTCGGCAGACGCTCGAGGCGCGGCAAAGAGACCAGCATGCTGAACAGAAGCTGAAGCTCGGCCGTCTCCGGAATCGCCGATTGCACGAAAATGACGGAGCGATTCGGGTCGATGCCGGCCGACAAATAATCGAGCACCATCTCGCGAACGTTGCCTTCGACTTCCGCGATCGCGTCCTTCTCCGGCCGCGTCGTCAGAGTGTGCAGGTCCGCGACAATGAAAAAGCAGTCGTACTCATCCTGAAGCCGGACGCGATTCTGGATGCTGCCGACCCAGTGTCCGAGGTGTAGACGGCCGGTGGGACGATCACCGGTGAGTAAACGTTTTTGCATAAGCGCGGCAAGATAATACGGAACGGGCTTTGCTCCTATCAGCGGTATGACTGACGAATTCACGGCCGTATTGAAGACGCCCGAGCTCGGCCCCGGCGATATCAAGGAAGTCGAGGCGCACGGCCAGCACGTCGGCCTGACGAATCTCGGACAGACCTATTACGCGTTCGACCCGCTCTGCCCGGTTGACGGCACCAACCTCGCGCGCGAAGGTGTGCTCAAGGGCGACCTGCTGATCTGCCCGCAGGATGACGCCGTGTTCGATGTGCGGACGGGTGAGTGTGTCGAACCGGAAGGACAGCCTGGACTTCGGCGCTACTCCATCAAGGTCGAAGAAAACCAGGTCAAGATAGGCCCGCGCCTCGCCGACTGATCGGGCGTGCGGGCAGGTCGGCCGGGTCGACTACCCGGCGTGCTTCGCGAAACAGCTGTACGAGCTCTTCATCGTAAAGGCTCTCGAAGCGACCCGTCGCAATGAGCGCCTCGAATAGCGGCACGTCACGCGCAGTCGAACGCGCGAAATGAATCGCGTCCACATTGCCGAGTCCACACACCCCCGTACCGTATGCCTCGCCACCACTACGCCAGGCGACCCACTCCTCGCCATCACAGGTGAACACGTGCATCATGGCGCGGCCGCTCCGCCGAAATAGTCCACGTAGAAAGTCTCGTCTTCGTGCAGCCGCAGCCGATGCAGGTTCATCCCGGCCGGCAATGCGCTCGCAAGGTGCGGCCAGCAGTACGCAAGAATGTTTTCGGTCGTCGGCACGAGACCGCCTTCAGCGAACTCGGCGATCGCCTGATTGATCGGCTGGTGATCGAACACGCGAACGATCGTAGTATCGAGTGCCGCATCGAGCGCGCCGAGATCCGCCGAGAATCCGGTTTGCGGATCGATGTCCGCTACGACGGTTGTCTCCAGCACGTAGTTGTGACCGTGCAGATTGACGCACGCGCCGAATACGCGACGGTTTTCGTCGGCGCTCCACTCAGGCCGCCAGTAGCGATGCGCCGCAGTGAAGCGGGTTCTGCGTGTGAGGTATGCGACGGACATTTGACGGAGAAGCTATTTCTTGGAACGGAACTGCGCTACGGCAGGACTGCGCTACGGCAGGACTGCGCTACAGGACTGCGCTACAGGACTGCGCTACGGGACTGCGCTACGGGACTGCGCTACGGCAGGACTGCGCTAGCGCCGCGAAATCTCCTGCAGCGCTTCCTCGCCACCTTTTTCGTACAGCTTCTTGAACGTGTAATAACTTTCCGACTGTACCCATGATCCGGCAGGCCTGAGACACGTGCTCGCGCAGTTTCCGTAGCGCAGTTTCCGTAGCGCAGTCCCGTAGCGCCTCTCCGTAAGCGCAGTCCCGTAGCGCAGTCCCGTAGCGCAGTCCCGTAGCGCCTCTCCGTAGCGCAATCCCGTAGCGCAGTTTCCGTAGCGCAGTCCCGTAGCGCCTCTCCGTAGCGCAATCCCCGTAGCGCCTCTCTGTAGCGCCGCTCCGTAGCGCCCCTCGGCGTAGATCTTGCGCTTTCCGCATCGGCTGCGTAGAACACTAATCGCCGTTCATGGGCAAGAGCTTGAAGAAGTATGCAGGCAACCCGTCAACGATCCCGAATGGCCGCGCCTAAAATCCTGATCGTGGAAGACCATCATGACAGCCGGGAAGCGCTCAGTGCGCTGTTCCGCGCTTTCGGCTACGATGTCGATGAAGCCAGGAATGGTCGTGAAGCCATTCAACACGCGACCTCCGATCGCCCCGCTGTCATCCTGATGGATATCATGATGCCGGAGGTCGATGGTCTCGATGCCACACGGGCGATCCGCGCGACCCCAGGATTCGAGCAGCTCCCGATCATCGGCGTCACCGCGCTGGATGGCGCCCGCGAAATGGCAATGGAAGCCGGCATGAACGATTACGTACGCAAGCCTGTCGACATCCACGGACTGCTCGCCAAGGTGCGCGGGCTGGTCAAACCCACGGCGGCCTAAGATCGATCCCGAATCGGTAGCGCCCCAGCAAGACGTCGGACTCCAGGAACCGTTTCCATGGCCGCCCGCAACGGGCGCAGCCGGGCTCGATGCATTCGTGACGACGTGGCGTGAGGCGGTTTTTCAGCCGACGTCGTTCTTCCAGCGCATGCCGCGTGAAGACGGATTCGGCGCGGTTCTAATGTACTACCTCGTGCTCGGCGTCATCGTCGCCGGCATCAATCTGTTCTGGAGTTCGCTCTTCGATTTCGCAGGGCTCGGCGCGCTGTTCCTGCCCGACATGCCGACTACTTCGATCAACGCCATCGTCGAGTTTCTGCTCTCGCCTCTGCTGTTGATCGTGGTGTTGTATGTGGTCAGCGGGGTTTGCCATTTGCTGCTGCTCATGGTCGCCGGCGCAAAGCACGAGTTCGGCACTACCACACGCGTCTTCGCGTTCAGTTACAGCCCCGCCGTATTCGCGATCGTTCCGATTCTCGGCAACCTGGTGGCGCTCGTATGGATGACCGTGATAGCGATCATCGGTCTGCGCGAAGCACAGCAAACCAGCCGTGGCAAAGCCGCGTTCGCGGTTTTGTTTCCGCTGGTGTTGCTCGTCGTACTCGGCGTAATGGTGGCGATCATTGCGGTTTTTGCAGGCGTACTTGGTACCAGACTCTAACACTTTTTTCGCACGTTTCGGCAGGGCAAAAAAGTCAAGCAAAATGTTAGTCGCACGCACGCAACGAGTTCCGCACTCGCTACGTTGTGGCATCGTTTCTGCCCTCTGTCGGGCGCATGAAGCCAGTCGCCCGGAACGTAGATCTTCAGCAGCTCGAATCGCTGCTCGACAACCTGGAATCCCGCGCCGCCCTCACCGATCAACCGGACCAGCAAGCGCGCATCAATAATCTCGCCGGCGATCTCTGCTTCGATGCGGGGCAGCCCGAACGAGCAATTGCGTACTACGAGAAATCGATCAACATCTACATTGCGGGCGAGCAGTACAACCAGGCGGCCTTGCTCTGCAAGAAGATCGTGGCGCAGACGCCCGAAGCGTTGCGCGCCTATTCGACGCTCGCATGGCTCGCCATTGTGCGCGGACTGCTCGAAGAGGTGCGCCAGCGCATCAGCGACTACGTGCGTGCGGCCGAAAACGCACGGCTCGAAAAACTCGCGCGTCAACAGCTGCTAAATTTTGCGAAGGTCAGCAAAGCCCGTGAAGTACTCGAATCGATTGCAGAGGCGCTGCTCGAGCTGGAAGACAGCGTAGGTGCTGATACGGTTTTTGCTCAATGTAGAAAATCGGTTTAGAAAACCGGATTAGAAAGTCGGATTAGAACACCGGACGGGCCGGGCTCTCAACCGCAGTTCCAAACCGCCGTTCTAATCCGGTTTTCTAATCCGGTTTTCTAATCCGGTTTTCTAATCCGGTTTTCTAATCCGGTTTTCTAGCAGTGGGCGCGACAGGACTTGAACCTGTGACCTCTACGATGTCAACGTAGCGCTCT
>JBQTID010000123.1:0-6774 GCA_052389275.1 Gemmatimonadota bacterium | reverse complement strand
AAGAAGCGCGCAAGGCACTCGCGGTGACGAGCTGGGCGGAGAAGGAGCGGGTGGCGGACTTTCGGACGCGCACTTATGACCGCGAGTTGAGACTGCCGTCGCTCACTATGGTGTGGGAAACGGTGCGCCCCGAGTTCAGTCAGGTGCGACCATACCGCGCGGTCAGCCCGGATTCGCTCGCTGCGTTCGGATTCGTGCGCACGATCAGCGGGGACAGCACGCTCTATTACGGTCCCGATGCGGAGGTCTTGATGTCGGACGTGTTTCTAGACACGCACTGCTTCCAGACTCGGCGCGGCCAGGATGATGCGAGGGGACTGATCGGTCTATCGTTCGAGCCGGTGCGAGGTCGCAGTGTTCCGGACATTGCGGGCACGTTGTGGCTCGATCCGAAAACCAGCAAGCTCGAATACATTGAGTTCACCTACACCGGCATTCCTCGTAATCTCAACGTAGCCGGCGTAGGTGGTCGCACCTATTTCCGCCGTCTGCCGAATGGCGCCTGGATCGTGGACCGCTGGTACATTCGGATGCCGATTCCGCGGCGCGGCTGGAATGACGAGCTGGTCGCGCACGCGCTGCTCGAAGGTGGTGGCGAGATCACGGAAGTACGAGTTGCAGGCAGCGCGCTGCCGCGCGGCGCGATTCGCGGCATCATCTATGACAGCATAAACAACGCGGCGCTCGCGCGCGCACTGGTATATCTCTCGGGCACGGCGCACAGCGCGGTGACCGATTCGGCCGGCCGTTTCGAGATACGTGATGTCCCGACTGGCAAGCACACGATTGCGTTCTCGCACGCAAGCTTCGATTCGCTGCCGGCCTGGCCGCCCGGAAGGACTGTCGACGTCGAAGCGGACAGCGAGGCCACCGTACAACTTGCGGTCCCCAGTGTCGCATCGTTGGTCGCGCGCGTCTGCCCGGATGCTCCGAACGCCGGCGTCATTGTCGGGCAGGTATTGGACGATCGGAGGGAGCTCACTGACGCAGTGGTAGTAGCGAAGTTTCGTTATCAGGGCCGCGATCGTGTGGTGCGTGCGCGGCCCGGCGCTTCCGGCCGTTATGTGCTGTGCGGAATACCAGTGGCAATGAGATTTGCGCTCGCATTGAATGATGACCGGCCGGTGCCGGCCCGCATGCCGGAAGTCGGCTTCATGCGCGTCGATTATGAGTGATCCGTTGTTCGTGATTCCGTCCGAGCGGTTGCCGCCCGGCTTTGCGGAGACGCTGGATGCGCCGCCGGCGAAGGTTGTCGAACCCAAGCCTGCGGCAACCGTCGTGCTGCTGCGCGACCATGAGCGCGAAGTGCAGGCACTTTTGCTGAAGCGGCAGCGCGCGGCGGGTTTCGTGCCCGGCGCATACGTCTTTCCGGGCGGCCGCACGGATGCGGCAGATGCGGATGCCCGTCTGACGGCAAGCTACCCGGTCCCGGAACGCGGTAACGTTCCCGCGCACTTCTGGTTCGCGGCCGTGCGCGAGGTTTTCGAGGAGACCGGTGTTCTGCTTGCGCGCACGAAAGATGGCGAATGGGCGCTGGATGCAAGCTCGAGCGAGCGGATGGAAGAGCTGCGCGAGCGTTTGATGAGCGATCATGCCTCACTCGTGGACGTAATTGTGGCGGAACAGCTGCGAATCGTGCTCGACGACGTCGTCTATTTCGCGCACTGGATCACACCCGAGGCCGAACCGCGCCGTTACGACACCCGTTTCTTCGCGGCGGCGCTGCCGGCGGGCCGCGAAATTCGGCCGGACGCGCGCGAAATGGACGACGCGTTGTGGATTTCGCCACGGCAAGCTCTCGAACGATTTGGCGCGGGCACGCTGCCGATGGTATTTCCAACCGTGCGAACCTTGCAGGATCTTGAGGCATTCGGGTCGGTAGCAGAGGTACTGGACGAATTGCGGCGCAAGGATGTCCAGCCGGTGCGGCCGCGCCTGGTGCGAACCGGGGACGGTGTCGGCATTGTGATTGATGATCGAGAGGAAGTCTGATGGAAGCTGCACGCACGCTTGGTGAGCTGAAGGCGCAAGGTTATCGCACGCGCTCGGTCAAACAGGAGCTGCGCGAGAACCTGATCGAGAAGCTGCGCGCGCGCGAGCCGCTGTTTCCGGGCATCATCGGATACGACGACTCGGTAATTCCGCAGGTCGTGAACGCGATTCTCTCGCAGCAGAACTTCATTCTGCTGGGTCTGCGCGGCCAGGCGAAAAGCCGCATCGTACGGCAGTTGGTGACGCTGCTCGATCCGGCCATGCCGGTGATTGCGGGCAGCGAGATCAACGACGACCCGCTGCTGCCGATCTCGAAGTATGGTCGCATGCTGGTCGAGGAGCAGGGCGACGATACGCCGATCGACTGGGTCGCTCGCGACGCGCGTTTCGTCGAGAAGCTCGCGACGCCGGACGTAACGATCGCGGATATCATTGGCGACGTCGATCCGATCCGTGCCGCCCGTGGCGGCCACGTGCTCGCGGACGAGCTCACCATTCATTACGGTCTGCTGCCGCGCGCGAATCGCGGCATCTTCGCGCTCAACGAGCTGCCCGATCTTGCCGGCAAGATTCAGGTTGGACTCTTCAACATCATGCAGGAAGGCGATGTTCAGATCAAAGGCTATCCAATCCGGCTGGCGCTCGACGTTCTGCTCGTGTTCACGGCGAATCCCGAGGACTACACCGCGCGCGGCAAGATCATAACGCCGCTCAAGGATCGTATCGGTGCGGAAGTAATGACGCACTATCCGGAAAGTCTCGAGCTGGCGATGTCGATCACGCGTCAGGAAGCATGGACGCAGCGCGACGGCCGTGCGGTCGACGTGCCGGAGTTCGTGGCGGAGATGCTCGAGCGGGTTGCAGTGCTGGCGCGCGCAGACAAGCGCGTCGACCAGCGCTCGGGTGTGAGCCAGCGGTTATCGATTACCGTGATGGAGACCGCAGTGTCGAACGCGGAGCGGCGCGCGATCATGACCGGCGAAGACCGCATTGTACCGCGGCCAAGCGACCTGTACGCTGCACTGCCATCCATCACGGGCAAAGTCGAGCTCGAGTACGAGGGCGAGCTGCTGGGCGCAGACAGGATTGCACGCGAGCTGCTCACGCGGGCGGCGCAAGAAACCTTTCTGGCATGGGGTGGTGAAGCAGTCGCGGATGACCTGGAGAACGTCGTCGCCTACTTTGATGGCGGTGGCGTGCTCCAGCTCGGTGATGCGAATTCGAGTCCGGTCGCATTACAGGGATTCGCCACGGTGCCAGGGCTGGTGGACGTGGTGCGCGAGCTTGCGCTCGGGCGCGATGATTCACCGGGACACACCGTTGCCGGCTGCGAGCTGATTCTGGAAGCGCTGGTGGCGGAGCGGCGCATCACGCGCTCGGAAACCGGTCGTTACGGGCGCGCACCGCGGCGGACGCCGCCCGGCGGCGCGGGTGGTATCAAGCCGACGTATGAGGTCTAGAGTCGAGAACTTTTCGGATGCTTCGGGCATTTGTGTATTGAATGCAGAGGAGGTCGCGTCGGTTGGCGCAATCCGCTAATGGGCTGATTTCCCACCTGACCTGGCGATCGAGGTGCTTTCCCCGTCCGATCGCGTTTCGACTATGGCCGAGAAGATCGCGCAATACTTCGGCGCAGGCACGCGGCTAGTCTGGCTCATTGACCCGGAGGATGAGGTCGCCGTTGTCTATCGTTCTGCCGGTGACGCGCGCGTGGTGCGCGCCGGCGAGGAACTGGATGGAGAAGACCTGCTCCCCGGTTTTCACTGTGGCGTTGACCGAAATCTTCAACTGATCTGTTCCTCGGGACGGAGACGTTTTTTCTCCGCACGCCTCTTCACGCTAAAAGGCTTGGTCTTGCTGCTCGCAGAGACGCAAATTACCATGGCCCTGCCCCCGGCAATGCTGCAACCATGAGCGCGGAAGGAACCGTGGCAACGGATACTTCGGAGCGACCCCCCATTTCGACCCAACCGACACGCCGGCTCACTCCGGCGGAATATCTGGACGCGGAGCGTCAGGCCGAGCACAAGAGCGAGTACTACGCGGGCGAGGTCTTCGCGATGACGGGCGCGAGCGAGCCGCACAATCTGATCGTGGCGAACCTCGTTGCCGCGCTTGTTACGCAGCTGCGCGCCCGGCCGTGCCGCGTGTATCCGAGCGACATGCGTGTGAAGGTGCAGCCGACCGGACTCTACACGTATCCCGATGTGGCCGTGGTCTGCGGCAAGCCTGAGCTCGAGGATGAGTACCTCGATACGCTGCTCAACCCCACTTTGCTGATCGAGGTCCTGTCCCCCAGTACGGAAGCCTACAGTCGCGGCCGCAAGGCTGAGCACTACCGGCATCTGCATTCCCTACAGGAGTATCTACTGATCGCGCAACAGGAGCCGCGCATCGAGCGCTACCGCCGCCAAGGCGAGCGCGATTGGCTGCTGACGGAGTTTCGCGGGTTGGACGAGACTGTGGATCTGTCATCCGTCGGCTGCGCGCTTACTCTGCGCGAGATTTACGATAAAGTGCTTCCGGCCGAGTGAAACAAGGGAGATAGGGAGATGTCGGCGGATATGGAGTTCCCCCACATCTCCTTTCGTGGTTTGCGTCTACATGCCGGCGGCTAAATTGCAGTACATCTGGGGCGCGGCATCCGCCGTTCAACTCTCCCGTTCTGATATTCCAACGCCCCGCCCACTTCCCGATCCTCGTTCGCTTACTCGCATGAGTCACATTGCAATCTATAATATTGAATGTTACATTCCGAGGAGAAAACGATGCCGCAGGATACGAGATTCCTGGAGTTCGTTTACCTCGCCTTATTTGACCGCACGTCCAAAGGCGTAGTCACAATGGAAGAAATGCGGCAGGTCGAGACTGATTTGCTGGAGAACCCGTTGAAAGGTGCAGTGGAAGAAGGAACAAGTGGAGTGCGCAAAGTTCGGGCGGCGATCGGTAGCAAGGGAAAGAGCGGTGGCGCTCGGGTGGTCTACTTGTATGTGCCGAGACGGGGCAAGATCTATTTCATTATCGCGTTCCTGAAAAACGTGCAGGCCTCACTTTCGAAAGCTCAGAAGAAGCTGATCCGGCAATTGGTCCGCGAACTCGAGCAGGAGCGGTAAGATGGGTGACAGAGTCGGGGTTACGAGCGACAATTTCGGCGAACTACTCATTCAAGGACTGAAGGAAGCAATTGCGATTGAGCGCGGCGAGCGCAAGGCGGCTCGCGTCAGTCGGCGCAAATTCACCGCTCGATCCGCAGCCGCAAAAGCGCCTCCTCGCTACTCCAAGACACGGATCATTCGGCTACGGCGCAGGTACGGCGTTTCACAGGCAGTTTTCGCCGGTATGCTCAACGTGAGCCGGAGCACTGTTTGCGCATGGGAGCAAGGACACAACGAACCCGACGGCGCAACGCGTCGCCTCCTGGAAGTCGCCGAACGCCATCCTGAAGTGCTGCTGGAGCCATTGAAGCAGAAGAGATCTGCATAGCTTGCTCAACTGCGTCCCCGCTCAGAAACAAAGAAGACAAGGAGATGTCGGGGAGTATGGAGATCCCCACATCCCATTTTCCTGATTGCAGCCTGACGTACCCCCGTTCTACATTGCAGTACCATGCCCGATGTCGTAATCCAGAATCCTGTCATCAACTCCCCATTTGAACAGCCGGTCCGCCACTTCGAGTTCGGCGAACGCGGCATCACGGGGACGATCCTCCAGGGCCGGCGCGAATCCAGCTATTTCGTGCCGATTCCACAGGGGCGCCGTCAAACCGCGCAGCTATCGCTCGAAGCGGAATGGACGCGAGATCGGCTGCGCGCAAATGAGCTGGTCAACCGCATCCGCGAGAAGGTTGCGACTTGGCGCAAAGGCGGCTACGCCGGCGTAACGCCCACCACCGCGCGGCTGCTCCAGTACTGGACCGATCCGGCGCGCGACCGGAAGCTGTTCTTCTGTCAGATCGAAGCCGTCGAAACGGCGATCTACATTGGCGAGGTCGCGAGCAAGTACGGCGATGCGTGGATCGCGAATGCGCTACGCGACGCAAACGCAACCGGCGGCAATCCGGATCTGTTTCGCATTGCCCTCAAAATGGCGACGGGTGCCGGCAAGACCGTTGTCATGGGCATGCTGATCGCGTGGCAGGCGCTGAACAAGATCGCGAACACGCAGGACGCACGGTTTAGCGATGCGTTTCTCATCATCTGCCCGGGCATCACGATTCGCGACCGGTTACGCGTGTTGCTGCCGAATGCTCCGGACAGCTACTACCGCCAGCGCGACGTTCTGCCGCCCGACCTGCTCGAGCAGCTCGAGCGCGCCAAGATCGTCATCACGAACTACCACTCGTTTCTGCCGCGCGAACGCGGCGATGCCGCGCGGCTTACAAAGAACCTGCTCGGCGCGAAAGAAACGAAGGCGTTCACGGAAACGCCCGAGCAGGTCGTGAGGCGGGTGTGCCGCGAGCTGGGCAACAAGCGCGGCATCATTGTCATTAACGACGAGGCGCATCACTGCTACCGCAGCCGTGCTGAAACAGAAGAAGAGAAGCTCAAGGGCGAGGACAAGAAGGAAGCCGAGCGCCGCGAGGAGGAAGCGCGCGTTTGGCTTTCCGGCATTGAAGCAGTGCAGCGCAAGATAGGCGTCAAGACGGTTTACGATCTGTCGGCGACACCGTTCTTTCTGCGCGGCTCCGGCTGGCCCGAGGGCACCTTGTTTCCATGGGTAGTTTCCGACTTCTCCCTCATCGACGCGATCGAATCCGGAATCGTCAAAGTCCCGCGTGTACCC
>JBQTID010000122.1:0-3931 GCA_052389275.1 Gemmatimonadota bacterium | reverse complement strand
CGGTTTTACAGCGTACTCTGCATAAAACCTGCTGTGCAACCGGACCGCTCGAACCACAGTTTTATGCAGGATACGCTGTAAAACCCGCACGGGTCTGCGTAGCGCCCTGCCTTCACCCAAGCCCGTTTTTCAGCAACCTGCTAGGCCTCACGCAGGCGGTCGGGAAAGTCTGTGAACATGCCATCAACGCCCAGCGCGATCAGGCGCTTCATTTCGTCCGGCTCGTTCACGGTATACGGATGAACGGCCAGCCCCTGATCGTGCACGGCCTCGACCAGCGCGGCATCGACGCTCAACCGTGACGGGCCGATGCCGACTGCATACGACCGAACGTCATCCAGCCGCGCGCGAATCGCCGCGCTGTCGTGCTCCTTCTCGATGAGCTGGATGACGGGCAGGCGCGGATCCAGCATACGTATCTTCAACAGACTTGCGCGGCTGAACGACTGGATCAGCACCTGCCAGTTGCCGGCCGCGCCATCACGCAGACCGAATTCCTCCATCAGGTCGAGCAGCGCCTCCTCCATGCCGGGCGCTTCCGCCGGATTTTTGGTTTCGATGTAATAATTGACACTCTTGCCGTAGCGCTCGAACAGCTCGCGCAAAGTCGGCACGCGCGTGCCGGCAAATTTCGCGTCGAACCACGAGCCCGCATCACACTGTTTCACTTCCGCCAGCGTGCGCTCGATCACCAATCCTGAACACGACGTAGTGCGATCCAGCGTCGGGTCGTGCATGATGACCAGCACGCCGTCGCGCGTCATCTGGAGATCCTGCTCGATGTAGTCGACGCCGATCTCGATCGCGCGGTCGTATGACGGAATGGTATGCTCGGGCGCGTGACCGCTCGCGCCGCGATGACCGATTATGATCATCCGCTCAATGTAGATGCTGAATCAGCACCCCGCACTAAAGCCCCAGCCAGTAACTGAGTTTCAGCATGAACACCTGCGTGCCTTCCGTGTCGATCAGGCTGCGGAGGTCGCGCGCAAGCGAGAGCTGCCCGGGAGAATCGCTGACCTTTCCCGGAACCATTTCGGCAGACAGTGCGCTCCTGCTGCGGCCCGCGACCGCCGCCCGCGCCCCCACCCCGCGCCCGGTCCGTTTCCCGCGCCCGCGCCCCCGCCCGCGACCGCGCCCGCCTTACAAGGAACAACTCCCCTGCTAACTCCGGTATCAATCCAGCCTTCCCCCAAATCAACGAAGCACATGAAGTATTTACCGGCGACGGTCCTGTTTCTGAGCCTCCTCATCGCTGCCGGCGCGTGCACTCGCTACGTGCCGACCGCCATGAAAAGCTCGGGCCCGCGCGCGGCCACGAGCCGCGACCGCTACGAGGATGAGCTGCTCCGCTCGGAGGCCGGCTCGGGGCGAGCCTATGCGGAGTGGTCGGCGGCGGGCCGCCGGGCGTTGCGCGAGCGACTGAGTATTCGGCCATCATTCAGGGAGCTGCTGCACTTCTCGCCCGAGCGCGCGACCGCGGTCGGCTACCGGCTTCAGCTCAAACGCGGGCAGCGCGTCAGCATCGCGCTCGAGCGCCGCGGCGCGAGCAGTCTCTTCACCGAAGTCTTCGAGGAGATTGGCCCCGGCGAGCCGATCTTCAGGCTCGTGCATTCCGCATCCGCGCGCGCCGTACATGTCACATTCGAGGCAAGAACCGACGGGCCGCATGTCGTGCGCGTCCAGCCCGAGCTCTTCGGCAGCGGCGAAGTGATGGTTGCGGTGACGACGGCGGCTGGGCACACTTTCCCCGTACTCGGCAAGAATTCGCGCGCGATCGGCAGCTTCTTCGGTGACGCGCGCGATGGCGGCAGGCGCGATCACGAAGGTATCGACATCTTCGCCGCCGCAGGCACCAGCGTGGTCGCGGTCGCGCCCGGCGTGATCAGCGCGGTCAACCACACACCAATCGGCGGCAAAGTCATCTGGCAGCACGATCCGCAGCGCAACGTCACCTACTACTACGCTCATCTCAGGACTCAAAACGTACGCGCGGGTGCCCGTGTGCAGGCCGGTGATGTGATCGGCACGGTCGGCAACACCGGCAACGCGCGCACGACGCCGCCGCATCTGCACTTCTCGGTCTACAAGCCGGGGCGCGCCGCGATCGATCCGGTGCCCTTCCTCTACGATCAGCCGGGCGACGTTGCGCGGCCGCTGCTCGTGGACCTGGGCGCGCTCGGAGACATGCGCACGACTACCGCGAGTCGTGTCACGCTGCGCAGAGAGCCGAGCGCGGCTGCGGCCGCGGTTGCTACGCTATCCGGCAGACAGGATGTCTACGTAGTTGGCGGCGTGCACAACTGGTACCGCGTGCAGCTCGAAGATGGCCGCGGCGGCTTTCTGCGCGCGCGCGACCTGGGCGTCATCTATTCGACGAAGAGCGCGCACTAGCTCTGGCGAAGTTGCGCGGCGCAACCGTGATTGGCACTACGTCGTCCGAGGCAAAAGCAAAGCGCGCGCGCAAGGCCGGCGCGGATTACGTGATTCATCGATTCGCTGCGGCCACGCGGCATGATGGTTTCCCACGGCAACGCGAGCGGGCCGGTCGGCCCGATCGACCGCAGCGTCCCGCTCGAAAGAGCAGCGGAAGCTCACTCGGCGCTCGAGGAGCGCCAGACATCCGGCAAGGTATTGCTGATCCCCTGATTGCGATGGGAGCGATGATGCGATGAGGGCGATTAGTGCGTAACTACGGTTTCAACGCACTTATCGCACTTATCGCACTTATCGCACTTATCGCACTTATCGCACTTATCGCACTTATCGCACTTATCGCACTTATCCCACTTACCGCCTCATCGCTCTTATCGCTCGAAGTACAAAGGCGCTCGCGCCACCGTTGAGCCGACTTCATTCAATGTCTTCGCGTCATACAGCCGCCCATTCACCATGACGAGCGCGACCGAATCCGTGTTGCGAATGTTCTCGAGCGGATTCTTGTCGAGCACGACCAGATCCGCGAGCTTGCCGGTTTCGATCGAGCCGAGGTCGCGGTCCATGCCCAGATACTTCGCGCCATTGATGGTCGCGACCCGCAATGCCTGTAGCGGCGACATGCCGCCCTGCTCGAACATCCACAGCTCCCAATGCGCGCCGAGCCCCTGAAGCTGGCCGTGCGCGCCGAGATTCACGAGGCCGCCCGCATCCGCGATCTTCTTTACATGGCGCGCGATGCGCATGTGGTTGTAATCATCTTCGGCGGCTATCGCTCTCCGCCGCGCGCGCGGTTCCACCACAGCGCGCGGCGTGAACCGCAGCAACTGCGGGTTCTCCCACACGTTGTAGTGCGCGTACCAGTAGTTCTCGCCCCACAGGCCGCCGTAGCCGACAATGATGGTCGGCGTATAGCCGACGTCGCTCTGCCCGAACAGCTCGACCACATCCTTGTATACATTCGCGACCGGCAGCGCGTGCTCGACGCCGGTGTGACCATCCAGCACGTGCGTCATGTTGTAGTAGAGGAGTGAGCCGCCTTCCGGCACGACCATCATCTGCTGTTCGCGCGCGGCCTTGACGATCATCTGACGCGCGTCGCGGCGCAGCTGGTTGTAGCTCTTGACGCTGAACGCGCCGACCGCTTTCATGCGCCGCAGATGAGAAACGGCATCCTCGTAGTTTTCGACGACTGCCTTGAAGGTGCCCTCCGCGCCGTACAGAATCGTGCCGGTCGAGAACAAGCGCGGCCCCAGCTTGCCACCGGCGCGAATCAGCTCCGCATTGGTAAAGACGGTCTCGGTGTCGCTGGATGGATCGTGCGCGGTGGTTACTCCGAACGCCAGATTCGCGAGCAGCGGCCACGATTGCTGGGAGAGAATACCGCCGCCGCCCAGGCCGACGTGCGCGTGCACGTCGATCATACCCGGAATGATGGTTTTGCCCGACACATCGACGCGGCGCGCGCCGGCCGGCACGCTCACAGTCGCGGACG
>JBQTID010000121.1:0-9072 GCA_052389275.1 Gemmatimonadota bacterium | reverse complement strand
GCCTCAGGAAAACACCGCAGAGTTAGCAACGGGGAAGGTCACGCTCACTACAGCAAAGGCGGATGCAGCGCCACCCGCAGAGTAACACATGGCGCTTGTCGTTCTTCTCAAGGGCGTGAATGTAGGCGGACACAGGCTATTTCGCCCGACCGTTCTAGCGAAGGATTTAAAGCGTTACGATGTCGTGAACATTGGCGCGGCCGGGACGTTTGTGGTTCTCAAACCGGTTGCACGCGCAAAGCTGCGCGCAGAAATATTGCGTCGATTGCCGTTTCAACCCGAAATCATGATTTGCAGCGGTAGTGACATTCTCCGCCTCGCCTCGCAGAATCCGTTTGCCGGTCTGCCCTCGAGAACAGACATCGTACGATTCGTAACTGTGTTGGCGAAGCGAGGGCAGCCTTCCTCTCCGGTTCCGCTGAATCTTCCATCCGATGGTAAGTGGTCTCTTAGAATCCTGACGCACCAGGATCGCTTTGTTTGCGGTGTGTACCGCCGTGAAATGAAAGCGATCGGCTATCTTGGCCAACTCGAGAACATCTTCGGAGTGCCGGCAACCACCCGAAATTGGAATACGATTCTCGCCGTCGCGCGCATACTGCAAACCTGAAATCATCGCAGAGACGCAGAGGCGCAGAGAGCTGGCGGACATTAATAGAATTTAGCGGCGTAATTGTCGATGCGGCGTTTAAACTGCATCAGGCGGTTGGGCCGGGGCTATACGCTGAACTTCGGTGCCCCGCGGCGTTACGGCGGTCGTCAACTGGCGAGATCTTACTGAGTCAAAAGGCACAGCCGCGCAATCCATGGCTCGCCGATCGCAGAAACATTCTTCGCTTCGCGATACGCTCAGCTGCGGGATCGATTCGGCACGCTCTGGACCATCCTGCACGAGCGGCCCAGATGAGTATATGGCGGCAAAATTATAGCGCCGTGGCTGCTTTCACGATGCGCTCGACCGTTTCCCAAGTGCGAGTCGTCACTTCCTTGCCGAACGTTTTCTCGATCAGAACCATGAACGCCGGGTCTGTCTGTTGCGGGACGTGAAATGAGAAAGCGATTCTGTCTTTGAGCGTGCAGATTTGCGCGCCGCGCAGGTCGACCGGCAGCTTCGGCTTCAGTCGCGGCATCGCGCGCAGGAACGTCACGTCCCGTTTCGCGCCGGCCGGGAGCTCGATACGGCGGTAGGGGTCGCTTACCAGCATTTCCTCAAGGTCGTCGATCGAGCGCACGATCGTGAGGAACGAACGGCCCATGTGCACCCTCAGCGCGGCCTCGCATTTGTTCTGGAGCGATTGCTCGGATGCCTTGCGCGTCGTGAATACGGCGTTGCCGCTGGAGATGACGGTTTTCACGTCGGTGAAGCCTGCGCTCTGGAGCGCATTCTTCAGCTCCGGCATTTTGCAGTTCATCGGCGAGACGCCGCGAAGCAGGGCTGCATAACGTGCCATCGCCGATAGCTTAGCGATCATGGCTGAACGGAGGCAATCATGGAACGAGCAGTCCCAGTGATCCCGGGTGATGACATCCGCGCTATGAAGGAGTTCTACATCGACGGGCTCGGTTTCACGCTGGCGTGGGAGAACCCAAGCGAGGACAATGACAGGGATGGAATGATCGGCCTGCAGCGCGGCGGCATTGCAATCACCATCGACTGTCCAATGTTCGGTCACGGCCGGGGGGCGTGCGTCTCGCTCGAGGTGGCAGACGCGGACGCCTATTACAATGAGTGGAAAGACAAAGTCCCAATCGAGCGCCCGCCGATGAACGAGTACTGGGGCGCCCGTACCTTCGGCGTGCAAGATCCCGCAGACAACACAATTTTCGTTATGGGGCCGGTGACTTGAACTAAAGGAGCGAAGTTAAACGGTGACGACGTTATTGGTGACGATGTCAGGCGTGATGATGTTAACGGTGACGAAGTTAACGGTAACGAAGTTAAAACCGCTTTTAACATCGGCACAACAAATTCGTCACCCATGACATCATCACCATTAACGTCGTCACGATGACGGCGGCACCAAAAACAGCGGTTCCGCGCAAGCCTCTCTGCGTCTCCGCGTCTCTGCGAGGATGGCTTGATGACTAGCTCACCGATCCACCGCTAACCCGCTCGGCACGCGCGCCGGCACCAGCTCGCTCAAATCCCGCGCTGAAGGATCCGTCAACGACCTGAGAAATGCGATCAGCTCGCGCTGCTCCGCGTCCGTCAGATGCAACGGCGTCCGCAGTCGGTGGTCGAGCGTCTGAAGCACCGCGTTCACGGTCGCGGCGTCGCCGTGATGCAGGCCGCGAACAGCCGGACTCAGCGAGGTCGTCGCATCGTACGTGCGCAGCGTTTGCGGCACATTGTTGTAGTGCTCGAGCACGGCTTCGAGCGTCGGGAATGCGCCGTCGTGCATGTATGGCGCGGTAAGTTCGACATTTCGCAGCGGCGCCACGCGAAACGCAAAACGGTAGAACTCGTTGTTCTGGAGCTCGCCACGACCCAGGTCGAGCGGCAGCTGTTTCTTGATGCCGGGACCGATCTGTGGCACGCCCGCATTCGTGAATTGCTGGGCGCCGAGGAACGGACCGCTGTGACAGCTCGCGCACTGCGCCCGCTGGAAGAAGAGCAGCGCGCCGCGCTTCTGCTCGACAGTCAACGCGCCGTCGTTGCGCGCGAGGTAGCGATCGAACGGAGAGTTCGTCTTCGTGAACGCTTCCATCTGGAAAGTGGCCAGCGCCTGAGCGGCATCCTCGAACCCATGCGTGCCGCGCGGCCGGCTCGGGAACGCGGCCGCGAACATGTCGACGTATTCCGGCATCGCCATCAGCCGCTGCATGATTGCCTGCCAGACGGCCTGCGGCTGATCGTCGCTGATCTGCGCCAGCTCGTTGACGTTGCCGAACACATCGCGATCGCCTGCGTTGCCGCGCATCTCGCGCCGGTTCACGACCGTGAGGAACGGTTGCTGGAGCAGCGCGTTGGCCTGCGACGTCGGCGGCACTGGCAACCGCGGAGCGCCCGGCTCCTGCCCGAAGCGATTGACGCGGCCATCCCAGAAAAGATAGAACATGCCGAGCGCGGAATTGAGCAGCGTCGGCGCATGGCGCGGCACGAATTCGCGGCCGGCGCCGAGTGTGCGTGCCGCGCCGAGACCACTGGCGCCGGTGCCAATCGACAATGCGAGACCGTCGGCCAGAGATGACGATGGCTGGTGACAGCTTGCGCACGCGATGTCGCGGTTGCCACTCAGCATCTTGTCGAAGAAGAGCGCGCGACCGAGCGCGACCACATCGTTGTCCTGCGCCGGCACCTGGCCGATCGGGATCACGCCCCAGCGGCCGATCTCCCGCCGCAGCTGTGCATCGAGACTCAACGTGGGCGGCTCGGAATCCGAGATGCGGCCATCGCACGCGACCAGCATCGCTGCCAGCAGGGCGAGCAAACCAGGGGAGCCCTTCATGGTCATTCTCCCGCGATCGACTTAGCGGATCGGCAGCGCGATCGAGATCTGGTGCGTTCGCACCGTCACCTCGTCGAGCGTCAGCGGCCCGCTCGGCGCAGCGAGAATGTGCGTGCCGGGCGCGGCGGCAGCGTCCGCAACCATGAAGCGCCCACCGAAATTAGCGATTCCCGGCCGCCCCGTGCCCTTGGTGACGCTGCCCAGGTAACGAATCTCCAGTTCCGGGAAATTCAGGCTCAGCCCCCAGGTCGGCGTCCACTCGGTCCAGCTCTCTCGGTGCTGGCGGTCGGAAATCTGAATGTGATCGTGCTGGTCGAGCGTGTAATGTGTGTTGCGCAGCGAAAGGCCGAGCTGCAGCGCGGCAAGGGGTCCCGTCTCACCCACGGTGAAACCCTGCTCGAGTCCCATGCGCGCGATCGTGTTCGTGAAGCGAAAGCGGTTTTCGATCGTCATGCCGCCCGCCGGAATCGGTTGACCGAGCCGGTTCTCTGTCGCATCTGCGGCATCGGCCCAGGTATGACTCCAGATCGGCTCGAAGATTAGATCGACGCCGAACGTCGTGTTCGCTCGCGTGCGCGCCAATCCGAAGCCGATGTTGAACGCCGAGGAATTGCCGGGATCGCGGGGAATGTTCATGATCGCGTAATTCGGAATCTTCGGATGATCCATGCGGTTGACGGTGAAAACGCCGCCCGCGCGCCAACCCTCCGATGAGAGTGGCTGCTCGTAGCCGAGATGCAGACCCCAAACGCGCGTGCGATCGAGATTCTTTTCGAGCCGCAACGTTTGCGAGAACTGCTGCGTGACCGGATCCCAGAAGCCGTCGAGGTAGAAGACGTCGTGCTCGGAGCCGAAGCGGTTGTGTAGCACGATTGCTTCGAGTGAGCGGTCGCCCGCGAACTGCCTGGTCAAGCCGAGCCGCAGGTCCAGTGAATTGCCGAGCTGATCGATTTTGGCGCTGCCGGCATACAGGAGATCGACGCCGTCGACGGCACTCAGCCGCGACCAGAGCACGCTGCCGCCGACCGAGACACCGCGAGACAGTTGCCGACCCGCCATCACGAACGCATACGAGTTACCTTTCGTGCGATCGCGGTTGGTCAGATCCACCGTGCTCTCGCACGCGGGACACGCGAAGGGAATCGGGCCGAAGAAATTTTGCTGTTCGCTCAGGTCGATTTCCTGGAGCGCCAGCCAAAGGCCGCCGTACCAGGTTTCCGAGCGTGCGAGCGCGCCGACCGGCAGCGTCCTGCCACCACCCGCGCCGCTCGTTACACTGTAGGTTGCGGGCGATCCGAAGAAGCGCGTCGCGCCGATGCTCGCGCCCTTGGCCGGATTGGAGAACGGATCGAGCAGCGGATCGGCGACCGCTATGCCGACGCCGCCCATCGCGACTGTGCGCGACGGGAAGATTTCGAATTGGTGCGCCTGCGAAACCGGCACCGTACGAATGGAAATCAGCTGAGCGCCCGCGGATGTCGCGGCCAGCAGCAGCGTCGAAACGGATAATGCGACCTTGAACATGGGCACCTCGGTAGGCAGGATCTATCCTCAATACCTCGGCAGCCGGCCTCGCGTCACAACGTGCTATGGACATGGCCGTGACGATTATGGCGTGGGCGAGGTATATGTGATGTGAAGGACGAGAACGACGACGCGCTGATCCGCCGCGTCCTCGCGGGGGATTCATCGGCCTACGCCGCGCTCGTGGAACGCTATCGCCCGCGGCTCGGCCGTTATGCCGTTCGCATGCTTGGCAACCAGGCGGACGCCGAAGATGCACTGCAGGAGACGTTCATTCGCGCCTATCGGTCACTCGCGCGGTGCGAGCCGAAGCGCTTTCACAACTGGCTCTTCGGCATTCTGATCAATCGCTGCCGCACCTATGCGTCGCGGCGGGCGCGCAGAGAACGCGTGGTATCGAGTGACGAGTGGACCGTCGAGAGTTCCGCAACGCAGCCGGTCACGAATGATACGGAGTGGCGAGCTGCAATCGAGCATGCGCTCGAGCAGTTGCCTGCGGAGCAACGCGAGGCCTTCTTGTTGAAGCACGTGGAAGAATTGAGCTACGAAGAGATGCAGGAAATTACGGGCGCGCGCGTTCCCGCGTTGAAGATGCGAGTGTTGCGCGCACGTGAAGCGCTGCGTCGCCAGCTGCAGGAGAAAGTCGTTGACTGAGAGAGACGAAACACTCGAGCGCGTGATCGACACGCTCAAGCAGCCGGTCGACATCGACGCGGGCTTCGACCGCCGCGTCATGAATGCGCTCGAGCAGCTGCCGCGGCCGGAGCACAAGTCGCGGTGGCTGGCGCCTCGCTGGACCATTCGCATCAGTCCCATAGGTGGCCTTGCCGCAGCAGCGGCGCTCGCCGGTTTGATCTTTGCGACGTCGACAATCACACGCCGGAACCAACCCACTATTACGGTCACTGCCGCACCGGTTGCCTCGCAGCCAAGCGCCGTGACCCAGTTCGTGCTGGTTGCACCCGAAGCTGATTCCGTGTTGCTGGTCGGTGATTTCAACGACTGGGGTCTGTCGACGACGCGTCTCATCAGACAACCCGGTGATGGCGTCTGGTTCGTTACCGTCTCATTGCCGCCGGGACGCTACCGCTACGCATTCATCATCAATGGCACGACGTGGCGCAGCGATCCGGCAACTCCGGCAGCAGAAGATGAATTCGGTCGCGCAAACTCGGTTGTTACGGTCGGAGGCGCGACATGAGGATGATTGCATTTGCGACAGCGATAGCGATCGTGATCGCGTTCGATTGCGCTGCTGCCGTCGCGCAGGATGCGCGGCTCGCTGGCCGGCTGTCCGCGCCGACGCGCGCGCGTGTCGATAGCGTACTGGCCATGGCGCGTGCCCAGCATTTGCCGGCCGAGCCGCTAGTCGACCGCGCGCTCGAGGGTGTGGCAAAGCGGGCGCCCGAAGCGTTGATCATTTCGGCGGTGGAGCGTTTGTTCGGTGAGCTGCGCGTCGCGCGGCTGGCGTTTGGTGGCAGCGCGTCGTATGCAGAGCTGACGGCCGGCGCGAGTGCGCTGCGGGCCGGCGCGACGCGCGCGAACCTCGAGCGCCTGCGCCGCTTGCGGCCGAATCGGCAGCTGACCATTCCCGCCGGCGTGCTCGCAGACCTGGTTGCTGCCGGCGTTCCCGCCGACACCGGTATTGCAGCCGTCCTCGCTCTCGCTTCTAATGCGGATGATGCGGATTACGTCGCCTTCCGACGCAACGTCGAACAGGACATCGCGCTTGGTGCATTACCGGCCGCGGCGGTCGGCGCGCGCTTGCGCGGGACCGGCGATGTGGCCTCTGAGGCGCCAACAATACCGGGTAGGGGTCAACAGGCTCCGAGCCCGATTCGAAAAAAGAAGCCGTAGCAAACGATCTTTCGCGCTGGCCTTCTGCTTCACCTCCCTCTGCTCATCCCTGCATGCACAAACCACGGCAACCCTCGGCGTCGGTGCATCCATCGTACGCTACGAGGGTTTTCTCACGGCGGGCGCGGCCACGATTGCGCCAAGCGTGAAGTACGACACTCGCAACGTTTCAGTCGGCGGTCAGGGCAGCTTGACGGTTTTCGAGACGGGCAATCGGATTGTGCAGCTGACGGCGTCCGCCGGCTGGCTGTCAGCCGCGCGCGCACGCTGGCGCGTCGAGTTGTCGGGTGCTGCCGGCTTGTCGAAGTACGCGGAAGCAGACGCGACCGCGCATGCCGTCGCGCGTAGCCGCCTGCATTTCTTCGGCAGCCAGCGCGGCGGCTGGCTGAGCATTGGTACCGGCGCATCAATCACTGATTCGGCGCGCGTGCCGTTCGAGTTGGGGCTCGGCGCGTGGCGTGTCCGCCAGCGTTTGTCGTTGATAGGCACGGCTGCAGCCGTATGGATCGGTGAGGACAGCTACGTCGACGTAACGGCGGCGGCGAAGTGGACGTCGCGCAGCCGCGTCGAGATCGAGGCGCTGGGTGGCGTGCGGCCATTCGCGAACAGCAGCGGCGCGCCCGGCGAGGCGAAGACGGGCGCGTGGGGCGAACTGGCCACTGTCGTGCCACTGTCGCGCAACATTTCGCTAACCGTAAGCGGCGGCAGCTACCAGTCGGATCCGGTCAGGCGCGCGCTGGGTGCCACGTATGCAACGGCCGGCCTCGAGATCGCGCTCGCGGGCGCGCGAGCTGCTCGCGTGGTAATCCCGGCGGCTGCGCGCGAGCGGATCACATCGGGCGGCAGTGCGCGTGCGCGCCTCGAGATCGAGTCTGAGGACGGCGGCTATGTGCTGCGCATTCATGCTGCTTCCGTGCAGTCAGTTGAGATCATGGCAGACTTTTCGGACTGGCAGCCAATGCCACTGATTGCGCTCGGCAACGATCGATGGCGATTGCAGCTTCAGCTCGAGGCAGGCGTGTATCGACTGAACGTGCGTGTCGACGGCGGCGAGTGGTTCGCGCCTGGAGGCGCCAGGTCGGAGCAGGACGAGTTTGGTGGTGTGGTTGGCGTCATCGTAATTCAGTGAGTGAGGATCGAGGGCGTAGGGTTGGAGGGAATAGGGTAGGAACCAGGAACTAGGAGGGCGGGTCAACGCCGCGAGCATGCGGCTGATTTCGTCCAGCAAGTCGAGTATCTGATCGACGTCACGTACGTTCACATAACCACTTGCAACAGCTGATTCCCAATTCATTGCCGCTTCCTCGGTCTCGCGTTTTGATACGCGATATCGATCCGCTTTTACTTTCGGCCGATCCTCGCTCGCACCTTCGGCAATATTGCTGCCCATCGAATTGCCGTTTCGCTTGAGCTGATTGTAGAGATCCGTGTCGACAAGTTTGACGCTATGCCCTATCCCTCTCCCTAGTTCTTAGTTCCTATCTATACCCTATATAATTCTCTAAACTTCGACCCTGAAATGGATGACTCCCCGGTAGTGACTTCCGAACCGGACAGGAAGAAGAACGGCACGCGCCAAGCGAATCGAATGGCGGCCGCGGATGCGTTGCCCGGGATCAGGTTCAATCCAGCTGCGCGCTGTCGACCTGGGGGTGAAGCACTCTCCCATCCGCGCCAAACAGGTGCACCCGATCTACTCGGAGGCGCAGTGATACTCTCGCGCCCACATCGGGCAGCGACTCGCCCGACACCAGGGCCAGCAGGCGGTGAGAACCCACCTCGATGTGGACGTGACTCGTGCCCCCCAGCCGCTCGACCAGCACAACCAGCCCGGTGCTCGCAGCGTCGGCAACGGCGTCCGCCGAAACATGCACCGCAACGTCCTCGGGGCGAACGCCGAGCGTCACCTGGCCTCCGCCCACGTCCGCAGCCGTTGCGCGCTCGCGGCCCAGCTCGACGCGAATTTCTTCGGCGGCGAAGAACATTCGGCCGTCCTCCTCCCGGATGTTGCCGTCCAGAAAGTTCATTGGCGGCGTTCCGATGAAACCCGCCACGAAGCGGTTCGCAGGTGCGCGATAGAGCTCGATAGGAGGGCCAACTTGCTGGATGCGGCCATCCGCCAGCACGACGATCCGATCACCCAGCGTCATCGCTTCCACCTGGTCATGCGTGACGTACACCGTCGTGGTCTTCAACCGCCGCTGCAGCGCGCCAATCTCGATGCGCATTTGTGCCCGCAACC
>JBQTID010000120.1:0-11990 GCA_052389275.1 Gemmatimonadota bacterium | reverse complement strand
GCGATCTGGGTCTGCTTGTCCCTCTCGTTTGCCAGCGGCATGATCATGTGGCTGTAGCATTGCGCGAACGCCGAGCCGTGACCGCCGAACCGCTCCTGGCTCTCACGGTCCGCCCGCAGGACGGCCCTGTAAGCATCCGGGGCGTTCGGCTCCAGCCACGAAAGGAGAGTCGGCCCGAAATTGAAGCTGATGCTGGTGTAGTTGTTCACGATCCGGCCGACCATCCCGTCCCGGTCGAGGACCCTGGACGCGGAGTTGGGCGCGTAGCACTCGTACGAGATCCGCTCGTTCCAGTCGTGGTACGGGTAGGCCGAGTCCTGCAGCTCGATGGCTTCCAGCCACGGATTCTCACGCGGCGGCTGATAGAAATGGCCGTGGATACAGAGATAGCGCGTCATCGTCATGCGTCGTCCGCCTCGCTGACGAGCAGCAGCGCTGAAGTCGGTGGCAGCTCAATGCAGATACTGCCAGGCGAGGAAATGCGCGCGGGTACCGAATCAGCGCCGGCCGACGTGAAGACCTTCGTCCACTCGCCGCGCGGTAGCGGCAGCGCCACGACGCGGGCGTCCTCGGCAAACGAGAAGACAACCGCGCAGCCTGGTCGCAATACGAGCAGCGCGTTCTGCTCAGACAGCTCGATGACGTCTCGCTGCTCGGTGGCACCGGGGCCCAGACGGTACTGCTTGCGGAGCGCGATCAGCTCGCGGTAAAGCTCGAAAAGCTCGTTGCGCTGCGGGTTGATGCGCGCCTGTGCGAAGGTGTCCTCCGACTGCGCGTCATGCGGCTCCCCGTGCCAGGTGAAAGCAGCAAATTCTGCTTTGCGCCCACGCCGTACGGATTCCACCAGCTGCGTGTCCGAGTGATCAATGAAGTAGGGGAATGGTCGCTGCTCGCCGTATTCCTCGCCCATGAACAGCAGCGGTATGAACGGCGAAAGCAGCACACAGGCAGCAGCGAGCTTGAGCCCCTCAGGCCCGACGATTCTGCTCAGCCGGTCGGCGAGCATGCGGTTGCCGACCTGATCGTGGTTCTGCGCGCATACCACGAACTGCTCCGCCCTGGTGCCATCGGGCAGGTTGCCGTGGTGGCGCTTGCGATAATGTGAGTAATCGCCGGCGTATACAAAGCCGCGGCGCAGCGACGTCGCAAAATGATGCAGCTCGCCGAAATCGCCGTAATAGCCCGTGTTCTCGGCAGTCAGTAGCGCGTGCAGCGAATGGTGAAAGTCATCCGTCCACTGCGCATCCATGCCCAGGCCGCCATCCTGCACGGGTCGGATCATGCGCACATCGTTCAGGTCGCTCTCCGCGATCACGCGCACATCGCGACCGAGCAGCTGCACGCGCGCGTGAACCGCGGTGGTCAGCTCCGCTAGAAATGGCTGCGCCGAGGTATCGAGAATGCCATGCACCGCGTCGAGCCGCAGCGCATCGATGTGATAATCGGTGATCCACTCGAGCGCGTTGGCGATGAAGTAGCGGCGCACGCCATCACTGTGTTCGCCATCCACGTTGATGGCCGCACCCCACGGTGTCTTGTAAACCGAGGTGAAGTAGGGAGCAAACTCGCCCAGGTAATTACCCTCGGGACCCAGGTGGTTGTAGACGACGTCGAGAATCACAGCGACGCCGCGCGCGTGCGCCGCAGTGACCAGCCGCTTCAGGCCGGCAGGGCCGCCGTAGGAGTTCTGCACCGCGAATGGCAGTACGCCGTCGTATCCCCAGTTGCGCTCGCCCGGAAACTGCGCGACCGGCATGAGCTCGATCGCGGTGATGCCGAGATCATGGAGATAATCCAGGCCCTCGATAGCGGCGTCGAAAGTGCCTGCTGCCGTGAACGTCCCGATGTGCAGCTCATAGATGATGTAGTCACGCAGCGGCAGTCCTTGCCAATCACGATCGGTCCAGTCGAAGGACGCCGCGACTACTTCGGACGGCCCGTGTACTCCGTCCGGCTGATAGCGTGATGCGGGATCGGGCCGGTTGTACTTGCCATCGGGTCGCACGAAGTAACGCGCGCCCTCGCCGACGTTTGCGCGGCCGCTGTAGTAATTGTCTGCTTCGCGCTCGAGCGTGTGCCGCTGCTGCACTGGATGCACGATTTCTATTGCCACCGTTTCGCAGTACGGCGCCCAAACCACGAACTCCGTACGAGAACCGTGCGCCGTTGCCCCTAACCTCATTAGCGTTTGTCTCGCTTCAGCCCAGTGAAGGGCGCTTGCAGCCACAGGCTGCGCGCGGATTGTTCATTAACGCTCGGCCTGGAGCATGATGGTGCCGAGGGGTGGCAGCGTCAGGACAATCGAATGCTCGCGTCCGTGGAAAGGCTCGGCCGCGGATTCAACGCCGCCGAGATTGCCAACGCCACTGCCGCCGTAGTCCGCCGCGTCGCTGTTCAGAATTTCGCGCCACCGGCCGCCGTGCGGCACACCCACTCGATAGTCTGCGCGCGGGACCGGTGTGCAGTTGCACACGACCACGATCTCGTGGCCGGGCGTGCGGCTCTTGCGCAGGAAGCTGAGCACGCTGTTGGGCGCGTCGTTCGCATCGATCCACTCGAAGCCGTCAGGCGCGAAATCGGTCTCATGCAGCGCCGCATGGTTGCGGTAAGCATGATTCAGATCGCGCACCCACCGCTGCAAACCGGCGTGCAGCGGGAAATCGAGCAGGTGCCAGTCCAGGCTGGTGTCGTGATTCCACTCGCGATACTGCCCCAATTCGCCGCCCATGAACAACAGCTTCTTGCCGGGCTGCGCATACATGTAGCCGAACAGCAGCCGCAGGTTCGCGAACTTCTGCCACGCATCGCCGGGCATCTTGCCGATCAATGAGCCTTTGCCGTGCACCACTTCATCGTGCGAGAGCGGCAGCACGAAGTTTTCGTTGAACGCGTACATCATCCGGAAGGTCAGCGAATTGTGGTGATACTTGCGGTGCACGGGATCGTTCGAGAAGTAACGCAGCGTGTCGTGCATCCAGCCCATGTCCCACTTCATGCCGAAACCGAGCCCGCCCACGTAGGTCGGCCGCGACACCATCGGCCACGCAGTCGACTCTTCCGCGACCGTCTGCGTATCGGGAGCAGTGCGATAGATCTCCTCGTTGAAGCGCCGCAGAAATTTGATCGCCTCGAGGTTCTCGCGACCGCCGAACCGGTTGGGAATCCATTCACCCTCGGACCGTGAGTAGTCGAGGTAGAGCATGGATGCGACCGCGTCCACGCGCAGTCCGTCGATGTGATACTTCTCGAGCCAGAAGATGGCGCTGCTCAGCAGAAAGCTGCGGACTTCATTACGGCCGTAATTGAAGATGTAGCTGTTCCAGTCGGGGTGATAACCCTGACGCGGATCCGCATGCTCGAATAAATGCGTGCCGTCGAAGTACGCAAGGCCATGTTCATCCGTAGGAAAATGCGATGGCACCCAATCGAGAATTACACCGATGCCATGATGATGCAGGTGATCGACGAGGTACATGAAATCCTGGGGCGTGCCGTAGCGACTCGTCGGTGCGAAGTAGCCGGTGGTCTGATAGCCCCATGACGCGTAATACGGATGCTCGGTGATGGGCAGGAACTCGACATGCGTGAAGCCCATGTGCCTGACGTACTCGGCAAGCGGCTCGGCGACTTCGCGATACGACATGAAGCGGCCGCCAGCTTCGGCCACGCGCCGCCAGGAGCCGATATGGACTTCGTAGACGGACAGCGCGGATTTCAGCGAGTTCGCGTGGTGCCGCTGCTGGAGCCATAGCGCATCGTTCCATTCATAATCCAGATCCCACACGATGGAGGCGGTGCGAGGCGGGACTTCGCGGTGCAAGGCAAACGGGTCGGTTTTGTCGACACGGTAGCCCATATGACGCGAGCCGATGTGATACTTGTAATTGGTGCCGTGACCTGCGCCCGCGATGAATCCCTGCCAGATGCCCGATGAGCCGAGTGCCTGCAACGGGTTGGCATTTCTGTCCCAATGATTGAAGTCGCCGATGACCGAAACCCGTTCGGCATTCGGCGCCCAGACGGCGAAATGCGTACCCTTGACGCCGTCGCGCTCGGTCAGGTGAGCACCCAGTTTATCGTGCAGCCGGAACTGCGTGCCTTCGTTGAACAGGTACAGATCGTCGGCACTCAATATGAGACTGTTATTCATGCGGTTCTTCCGGTACGCGTCGAGTTGCTTCGACCAGCTCGAGCAAGTTGCGAATCTCCGGCTGCGCACGGATCTCCTCGAGCGTGTATCTCGAGCGACGACGCCAGTTCGGCCGCTCCTGTCCCGTGCCGGGCACATTCTGCGGCTCCGATTCGAGCCAAAGGTCCTCGAGGTTGATCAGCGTGATGTCGGCGGGACTGCGCGCGAGGAATTCGAGCAATGCAGTGCGCGCCGTCTCGGCCGGCAGCCGCGAGCGGGCACCGAGCAAGCGGGAAAGCGCACTGGTAATGCTCAAGCGTTCCGCGCGTGCTGCGCGCACGCCGGCCGCATCGATCAAGCCGATTTCGTGACGCAGCTCGGCGTCGCCTCCTTCCCAATACGTGCGAAAGGATGGCATGTCGTGCGTGTTGAGACTCGCCACGGCATCGCGAGGCACATCGTCGATTGGCTGCGTGGCATCATTCCTGGCCTCGAACTGCACGACGAACATTCGCTTCACGCCGTGTTGAGCCATCGATTTTCTGACTTCGGCAGGAACGGTGCCCAGGTCCTCGCCGACAATTACCGCCTGATGGCGGCTGGACTCGAGTGTGAGCACCGCGTAAAGCTCCTGAGTGGGATAACGCACGTACACGCCCTGTCGGGCGTCGAAACCCTGCGGCACGAAATACAACCGGTGCAGCGCCATCACGTGGTCGAGCCGCAGCATACCAGCGTAGCGAAGCTGGGTCTGAAGCACTTTGCGCCAATACGCGTGACGCTGCTCGCGCATTCGCACCGGGTTTATCGGTGGAAAGCCCCAGTTCTGTCCGCGTGTGAAGAACGGATCGGGCGGCGCACCGGCCGACGCACCGGTTACGAACAGCGCCGGATTGCGGCAGAGATCATAGCCTTGCGGATGCACACCGAGCGGCATATCGAGGTAGAGGCGCACGCCGCCGGCGCGTGAGTTTTCTGCGACCGAGCTGAGCTGCTCGTGACAAAGCAGTTGCGCATAGAGGTGATACTCGAACGCAGCTTCCTGTTGCTCACGAGCGGCGCGAAAGCGCGCGTAATCCTCCGCATCCGGATAGAGCCGGATGAATTCACGGAATCGCTCGGAATCAGCGCCATCACCGGCAAAGAATTGCCGCGCGACCGGCGCGAGCGCCGCCCGCTGCGCCTGTGCAACGGCCTGATAATCGACCAGGCCATCGCTGCCGCCATCAACGTTGCCATTGCTCAAATAGAGCTCGTTCCAGAACAAGCGGCTCGCCGGAGAATAGGGACTGAACTCGTCGATGAAGCCGGCGCTGATCGGCAGCGTCGCTACCAGGTCGCCGCCCAGCTCACCGATCCATCGCATCAGGGACTCGAGATCGTTGAAGTTGCCAATCGGCTCGGCACGCGTCTCACGAATCGAGTAAAGCGGCGCGAACACGCCCCACTCGCGCGGGCGGTCACCGGAATAGCAGCGCATGGGCGCGGAGATCAGAAGCGCCGTAACTTCCGCGTCGCCTGCCTTGACGGCGAGCTCGTGATAGCCGGCTCGCACATGTTTCGGGATGCTGGCTGCCAGCTCCACTCGTTTGGAGCGGCCGAAGCGAGCGGTGCCGCGTACGCGCCGGGCGGACGGCGGAATCGTGCCGTGCACGACGTCGCCATCCTCGAGACGCAGCTCATAGCGAATCGTGCGGCGGGCAGCCGATGCGGGCAGCCGCAGGATGACATCGTTGAGCGCGCCGTCCCATGCCACGACGACCGGTTCGATGACGCGCGACCAGGCGCGCTCGAGCTCGCGCCGTACAATAGTGTCGAGATCGCCGGCTGTGTCGGCGCCGAGCGCGCCGAGCACGGCCAGCATCGATTCCGCCGATGCATGCACGGTCTCACCGCTGGCTGCCTGATAAGAACTTTGGATCCCGAATTCGCGAATCAATGGTTCGATGGCGGAGCGCACGACAGCGCTCATGCCGGTTGCCGCCCGAGCAGCTCGAGCAGGCCGCGCATCGGGATTTGCAGCCAATCGGGGCGGTTGTTCATCTCGTAACTGAGCTCGTAGATCGCCTTCTCGAGCAAGTATGCATCGAGCAGAGTCTCGAGCTCGGCGCCAGACGGCGGTAACAGACTCTGCTGCACGGTCTTCAGATAGCCACTCAAAAACGACCCGGACACCCACGAGTACCACGCTTCGGCCCAATGCTTGAGCAGAGTGAGGTCTTCCTCGCGCACCACCACGCCACTCTGTTTCTTGATGAGAGGCGCGTAGGCCGCGTACTGGAAAGAGCGGATCATGCCCGCAACATCACGCAGCGGAGAACGCTTCAGGCGCCGCTCGCTCAGTGGATGCAGCGGCTCGCCCTCGAAATCAGTGATGACGAAGTCCTTACCGGTGAAGAGCAGCTGGCCGAGGTGGAAATCACCGTGCGTACGGATGCGAATCCCGTTGAGCTTTTGATCGATCAGCTTGCGGAAGCGGTTCAGTACTTCTTCCTGCAGCACGGTGATGTCAGGAACATCGGCGCGCTTCGAGAGCGCATCGAATACGCGCCCGGTCAGATTGCGCATCGACTGATACAGGGAGCGCTGGTAGAAGATGGTGAACGGCTCGGGCGCGAAATCCGTGTCGTCGGGGTCCGATGCGAGCACATTGTGCAGCTCCGCAGTGCGCACGCCGATCAGGCGCGCATCTTCCAGGTACGAGCCGACCAGCTCGCGCGCGAGCTGCGGCGCGTCCTCGCGCGCGTGTTGCAAGAGCAGTGGCGTCGTCACCACCAGTGCGGGCGGTGGCTCTTCGAGGGCCGCGGCGCGCTCGTAGAAGGTGCCGAGCGTGTCGATCGTGAACTCCCACGCGTCACCCTCGTTCGGCGTGAAGGCGTGCATCACGGCAAGCGTGCTGATGCGGCGTTGGCTGTCGTACTCGAGGGCGCCCACCACCCGCGGTGCGTGGGGGAAACCGTGTTTCGTGAGGAAGCGGCCGACCTCGAGATCGAGGCCGCGGCCTTCCTCGAGCCGCCGATACAGCTTCAACACCAACTTGCCGTCGAACGCGATCGACGTGTTGGTCTGCTCCACGCCGAGCAGTCTCGCCTCGGCGGAACCATCGGTGATCTCGTTCAGGGCCGGCATCGGCGTTGCGACCACCGTGCCGCGCTCGGTCGCGAATCGCCGTTTCGACTGAATGATCGCGAGCAGGGCACTACCGAATTCCGGGGCGTACGATGCGTCGATCACCATGCGCCCCTCGAGTGCGTCGCGCAGCTCACAGATCGCTACCGCGCCCAGCTGGCGTGCGCGCTCGTCGCTCACGCGAATCAGCGGCAACAAATAATTCTCCGGCTCGCCTTCCGGATAATCCACCTCGATCACCGCGATGCGAGAGTCGCAGCCCGGCACATCGATTGGGATCGAATCGACGATCTCGACATTCCGAATCACGCGCGCCTTCGAGCGGAACCACCGCTGCCGGGTCAGATAGACGCGCAGCAGCCGTTCGAGCTCACGGCTGGACGCACCCTCGAGCAGATCGCGCAGCGCGGTCGCGCGCAGTACGGGGGGCCGCCATTCGTCTTGCACCGTAATGCTGTCACGGCGCGCGGGCGTAAGCTCGAACCAGTAGAAGGAGTGTGGGCTCAGTGTAAGCGTAAAGGGCCGCGTACCGATCTGGGGCAGCTGCGTGCGGCCGAACAGCTCGACGGGCACCATACCCTCGAAGCGGGAGAGATCCAGGTCAATGTATTGGACCAGCCGCGACAGATTCACCACCACCAGGATTTTCTCATCCTCGTACTGGCGCAGGAATACAAGGACCTTGCGGTTGTCCGGATACAGAAATTCGATCGAGCCACGGCCGAATGCCTGGTGGCGTTTGCGCAACGCGATGATGCGCTTCATCCACCAGAGCAGGGAATTCGGATTGGCCTGCTGCGCTTCGACATTCACCGTGCCGAAGTGGTATTCGGGGTCGATGATCGCGGGCAGATACAGCTGTTGCGGATTCGCATTGGAGAAGCCGGCGTTGCGATCGCCGCTCCACTGCATCGGCGTGCGCACGCCGTTGCGATCGCCCAGATAGATGTTGTCGCCCATACCAATCTCGTCGCCGTAGTACAGCACGGGTGTGCCGGGCAGCGAGAAAAGCAGACAGTTCATCAACTCGATGGTGCGCCGGTCATTGCCGAGCAGAGGCGCGAGCCGGCGCCGAATGCCGAGATTGATGCGGGCGCGAATGTCGCTCGCGTACGTCCGGTACATGTAGTCGCGCTCCTCGTCCGTCACCATCTCGAGCGTCAGCTCGTCATGGTTGCGCAGAAAGATCGCCCACTGGCAGTTATCCGGGACCGGCGGCGTCTGATTCAAAATGTCGATGATGGGGAATCGGTCCTCCATTCGGATGGCCATGAACAAACGTGGCATTACCGGGAAATGGAACGACAGGTGGCATTCATCGCCGTTGCCGAAGTAGGGTACGGTTTCTTCCGGCCACTGGTTCGCTTCGGCGAGCAACATGCGCGCGTGGAAGCGACGATCCACGTGCGCGCGCAGCGCCTTGAGAAAATCGTGCGTCGGCGGCAGGTTCTCACAATTGGTGCCTTCGCGCTCGTACAGATACGGAATCGCATCCAGGCGCATGCCATCCACACCCATGCGCATCCAGAAGTCCATCACCCGCAGAATCGCCTTGTGCACCGCGGGATTGTCGAAGTTCAGATCCGGCTGGTGCGAGTAGAAGCGATGCCAGTAGTACTGATGCGCGACTGGATCCCACGCCCAGTTGGACGACTCGAAATCCTTGAAGATGACGCGCGCATCACGGTACTTGTCCGCCGTGTCGCTCCACACGTAAAAGTCGCGAAACGCACTGCCGGGCGGCGCCTTGCGCGCGCGCTGGAACCATGCGTGCTGATCCGATGTGTGGTTGATCACCAGCTCGGTAATGACCTTGAGGCCGCGATCGTGCGCGGCCGCCAGGAATTCCTTGAAGTCGCGCGTCGTGCCGTAGGCCGGATGCACACTGCCGTAATCGGCAATGTCGTAACCGTCATCACGCCACGGCGACGGATAGAACGGCAGAATCCAGAGCGCGGTCACGCCCAGGTCCTCGAGATAATCGAGCTTCGCTGTCAAACCCTGGAAATCGCCGAGCCCGTCACCATTGCTGTCGCGATACGCGCGCACGTGCAGCTCGTAGACGATGGCGTCCTTGTACCACAAGGGATCGGTCGAAAGGTCTTCTCTAGGCATTCGACCGCTCGATTCTGAAGAGATGCACAGGCCGCGTCTGCGGATTCAATTCGACGTAGTTCCATTCACCTTTCCAGCTGTATTCGTCATCCGTCAATAAATCCCGCACGCTGTAGAGCTCGTCCGCGGCAATGCCGAAATCCTGGATCGGCACGTGCACCCAGCCCGACTGCGTCCATTGCGCGTCGAGGTTCACGACTGCCAGGACGATATTGGCCGGCGCGGTCTTGCTGTACGCGATGATGTTGGGATTCTCGATGGCGTGGAAACGCAGCGTGTCATCGCGCTGGAGAGCCGGGTTTTCCTTGCGCGCACGGTTCAGCTTCGCGATGTAGGGCGCCAGGGAGTCCGGTGCGTTCAGGTCCCAGGAGCGCAGCTGGTACTTCTCGGAGTGCAAGTACTCCTCACTGCCAGGCTTCAGCGGTACATGATCCATGTGTTCGTACGCGGGTCCATAGATGCCATAGCTCGCGCCCAGCGTCGCGGCCAATGCAATGCGCTGCATGAAAACCGGCCGGCCGCCGGTTTGCACCTGCCCGGTGAGGATATCCGGCGTATTGGGCCACAGATTGGGTCTGAAGAACTCCCGAACCGGGTACGTCGTCAACTCCGTAAAATACTCGGTCAGCTCCGTTTTATGTGTGCGCCACGCGAAATAGGTATACGACTGCGTGAAGCCGTGCTTCGCGAGCCGATACATCACTTTTGGCCGCGTGAAGGCCTCGGAGAGAAAAATCAAATCCGGATACGCGGCTTTCAGCGAAGCAATGCACCATTGCCAGAACGCGAACGGCTTGGTGTGCGGATTATCGACGCGAAAGATGCGCACCCCCTGTTGCGCCCAGTACTCGAATACACTGCGGAGCTCGCCCCACAAGCCGCGCACATCCTCGGTGCCGAAATCGAACGGATAGATGTCCTGGTACTTCTTGGGCGGGTTCTCGGCGTACTGGATGCTGCCGTCGGGCCGATGCTTGAACCAGGTCTCGTGCTCTTTCACGTACGGATGATCGGGCGAAACCTGGAATGCGATGTCGAGCGCGACAGCGATGCCGAAGTCCTGTGCGCGCTGCAGCAGCCGTTTGAAGTCCTGGAGTGTGCCTAGTTCGCGATGGATGTCCTTGTGGCCACCGCGGCCAGCGCCAATCGCCCAGGGACTGCCGACGTCATCCGGTTCGGGCGTCAACGCGTTGTTCCTGCCCTTACGAAAAGTCGTGCCGATCGGATGAATGGGCGGGAAGTACAATACGTCAAAGCCGAGCGCCGCAATGTGCGGCAGCCAGCGCTCAACATCGCGGAAGGTGCCGTGGCGCTCGCCATCACCGGCGCTGCGCGGAAACAATTCGTACCAGGTGCTGAAGCGGGCGCGCTCGGGATCGACCACGACCTCGAGCACGCGATCATATCCGGTCTCGTGTTCGCGGTCGGCATACAGCGTCATTGCGTCCGCCAGCCGATCGTCGAGCGCAACCAGCCGCGACTCTTCGGTCTGCTCGCGTAGCTTGGCTGCGGCGAGCTCGAGCAGCTTGCGGTCGTTGCGTTTCGCGCGCTCGGCGGCGGCTTCGACCAGCTGCGCGCCGATCAGCAGATCGACCGCAATGTCCTGCTCCGCCTCGATACGCTTTTCGAGATCGCGACGCCACCCTTTATACGGGTCGTGCCAGGCGACCAGCGTATACTCGTAGCGGCCGAGCTCGGTCACCTCGAATGACGCGAGCCAGCGATCGTTCACGAGCGCCGTCATCAGCGTCTCTGCCCAACGCGTTGCGCCTTTGCGACGATGCAGCAGCGCGCACGAGAGCGCCTCGTGGCCATCGACGAAGACATCCGCTTCGACGATCACCTCGTCGCCAACCGTTCTCTTGATCGGGAACCGCCCGCAGTCGATTTCGGGCTCGACACCCTCAATGATGACGCGCGACCGGTTTGGACGAACCGCACTCAATCGCGGACTGGATGACTTGTCAATTTTCGATTTTTCCGGCATGCCCCCCTCGCGCCCCTCCCAGGAGCATACGTGTGACCGCGCTGCATTGCAAAAACCGCGCAGTCCCAATTATTCTTAGCGCCGTAAACTCACGGAAAGAGGATCGTGGTGATCGTGCATAGAGTAGTGGCCGCGCTCGGCCTGGCGATGCTGGTGGCGTGCGGGCCCAGCGATGAGGAGAGGGCGCTGCGGGCAGCGGCGGATTCAATGGCGGCTGCACGCGCGCGCGGCGAGACCGACCTGTCGAACCCCGAGATGGGCGCCAAGATGTCGGTGACGCTGAACGACTCGGCACTGGAGCAATCGCACACCGAGATTCCCAAAGGCCAGGTTACCGTCGTCGTCCAGAACCAAAGCAGTGCGCCACGCATATTCGAGCTGAAGGGCAGCAATGCGAACTTCAGGTCGCTACCGATTCCTGCCGGCGGCTACGTGCTGATGTCGGTTATCATCGATCAGTCAGGTGATTACCATCTGACGTGCCCCGACAGCGCGGCTGCCCGGTCGATCTGTGGTACCGGCAAGTTGACCGCGAAATAGCGATTAGAGCGATTGGAGCGATGAGTGCGATAAGTGCGATAAGTGCGATAAGGCGATAAGTGCGATAAGTGCGTTACACCCCGCTTTTAT
>JBQTID010000119.1:0-10622 GCA_052389275.1 Gemmatimonadota bacterium | reverse complement strand
GTTGCCAGCGGCGGGAATTTCGATCTGAAACGCTTGAAGGACACGCTCTGATGGCGGAATACCTCCGGTTCGGGACGCTCGCTTTTACCTCACTGCTGGCGATCCTGAATCCGCTTTCCGCGGTGCCAATGTATGTTGCGCTCAGCATGCGTTCCAGATCGCCGGCGGCATCATTTTCTTCGCGATAGGCTGGGATATGCTGAACGCGCGCCGCTCGCGTGTGAAGACAACCGAAGAAGAGGAAACCGAATACGCGGCCAAAGAAGACATTGCGATCATACCGCTCGGCATGCCGTCGCTGGCGGGTCCGGGCACGATTACTACCGTGATCGCGCTCGACAGCCAGGCGCAAACATTCTATGACACGGTCGGCATCTACGTCGCGATCGTGCTGGTCTGCCTGATTGCATGGGCCATCCTGTCAGCCGCGCCATTCGTGCTGCGGCGACTCGGCCAGACCGGCATGAACATTTTTACGCGCGTAATGGGGTTGCTGGTTATGGTGGTGGGGGCGCAATTCGTTATTAATGGCGTGACGGTGGTCATGCGTGAAGCTATGAAGTAACGGACGTGAACGTCCCTTAAAACTCGTACACTCTCGCAATCCTCACCTCCACCCCCTCTAAATCTTTCGGCACCTCGAGCTCGTACTCGGCCAGCCGCTTCATCCCCGAGGCATCGAAATAGGTCCGCCCCGCATCCGCAACCAGCACGCGCGCGCCCCGGTTCTTCGCGCGCTGGAGCAGCGCCTGGTACTTCGGTGCCATGCGCTTCTCATATGCCATGTCGCTGCACAATACGACGTCGAAGCCATCGACTGCTGAGATCGTTTCGGTAAGATCGTCCTGCCGGTAAGACAGAGCGATTCTCTGCCGCTGCGCCGCCAGCCGCATCACCGCAATCGCCCACGGATCGACGTCGTTTGCGACGACTTCACGCGCTTCCGCGCGCTTTGCCGCAATGGCCACGATGCCACCGCCCGCTCCCAAGTCCAGGACGCGGAGGTCGCGAACGTATTCCGGATGATCGAGCACAACGCGCGCTAGCGCACAGCCCGCGGCCCATGGATATGCCCAGAACGGCGCCGGCAGATTCTCCCCCGCGAGCTGCTCCGCCGCTTCCCACACTTCTACGAGCGACCGACCCTGAAAGACGGCTATCTCGGGAGACAGCGGAGCCGGTGCAAATGGCGCATATTGCTCGAGCAGGCGCGCTAACGCATCAGTCGGCGGAGCAACGATTGACATTACCATTCGAAATTGAAATCGAAATTGAATTTGAATTATACGAATTACGGAGACCGGCTAGCTGAAACAAGCCAAAAGGGCAATTCGAATTCAATTTCAATTTCGATTTCAAATTTTACTTCTACAACCTAAGCTCCAGCCCGCCCATACCTCTCATGCATCTGCGCGGCAATGTGACGAGCCACACCCATGATCGTCAGAGAAGGATCCACGGAAATGGACGTTGGTATGGCCGATCCGTCCGCAACGTACAGGTTGCGAATTCGATGCGCCTCGCCGGCAGGGCCCGCAAATGCATCGCGCGGGTCCGCACCAAGCGGCGCAGTTCCCAGGAAATGGCTGCCGGCCACGAACTGCGCGTTCGGCTGCACCGAGCGCAGCGCGATCTTCTCGTCGATTTCCGTTTCGTTTCGCACGATCGTGCCGTACATGTCGGGAATCCAAACTTCGTGCGCACCCGCGGCGAGGAAGATGCGCGTGGCGTTCTTCAGATAATCCACCGCCTTGAGCTGGTCCACACCGCGCACGCGGAATTCGGATCTGCGAAAACCGTCGTCGTCGATGTAGATGCGTCCCGGATTGTCCTCATCTATCACGGACATCGTAGATGCGAGGTGATGGTACTTCTTCATGCGCTCGGTATGGGCTGCGCCGGATTCGTTCAACAGCGCAGCCATGATGCCCGGTGACTGGTGGCTGGACAGCATAATGTAGCCGCCGCCCTGGTATCGGCCGTCAGCGTCAGTGCGCACCTGGCGCCACTCGTGCACGGCGTACGCGCACGGAATGCCGTACTGGTTGTCAATGGCGCGTCCGAAGTCCGCAAATACGAAATAGTGCGGGTTGATGTAGAAGCGCTTGCCGGCGATGCGCTCGCCCGGCAGCGTGCGCAACAGCAGGTCGGCACTGCCAATAGCACCTGATGCGACCACGACAATGTCGGCATCGACGCGGAACTTCTGTCGCCTGCGGTCCGTTGCGCGGTCGAGGAAATAGCCTTCCACAGCAACGGCACGACCATTTTCCACGACGATGTTGCCGACCTGTGCATCGCTGTAGATGCGGCCGCCGCTCCTGGACACGCGCGGAATCGTCGTAATCAACTGGGATGATTTGCGGTTGTATGAGCAGCCGAACTGCGTCCAGCCGCATGCAATGCAATCGATGCGCGCGGTCGGTACGGCATGGCCATCGACGCCCAGCGCTTCACAACCCTTTTTAACCAGCCGGTTGTTCTCGTTGAACAGCTCGGGTCCTGCGATGTGGATGCCGAGCTCGCGCTCGATCTGGTCCCAGTGCGGGTTCAATTCCGCCGCAGTCATCCAGTCGATGCCTCGCTGCGTCCGCCAGCGCTCGAGCCGGTCTTCCGGTGTGCGGAACGAGTCACCCCAGTAGTGAACCGTGCAGCCGCCCACGCACTCGGCGTAATTCAGGAAAACCGAATTGTCGATGGTCGAATCGAGACCGCGCCGGCCGTTGAAGTCGGCCATTGCTTCATCTTCGCGCTGCGAGAAATCCTCGGCCCGGAAGAAACCGCCCTTCTCCAGCATGACGACATTCCAGCCGCGCTCCGCCAGGTAGGCGCCGAGCGTACCGCCGCCAGCGCCGGTGCCGACGATGACGACGTCGGCCTGCTCGCGCATTTCCCCGTTGTAGTTCGTGCCCTGGATTATCATGCGAAACTCAAACGATCTCGCCGAAATCGACCGGGTACGCCGGGATCTTGAAACGCTCCGGCCAAGGGCCGGCAAAGCCGGTGATCGATCGCGTTGCCGGATCGATGTAGGCCATGTAGTAAACGAATCCCTTCAAAGCCTGATATGCAGCGCGTCGCAATTGAAAGCGGCTGTGCCGCCAGCCTTCGAGATAGGCAAGGCGCTGCGCCGGAGTTAGTGCGCTGAAGCGACGCAAACGGCCGCCGAGCGGCGTCGCATGCTCCATCAGCGACAGTACGGTCTTCATGTCGGTGCGGATTGGCTCACCTGCCCAGGCCAGCTCCTGATCGATCCGCGTCGCAATTGTTGCCGCGCTTACCGGCACGCCGACCAGCAGCGCTTCAGCTGCTGCGCGCGCCACCGCGTATTCCTTGTCGGAAAGACTTTTCAGCTGGGCGCCGTCTGCGTCGGCCTGGGGGTAATCCGCCGCACAGCCAGCCGGCAGGATCGAGACGATCGCAATGGCCGTGGCGCCGCCAACGCTTACGCGGAGAAACCCGCGCCGGTCGATGCAAGGCTGCTCGTGCATAAAGCTAACGTATGATGCAGCAATAGCCTGTACAAGCAGTTGGAGTTAGCTTTGGCGGCCATGAAAGCGGTCCGCTTCCACTACCGTCCCGTTCGTTACCTGCTGACCCGATTCGCCTCGAAGCGCAGCCCGGCAATGGCCCTGAGTCCGGCCGGCTGCATTGCCCTCGACGACGTGGAACCGCCCGCTCTGCCCGGCCCGGATTGGGTTCGCGTACAGACATCGTTGAGCGGGATTTGTGGCAGCGATTTGTCGGCGGTCACGGCGCATGACTCATTTACGCTCGAGCCGTTCGGTGCTTACCCGTTTACCTTCGGACACGAGAACGCCGGCGTCATCTCGGAAATTGGATCGGCAACGAGTCCATGGCGGGTGGGCGACCGCGTGATCGTGAATCCGATGCTTGCCTGCCGGCAGCGTGGGTTTCAGCCGGAGTGTGCGGCCTGCGCTCGCGGGGAGTACGGTCTCTGCCGCCGAACCACTGACGGCACCATAGGCACCGGGCCAATGATTGGTTACTGTCCCGCCGTCGGCGGTGGCTGGTCCCAGACCTTTGTCGCGCATCGCACCCAGCTGCACGCGGCGGCCGACCTTGGCGACGACGTCGCCGTGCTGACCGATCCCTTTGCGTCGGCTTTGCGCCCCGTGCTGCTGCACCCGCCGCATGAAGACGATGTGGTGCTGGTAGTTGGCGCCGGCAGTATTGGCGCCCTCACCATCAAGGCCCTTCGGCTGACTGGCTTTGCCGGTGAGATCAACGTGCTGGGGCGGTACCGCTTTCAGCATGAGCTGGCCGAGCGCGCCGGTGCTGATCGTGTTTTTCGCGGCCGGGATGAAGTATATACATGGGCGGGCAGTCTTCCGGGTGCAAAAAGCTACAAACCGACCCTGGCGCCGAAATTTGTCGAGGGCGGACCATCGCTGATTTACGACACGGTCGGTTCCGCGTCCTCGCTCGGCGATTCGTTCGCGCTCGCGCGCGAAGGCGGACGCATCGTTCTGGTGGGCGCAGCCGCAAGAGTTTCGACTGACTGGACGCGGCTGTGGTACCGACAACTATCGGTGTCAGGCGTGTTCGCTTACGGCGTCGCACCCTTCAACGGCGCAAGCCGCGACATCTACGAAGTCTCACTCGATCTAATGAAGCAGGATGGATTTGGTGAGCTGAACATGGTCACTCACGTCTTTCCGGTGGAGGAATATCGTGCAGCGCTCGCAGCAGCTCTCGACAAAAACGGCCACGGCTCAATCAAGGTCGCATTCCGACCCGGAGCCTGACCGCTCGCTCGAGAACGCATCCGGTTTCGCAGGACCGAGCGAGGCGCTACACGCGTACACGCGCGATCCGTTCGGCGGCTTTTTCGAGGCTACCTCACTCGAACAGATCGCGCCGGGCGGTTCATTGCTCGACACACCGAACGTGCGTCGCTGGTTCGAGCTGTTCCAGGCTGGATTGCCGCACGATCTCTACACGTATCAGCTGCCGCTCGCGCGCATGGCGGGCCCGCGCAGCGGCGCGCTGGGTGCCGAATTCATCATGTTCTCCTCGTACAGCTATCTCGGGCTGATCGGTCATCCGCGGCTCGAGAAAGCAGTGAACGAAGCGGTCGAGCGCTACGGCACATCGACCGGCGGCGTTCGCCTGCTGACCGGCACGCTGCAATTGCATCACGATCTCGAAAGCGAGCTCGCAGCTTTTCTCGGACAGGAAGCTGCCGCCGTATTCCCCTCGGGATACGACGCGAACATCGCGGCGATCAGCTCGTTGTTCGGACCGAACGATGTCGCCATTCTCGACCAGTACGCGCACCAGAGCATTGTCGACGGCGTGCGTATGGCGGGCGCAGAGCTGCGCCGCTTCCGTCACAACGATCTAGGCGACCTCGAGCGCCGGCTGCGCCAGGCAAAGAATCGTGGCGCTCAGCGCGTCCTGGTTGCGGTCGATTCAGTCTTCAGCATGGACGGGGATGAGACGCCGCTTGCGGGCGTCGTCGAATTGAAGAAGAAGTACGGCGCGTTCCTGCTGGTCGACGAGGCGCATTCGATCGGCGCGATCGGCAAGACTGGCCGAGGCATCTGCGAGCATCAGAACGTCGCGCCGGCGGACATCGATATTCTCACCGGTTCGCTTTCCAAGGCTGTTGCATCATCCGGTGGCTTCGTGGCCGGCTCACAGGGGCTCAAGATCTACATCCAGCATGGCTCGGCGCCGTACATGTTCTCGGCCGCGATCACACCGGCAAACGCCGCTGCGATTCGCGAAGCGCTCCGCATCATTCACGATGAGCCCGAGCATCTGGCACGTTTGCGCGAAAACACTGTGCGTTTGCGTGAAGGGCTGAAGCACGTTGGCGTCGAGACCACCGCGTCCACCACACCGGTGATTCCGGTGCTGCTCGGAGACGAATGGCGCGCCTATAAGTGGGCGCGCATGCTGCTCGAGCGCGGCCTCTTCGTTTCGGCTGTCGTCTACCCCGCCGTCTCTCCCGGCATGGCCCGTCTGCGTTTGTGCGCTACGGCCGCGCATCGCGAAGAGCATTTCGCGGCACTGTTCGAGGGACTGGAGGCGTGTCTTACGGCTGAGTCTTAAATTCGGCGACTGGCACCGATGCGGGCGCGGTCGAGGGCGCGGTCGAGGGCGCGGTCGAGGGCGCGGGCGTGGATCGCGGGCCCGGACACGCCCCATGACCCCCACCCGCAACGCGCCCACCGGGCCCGCGTTAGTTCCCCGCAACCGCGACGGCGCCCGCGACCGCGCCCGCATCCGTAGCTGTCGTATCGACCGGCGCTCTGACCGTGAGACTGATCGAATCCTTCACGGCGGGCGTTCTGGTCAGAAAACCTGTAATCGTGGCAACACCCGCTTTTTTCGCAACCACGAGCGCGCTGCTGTCAGTCGTACTACTGATGTCCGCGATATCCGTACGTGAGCTGCGCCATGAGAGCTCTTTGTCACGAAGGCCGCACACCCCTGAACGTACTTCTACTTCCGCTATCACCTCGCGTGTATTGCCGACATTTGCATCGGATGTCTCCAGTACATTCACACGCAGCTGACAAGGGTCGGCGGTGGTCTGACCGGCGCACCCGACCATGATCAGCGCGGCGCCCAAGGCGTATAAATGTCGCATATCATTACCTCCCGCGTGTTAGGGGCCTGAGACCGGCACAAGCGTAGCGCGATCCGAGCGCGTGCCATCGCCGAGCTGCCCGTCATAATTCGCACCGCCACAGTAAGCGTAGCCGCTCGTGCCAAGCGCGCACACGTGCTGTGAGCCGGTCGCAATATCGTCGAAACGCAAAGCGGCAGCCAACTGCTGCACGCGGACCCGAAAACCTCGGTCAGGATTTCTCCTTTCCAACCTGCCCTTCATCGTTCTGTCCCCAGCATTGAGCGACGCCATTGGCCGCCACGCCGCAGTTGTGTCCGGCTCCAGCATCGAGCGAGCTGAAGCTGCCAACACCGGCAACCAGAATCGGAATCGGGCGGGTCATACGCGTGCCGTCGCCGAGCGTTCCGAAGTCGTTCAGCCCCCAGCAATACGCCTTGCCCGAGATCGCGAGGCCGCAGGTGTGGGTGTGATTAGTCCCTTGGAACCCGTCACAATCTCGGGCCTATGATGGGTTGTACAACTGGGCCTGTTTTCATGAAAATCCTAATCGCTGCCATACTCACGCTGGGCGCGGCAACAGCCGCCAGCGCGCAAACGCTCGATCTCGAAGAGCTGAAGGATCGACTCGCTTCAGAGCAAGATATCACTTCCTTGCGACGTCGTGAATTCAACCTCGCTCGCGCATCCGCCACGTCGACGGATGCGCTGCTCGAGCGCGGCATGGTCATGATCCGGTTGTATCAGCTCACGCGAGACGAGGCCGATGCGAAGCTGGCACGCCAGCTGTTCGAGCGCGCCATGAAGAAACTGCCACAGGATGCGCGTCCCTACTACGGGCTCGCGCTTGCACGGATCGGCGGACCCGGAGTGCGTATCCCATCTCCGCTGGGCGTGCTCAACAAGGTTGTCATTGCCCAGAGCGTCGCCGAGATCGTGAAGCGCGATCCAATCTCTCTCGCGAAAAACGACTTCAAGAAGGCGCTCGCGCTGGATTCGGGCTTCGTCGGCGCCGCGATCGAATTGGCGCATCTCAGCGTCGACTCGCGCGACAAGGACAACATGGCAGCAGCGGCAGTCGCGCTGCGCCGGCTCGTAGGCGCGCAGCGGGGTGGCACGCAAGCCGCCGTTACACTCTCGGAAATCGAAGAAGCTCTCGGGAACGTGCAGGCTGCGTCTAATGCCGCCGATATCGCGACCAGCATCTCTGGCGGCAGCGCCGGCTCTGCCGCGGCAGAACATGCACGCGCTGTCGCACTGCTTCGCCCGGCCGGCCGAATCGAGGATGGTGCGCGCGCATATTTCGCGGGCGTCGAGCACCTGACGCAAGCAACCGCGCCGACGTACTACGATGCGGTGAGTCCGGTCGCGACCGACGGCGAGCAGACGGAGTGGAACGCCGCGGATCTCGATGGCAAGAAGCAATGGCTTGGCCGCTTCTGGAGCGGTCGCGCTGCCGTCAGCGGTGTAACGGTCGCGGAACGGATGGCCGAGCACTTCGCGCGGCTCGCCATCGCACATGAAAGATTCCGCCGCCAAAGCAGCCGCGGCGCGGCGCCGGGCGGCAGTCTGATCGCCGCGACTAACAGGAATGAAATGCTGCCTTTCGACGAGCGCGGCGTCATCTACGTCCGCCACGGCGAACCTTCAGAAATCGTGCATACTTCCGATCTCGACCTGCGTCCGAACGAGACGTGGGTTTACCAGCGGAATGGCAAAAACGTCTTGTATAATTTCGTTGTGCTTCGTGATGGTACCGATTACCGCCTGGTCGATGATCTACTCCTTGCGCTGGACCCGTCCACTCGGGGTGTGCCTGCCGAGGCAGCCGCGAAGCTCATGCGTGACCGACAGGCCTACGAGCCGCGTTACGCTGCCCTGGCGCAGAAGTATGACAGCTATGACCGCGCTTCACGCGTCCGCATTCCAGGTGGCGCTGACGTCGCGGCCAGGCGCATGAATGAGAGTTTAGGCAGCATCAACACGGCGCAGACGCTAATCGCCGCCGACAATCGCGCTAATGCACGTGCAGCGCTCGCCACGGACTCACACACGCCAGACTTCAGCGCCGATTTGCCATTCTACTATGACCTGTACGCATTCAAGGGCAGAAATGGCCTGACCGATGTGGCTGCTGCCGCCGCAATACCCGGCAGTGGCCTTTCTCCGCAGCCGATGGGGACGCAGTTCATCTACTCGATCCAGGCATCGCTCATTTTCGTTGATACGGCGGCGCGTGAGATCACGCGTAAAGACTCCGTGTTCACTTACCTGTCTAGCCGCGTGCTGGGAGATGATGAGTATTTGCGCCTGACCATCGACATGACCGTGCCGCACGCCGAGTCGGCCGTTCATCGCATTATCCTGCGCGACCGTATCAAGCCCGGCGTTGGACAGCTGTACGGCGGCTCGGCGGAAATCCGAAACTTCTCCGGCGGTTCGCTCATGATGAGCGATATAGTTCTGGCAGAATCGGAGGACGGCAGCTGGAAGCGCGGCGACGCCAGGCTGGCACTCGTGCCACCGCGTCAATTCGAGGAAAAACGACCACTCAAGCTCTTCTATGAGCTGTACAATCTGCCGGTAACCGCTGCCTATCGCACCGAGATCACCATGACACCGGTCGAGGGAGTGACAGGCTTCGGTCGTATTCGCAAGCTGTTTGGCGGCAGCAGTGGCAAGATTCAATTGCAATTCGAGGGCGTTGCTCCGCTGGACACGGAGGGTACGATTCAGGAGTTGAAGCAGGTACGCGCGGACGTAAAGCCGGGTAAATACAACGTTGTCGTGCGCGTGACCAATCTCGACAATCAGCAATCCGTTCGCAGCGAAACTGTATTCGTAGTCAGCGAACGCTAAACGGCGGGCTTCCACAATGGAGAGCCCGCCGCCCTTCGAGCATTACCTGCTACTAATTGACGATGACTTTGACGTCCTTGCTCAGGCCGTGTCCGGTCACGGTCATGACCGCATCCGTTGTACGCGCAGTCGCGCGCAGAAAGATATCCGTTTCGGTAAGGATAGGATCGTAGATCGCGCTGTCGACGCTGACGCCTGCACCGACAACCGCCGCCGCCAGCTGGCCGGGAATGCGTTGCAGGTTCTTGTCGACCGTGAACGCGGTGACCGTGAACGCCGCGCCGACCGTCTGCGTCGTCTGAGAGCGGTTCGTCACGATGGCTTCCGGATCGCCCACGTTGGCCTCGGTGGGATCTTCCCTGCATGCCGACAAACCAACAACCAGCGCGCATGCCAGAAGTGCAATGGGTCTGAGTTTCATGCCAGTATTCTCCAGTTGTGGGCGTGATTTAGAATCTTATGATCTCGCCGACCACTTCGGCACTCCGCACGCGGGTAGTCCAATCGTGCAGCGTGAGCTCCTGCGGGTCGGTTGTATAAACCAGGTTGTAATGCTGAAAACCGGTTTCGTCCAGAAACGCATACTTCAGCGCGCGGCGGCCCGTGTATTTCCAGATTTCTACCGCGCCGGCCGTATTCGGAATCTGAATCGTCTGCCGCTCATCGGGCGGGCCGAACTTCATATAGATTCGGCCGCGATCCGTCTTCACGCCAGGCCGGCCCCGCACACCCTCGCCATAGTTTCGCGCGATATGGCTCAGCCGCCGCGAATACTCATCGAGCACCTCATGCTGCGGTGTCGCGGGCGCGCTGTCAGGCACGCGCGACCAGTAGCGCGCCAGAAACCGACGCCGCGCATCGGTCGACAAGCTTTTCGTTTCTTCACCTACGCGGTCGCCGGGTGCACTGATCGTCAGGGCTTCTACCATTTCCCCGATCTCTGCGTCGCTGCGCACGGAAAACGCGAAGTAACGCTCGTACAGTGCCGCCTCGGAAGCCGATCCCCCCGGCGTGACTGCGGCAACCGGCGCCGCCGTCTCGAACGAAGCCATGGTGAATGGCGCCTCACGCACTTCCTGCCGGTCTCCACTGCGCGCAATCACGCTCAGTTTGTAATCGCCCGGCGGAAGTCCTTGAACCACCATTGCGGCGGCGTCCACGG
>JBQTID010000118.1:0-8936 GCA_052389275.1 Gemmatimonadota bacterium | reverse complement strand
GGGGCCTGCTTTCACTGTTCACGAGCGACCGTTCCGCACATGATCAGCTTCGCCTGTGAGCGGCGATTCGGTATAGAAACGGCATAGCGCTTTGAGTCGCTCGTGAACAGTGAAAGCAGGCCCCCTCCCCTAGAGACCCAAAATGTTGTAGCCGCAGTCGACATGCACGACTTCGCCGGTCACGCCGGCGCCCAGATCGCTGCACAGAAACAGCGCGGTATTCGCAACATCCTCCTGCGTCACGTTCTTGCGCAGCGGCGCCTTCTCGGAAACCACACCCAGGATGTTCTTGAAGCCTTTGATACCGGCGGCGGCCAGAGTCTTGATCGGGCCGGCGCTGATCGCATTCACGCGAATATTCTCGGGCCCGAGATCGGCGGCGAGGTAACGCACGCTGGCTTCAAGCGCAGCTTTGGCTACACCCATCACGTTGTAGCCGGACACGACCTTCTCCGAACCGTAGTATGTGAGTGTGACGATGCTGCCGCCGTCGGGTTTCATGAGCGGGGCCGCCCGGCGCGCGAGCGCGACCAGTGAATAGGCGCTCACATCGAGCGCGAGCTTGAAGCCGTCACGGCTGGTATCGACGTAGCGCCCCTCGAGGTCTTCGCGATTGGCGAACGCGACTGCGTGCACCAGCACATCCACGCCGCCCCATTGCTGTGCGACCGCCGCGAAGGCGGTGTCGATCTGCGCGTCATCGGTGACATCACAGGGGATGACCAAATCTGCGCCGATTTCCTCGGCCAGCGGGCGCACGCGCTTCGCGAGCACTTCGCCCGCATACGTAAAGGCGAAACGCGCGCCGTGCTTATGCATCGCCTGGGCAATGCCCCATGCAATGCTGCGTTCGTTGGCGACGCCGAAAACCAGAACCTTTTTATCCTTGAACATTAACTCACTCTTCGCTTGTCAACCGCCCGCCGCCTCCGGGCGTCGGGCCCGCAGGAAGCCAGCGTTCTACTCAAACATGTCAAATGCGCTTTCGACGTCGCGCTGCGAATACACGCGGAACGCAACCAGCGTCTGCGTGCGCTCGATGCCCTGCACTTTCGCGAAGTGCTCCGTGACGACAGTCGCGATGCGCTCCCACTCTGTCACGCGCACGATTGCGACCAGGTCCCATTCACCCGAGACCGAATAGACTTCAGCCACTCCATCGATGTCCGCGAGCGCTTGCGCCGCGGTTGGAATCTGCTCGCGCTGCGCGCGTATCATGACGACTGCGGCGACCATTGCGCCTCCTGGCGAGTGCCGAGTTGGAGCGAAGCTAGTATTATCGGCGGCCATGATCAACGCCACACATGCCGAATCCGAGGAACATCCGCTCAGCGCCCATGCCGCGCTGCTGGCAATGGCGGTGATCTGGGGCATCAATTTCTCGGTCACGAAAGTCGGCCTCCAGCATATTGCGCCACTCGCGTTCAATGCATTGCGCTTCCCGCTCGCGGCACTCCTGCTATACCTCGTGCTGCGCAGCCGCGGTGGCGTGCCGCTGCCCGCCCGGCACGAGCTGCCGACTGTACTGACACTAGGTCTGCTCGGCAATCTGCTCTATCAGATGTGCTTCATCTTCGGGCTGGACCGCACAAGCGCGGGCAACGCCAGCCTGCTGCTGGCCTGCACCCCGATCATCACTGCACTGTTGTCGGCCGCGCTTGGACACGAGCGGGTGCGGGCGCGGGTCTGGATCGGCGTAACCGCCACCTTCGCCGGAATCGTGCTGATCGTGCTGGGCAGCGCACGCGCATCTGAACTGAGCGATTCGCTCACCGGTGATCTGCTTTTGCTCGGCGCTGCGGTAGCCTGGTCGTTCTATGCGGTCGGTAGTCGTCGGCTCATTGATCGCTATGGCCCGTTGCCGGTCACGGCGTGGACGCTGTGGATCGGATCTGCCGGCCTGGTGCTCGCGGGTTTGCCGGAACTGTTGCGCACCGATGTGCGCGCGCTCAGTCTGGTCGCCTGGGGCTGCGTGCTCTACGCCGGCGTGCTGAGCATCGGCGTCGCATACATATTCTTCTATTACGGAGTCAGCCGGCTGGGCAATACACGCGCCGGTGCATACTCCAACATCGTGCCGGTCTTTGCGCTGCTGGCAGCGTGGCTGTGGCTTGGTCAGGCGCCGAAGCTCGCCCAGGTGATCGGAGCCGCGGTCATCATTGGCGGCGTAAGCATCGCGCAAAGCGGCGCACGCACCGCAGCGGGAGTTTCGCCCCGAGTTTGACATCGCTAGACTGCCCGCATGAATGAGCAGCCACCGCCACCGATCCAACGACCCGAGCGCCTGCCGCCCGAGATCTTCCAACTGCCAATCGAGAAGATGCGCGACGGCTACTACTCGGATAAATACTTCCTCTACACGCGCGATGTGTTGCTCGCCGAACGCAATCGAAGCGCCGTCACCATGCAGGTGTTCCAAAAGAAGCACGCATACCTGGGCGGCGTAGACGAGGCGATTGCAATTCTGAAACAATGCCTGACACCAGGCTTCGACTGGCGTGATCTGACGGTGACGGCGCTCCGTGATGGCGACGTGGTGCAGCCCTGGGAAACCGTAATGTTGATCAGCGGGCCGTATGCCGCGTTCGCGCACCTTGAAACCGTGTATCTCGGCGTGCTGGCGCGCCGCACCAAAGTCGCGACCAACACGCGCAAGGTCGTGGAAGCTGCCTGGCCGAAACGCGTCATCTTCTTTCCTGCACGTCACGACCACTGGCTGGTTCAGACCGGCGATGGTTACGCGGCGCACGTCGCGGGCGCGATCGGCGTTTCGACCGACGCACAGGCCTCCTGGTGGGGATCGAGCGGCGTCGGCACGCTGCCGCACGGGTTGATCGCCGCATGTGGTGGTGACACGGTCGCGGCTGCACGCATGCTAATGAGAAATCTGCCCGAACACATTCCGATCATCGCGCTGGTCGACTTCGATAACGATTGCGTCGGGACTTCCATTGACGTCGCCCGCGCACTTGGCTCGCGCCTGTACGGCGTGCGCCTCGACACCTCGGAAAACCTGGTAGACCGTTCCATCAATCCCATGATGGGGCGCTTCAAACCGACGGGCGTCAATCCGCAGCTCGTGTGGAACGTCCGGAATGCGCTCGACGCGGAAGGCTTCAACAACATCAGGATTGTCGTGTCGGGCGGTTTCGATGCCGAAAAAATCGGCGATCTCGAGCGCAACAAGGTGCCGGCCGACTCCTACGGTGTTGGATCCAGCCTGTTCAAGGAGAGCTACGACTTCACCGCGGACATCGTGCTGCTCGAGGACAAGCCGGTCGCCAAGGTCGGCCGCCAATACGCGCCGAATCCGCGGCTCCAGCGGGTGGACTAACGGTATCCGTTTGGTTATAGTGGTATATCCGCCGTTTCAGTAGTTCCCTGATGTAAAAAGGTAGTTGTCATGCGACGTCGCATTCCAGCACTTTCGGCCGTTGTCATAATTGCATTTTCGTCCATCGGCGCCAGCGCGCATCGTGGTACGAAGGCAGGCGCGGTCAGCGATCATGTAATCGTCATTTCGATCGACGGTCTGCGTCCCGACGCGATCTCCAAATACAACGCACAGACACTGCTGCGGCTTCAGCGCGAAGGCGCGCATGCAACGCACGCGCGGACGATCTTTCCGAGCAAGACCCTGCCATCACACGCGTCGATGGTCACCGGCGTCACGCCGGACGTGCATGGCATCACCTGGAATTCGGACAAGACTGGCGAGTTCGGTTACGTGAAGGCGACCACCATGTTCGAACTGGCGAAAGCCGAAGGCCTCACGACCGCAGGTTTCTTCAGCAAGTCCAAGTTTCATCATTTGCGCAAGCCGGGTACGTTCGACTATTCGCAGGCGCCGAGTGGTGACAACTGGATGGCCACGAAGACGGTCGCGGACGTACAGCACTATCTGAAATGCCAGCGCCCGAATCTGCTGTTCGTTCACATCGGCGAGCCGGATTACGCTGGTCATGCGATCGGCTGGATGAGCTTTGCGTACGGTTGGGCCGTGAAGCGAGCAGACGCGGCAGTGGAGGCGGTGCTGGCATCAGCCGACCGTGCGTACGGCGCCGGCAATTACACGGTCATAGTAACGGCGGATCACGGCGGGCATGGTCGTGAGCACGGCAGCATCGATGAGCGCGATATGACGATTCCGTGGATCGTGTGGGGGCGTGGAGTCGAGAACCGCACCATCACAACGGACGTCAGGACCATTGACACGGCCGCAACCGTGCTCTGGCTGCTCGGCGTCGCGAAGCCGGAGCAGTGGAGCGGCGTGTCGATCGCCTCGGCATTTAGCGCGACAGCGCGCCTCGCTGCCGAGACTGCTGCCGCGGTTCCCGCCGGCAACTAATCAGTTGATCCGCAGCACTGTGATCTGCGGTGCCGCGTTCGGCGCAAAGGCACCGCCGCGCTGGCCGGTGAGTGTGAGGTTCAACTGAGGCGGTGAGCTCGTGCCGGCGCTCACAATTACGTACGCCTGGCTGGACGCCGGCTGCGTGCCACTCTCGATGAAATCAGTGAAACCGAAAATGGCCGGCTTCAACGTGTAGCTGCCATCAGCCGCCCGCAGGCGCTGCCGAAGATTCTCATTCGGGAACGTGAGCTCCTGCCGCACTGTGACACCCGCAAGCTCGGGGGCGTTATCGGCCCACAGCGCCACCCCCCATTCCGACAGCAGCGTGTTCCATGGCTTACCCGTTTGAGCAGTTACGTTCGCAACGCTCGACAAGCTGCTGCGGGTCAGCTTTCCGAGAATCTCGTTGCCGTACTGCCCCGCCAGATATTTCACGAACAGCCATGCGGCACCGCGCAGCTCCAATGAGCTGGCGTTGCTTTCCGCCAGCAGGCTGATAGACGAGGTCGCGCGCAGGTAACGGTTCGCGCGCACCGTGTTCTGCGACCGAAAGGTAGCGGCGCTTGCCGCATTGCCACGGGCCTCGAACGCGTCCGCAATCACGTCTTCCGCATGGTGCGCCATTCCTTCCGACAGCCAGAGCGCGTCCTGTGTCTTGTTGCGCTGCGCGAAGTTGATCATGTGCTGGAACTCGTGCGCGATTACCGGCGGCAATGCGGCCATGACCGTATTGCGCGTGCGCTGATCGCCGAACTGATTGTTGCCCGGATTAGTTGTCAACGCGTAGAAGATTTCCGCTTCGTTCGAGCCGCTGCACTGCGATCGCGCAAGCAGGTCACAGCCAAAGAAGAAGCCCGCAATGAAGCCGGTCGATCCACTCGGTGTCAATTGATTCACGACTGGCGTGAGCAGAATGAAAACCCGGCCGTTGCCGTCTATGTCGGATGGCGCACCGAAGACCTGAGATTCGACTGCGTAAATCGGATCGTCGAAGACGGCGCCGAGATCCCTGAAATCGGCGGCCGTGAGACCATCCGTTGCCGACGTTCGCACGTCCTGATAAACCAGGGCGCGCACCGTGACCGCCTTCAATTCCGCCGTGATGCGCTCGAATTTATCATCCCTGTTGATTATCGAAAATTCGCAGCGACTGCCAACTTCGATGCCCGGACAGCTGGCCGCGGTGGTCGAATACTGCGGGCGAAGCGCCGCGCCCGGCCCCTTCAAGAGCTCGCGCTCTTTCGCCCGCAGATGCAGCTCCCAACTATCCTGTCCCGGTGTCGGCGTAAGCAGCGGCCTGTCGCTCACCGCGGTGACCGTCCCGCCACCGGTTAAACCGATCAGCTCGAAAGCCGTGAAGGAACCAACGACTTCGGAAAAGTTCTGCGGCACCAGTAGCACACTCAAGCCGGGCACACCACCCGGCAAACGGAAACACGCCAGCTCATTGGTATCTCCGAACGAGCGAGCTTCGCCGCGGGCGAGCTGGAGCGCGCTGGTTGTGCTGCTGCCGGTCACCGCCAGGTTCTGCTGATTGCCGGCAATCGCACCAAGCAGCACCTGCACCGTAACCGTGCGAGATGGCACGCAGAGCGGCACGACAGCTTGCATTTGCGTTGTCGTAGCCGAGATGACCTGGCCGCGAAATCCGCCGAACAGAACGGTATTGTCGAGCGCGGAGGGACTGAAGTTCTGACCGGTGATGGTAATGGTATCACCAACCTCGGCTGTGCCCGGAGATATGCTGATGATCACCGGCGCGTCGACCGCACGCACCGTAAAGCGCGCAGGCGAGCCGATCAGCTTCGACACCGAGGCCTCGATCACAGATGTGCCGAGCGCACCCAGCTGTACGAAGCCGTTCGCAACGCCATCGTCATTGGTCGTCGAAGTGGCGGCGACCATGGTCGCGCTGCCTTCCACCACGCGCCACGAAACTGCAACGTCTTCCTGCGGCTGTTTCGTTACCGGATCGGTCACAATGACCTGTAGCGGTTTCGGGAGCCGCGCGTTGCGGCTGCCGAACTGCGTCTCGTTCGTCTGAGCCGCAATTGCGAAACCGCCGTCATCCGGACCGGTACCATCACCGCCACAAGAGCCGATCACGGCTGCGATTGCCAACCCGGCAATGATGCTCTTCGTCAATCTCGTTCTCCAAAGGGGTTCGACTTGCCGCGCCGGGGTGTCAACTCTAGGTTGCGCGCCGACTTACACGTACGCCAAACAGGAATATGAATCTAATCGTTCGAAGCGTTTTGCCCATCCTCTGTCTGGTGGCGGTCGTGCCATCGGCACAAGGACAGCGAATCACGTCCCCGTACCGCTTTTTGGATACATCCCAGGAGGCTGGGCTGTTCGTAATGCATATCTCCCCGGATGAAGGCACCGTGGGCCTCGGATCGAAGAGTGGCGTCGCATTCGGCGGCCGTTACGGCATTCGCATCAGTGGACCATTCACGATAGCGGCCGAAGCGACGTATTTCCCAACGGAGCACGCGGTACTCGATACCGTTGTCGTCGACTCGGCGTTCCGCCGAATCGACACGGCGGACCACACGCTGATTACCGGTACGGCCGCGCTGCGCGTGAATCTAACCGGACCACGCACCTGGCACGCACTTCAGCCGTTTCTCGAATTGGGTGCTGGCGTAACAGTCGAAGCCGACCGGGATGAGGACGCGGTCAACCAGGCGCCGGTCGAGGCGCGCTACGAGTTCGGCACGAGTTTCGCCGGCTTACTGGGTGGCGGAATCGCATGGGTGCCAACGCAGCGGCTGGCGATTCGCGTCGATGGACGCAACCTGCTCTGGAAGATCAAGACGCCTGCGGCGCTCCTGCGTGGCAACACCGGAAGCGTAATACCGACGGACGAATGGGTACGGAATCTCACTCTGTCGGCGGGCCTCTCGATTCTCTTCTAGGCTAGCGAGGAGCCCGCATGGCGAGAGACTACGAAGACGTATTCGATATTGGCAACATGGGCGACGACGAATTGAAGGATCTCGTGTTACAGGAGCTGAGCGAGTTTCCGGAGATCGATGTCGACCTGATCAAAGTAAGCACACAGGATGGCGCGGTGCGCGTATCGGGGCGCGTCGGCACCGAGCAGGAGCTTCAGCAGGTCGAGCATGTGTTGACCGATCTGCTGGGCATCGATCACGTCTCGAGTGATCTGGTGATCGACGAATTGGTGCGCGGTGAGCGGAGTGAAGCCGCGGACGACGCGTGGAGTGAAGATATGGAGGCCGACGCGCAAATCGGCGAGCGCGCGGCTCGCACGAGCGATACCGCCGACCACCTGCTGGAAGATCTTCCGGCCGACCAATTCGGCACGCACAACGTGCAAGATGCGATACAGCGCGGCACCGCTTACGAACCGCCGGATCGCGCGATCCAGGAAGGTATTCGCGGCGCGGAAGATCACTAGGGCGACGCTTGCGTGACGGTCGCTGGGCCTGCGATCGCGACGGCAATTCTGGCGGGTTTCTCTTGTGAGCGACCCGCCTTAGTTTTTGCGCCCTATGAGACGACTTTCGTATCTGCCTGCGCTTCTTCTTCTGATTGCCGGCTGCGGCGGACCACCGGGAAAGACGCGGCTCGTGTTGGCGACGACGACTTCACTGGAAGACACCGGGTTGCTCGAGCTGTTGGCAGTCGAGTTTCGCAAAGCGCATCCGGAGATCGAGCTGGCGCCGGTTGCGGTCGGCACCGGCCAGGCGATTGCGCTCGGCAGAGGTCATGACGCGGATGTACTGGTAACCCACGATTCAGCGGCCGAGGTGCAGCTCGTGCGCGACGGCATTGCCAAAGAACGGCGAAGCGTCATGTACAACGACTTCGTGATCGCAGGACCGGCACAAGATGCGGAGCGCATTCGCGGCATGAACGCGCTCGCGGCGCTGCGCGCGCTGGCAGCTGGCGACACGCCCTTTATCTCGCGCGGCGATGACTCGGGGACTCACCGCAAAGAGCTCGCGTTGTGGCGTGAAGCGGGTCTGACACCGCGCGGAACATGGTACGTGGAAGCCGGGCTCGGCCAAGGTGACGCGCTGGTGCTCGCTGGACAGAAACGCGCATACGTGCTGACCGATCGCGCGACGTTTCTACGCATGAGACCGCGCATCAACCTCGAGATTCTCGTCGCAAACGATCCACCGCTGCTCAATTCTTACGGCGTGACGGTACTGCATGGCGCGCGCGAGGCAGCCGCGCGGGTGTTCGCGGACTGGATCACGAGCGAGGAAGTTCAACGATTGATCGGGACGTTTGGGCAGGCCGAGCTGGGACAGTCATTGTTCGTTCCATCGGCGCACGGCGCAGTGCTCCATGACACGATCCCCACCGGCGAACGTTAATGTGAAAACGCCCACGCATGAGGCACTGCACCGTACTTCCGACGAATGCGAGCGCCTATTTGTGCGAGAGTCGCGCCAGCCAATGCCAAACTCGATTTATTGTTGTGGCACAATACAATTAGTAGAATTTTGCCTGGGTTCACCGCGCAATTTCAGGCGTCCGGTTGGTGAACACCTGTACTGTTATCGGACGACATAAGCGTGGACGTTTTCTTCGATAGCGTCGGTCA
>JBQTID010000117.1:0-16603 GCA_052389275.1 Gemmatimonadota bacterium | reverse complement strand
GCGAGCTCGATCCGTCAGCCGAGGTGGAAGATCACCTCCGCGAGGGTGATATGGCTCGGCAAGGCGCCGTCGTGATGAGCGTGCGTGCGGCGGCGCGCACGCTGTTGGCCGGCGAGCGCGTCGCACTAAACTTTCTTCAGCGGCTTTCGGGGATTGCAACGCTGACGCGACGCGCCGTGGAATCCGTTGCCGGCACGGGCGCGCGCATCACGCACACGCGCAAGACGACGCCGGGTCTTCGTGCCTTGGAGTGCTACGCGGTTCGGGTCGGTGGTGGCGTGGACAACCGGGCATCCCTTGCCGACGCGGTGCTCTGGAAGGACAACCATTGGCAGCTGCTTGATGAGCACGACGGTACCCTGGCGGACCATCTCGCCCGTGCCCGTCCTGGATTACCGGTGATTGTCGAAGTAGAAAGCGAGGCGCAGCTCGAGGCGGCGCTGGCGGCGGGTGTCACGCACCTTCTCATCGATAACCAACCGCCGCAAGGCTTTGCGGCTTGGGTCTCGCGCGCGAAACCCGGCGTTACGATCCAGGCGTCCGGCGGCATCACGCTCGCAAATGTGCGCGACTATGCTGATGCTGGCGCGGACCTCATCGCCATTGGGGCGCTCACGCATTCGGCGCCGGCAGTGGCCGTCCGTGTTGACGTGATGTCGACTTGCTCGCCTTAGCCGCTTTTGGCTGCCGTCCTTCTCTACAGCTTCGACTGCAACGAGCCCATGCACGTTCATGCGGAACGTAACGGCCTGACCTGCAAATTTTGGCTGGCTCCGCTAACTTTGGCGAGCAGTCATGGCTTCAAACCTCACGAGCTTGGCAGGATCCAGAAAACGATTGCCTCGAACTTCAGGACGATAAAGAATGCCTGGGACCGACACTGCACGCGGATATACTTCAACGCGATCCCGGCGCAAGGCTCGCAAACACGGCAGTATCGGCCGGACGTCCGCGAACGACCTCTGCGAGGGCCGCTGCGACCGTCGCTATGGGCAGCTGTCGCGCACGAACCCGTTGAATCAGGGCGCGCACTTTGTCGCGCCGTTTAGCGGGCCCATGCGCTAGCGCGGATAGCGCTTCGCTATCGAGCAGCAGCATCAGCCGATACGCCGGCTGCGTGAGCGGCGCCCGGCTTCCCAGTCGTCGACGAGTTGTGCCGCCCATTCGAGGGTTTCAGGGGGAATCGGACCGTGCTCGCGCTCGAGCTCTACGAGCCACTCATCCACAGCGGCCAGGTGCCGAAGCCGGGCAAGGTAAGCGCTGATGGCGGCGTCGACCGCGACGGAAAGACTGCGCGCGCCTATCAGCTCCCGCAGCTGCTGCAACTGCTCGCGCTCGAGGGTGAGCGTGACTTTTTCGCGTGCGCCGCTTGTGAATTTGAATTCGAAGTCGTTGCGCTGGGGGCCAGCCGCGGAACAGCGTTAACAGCAAATTCAAGTTCCAATTCAATTTCAACTTCAAATTAAGGGGACGGCTTGACGGCCCGGGTGTACCAACCTTGCGCGCATATGTGTTACCGGGCTATGATATCCATCATGAGCTACGTATTCGTCCGGCACGGCCACCATCGTCACGGCCCCCCTATGGGTCGCGTGGAGGCGCGTAGCCGTACGTAGCAAACGGTACCGAGCGTCTTTCATTGCCGCGGCCCATCGATTGGTGGGCCGCGGTTTTTTGTGCTCAGATCCCTTAGGAATGTTCGATGATTCGTATTGCATTGCCCAACAAGGGCCGATTGACGGAGGGCGCACGCGAGCTGCTCGAGCGCGCGGGCCTCGAGTTCGATGCGCGTGCCGACCGCGCACTACAGGCATCGCTAGGCGAGGACTTCGTGGCGCTGTTCGTCAATGCGCGCGACATACCGGAGTTCGTGGCGGATGGCGCCGCTGACATCGGCATCACGGGACGTGATCTCCTGGCGGAATCGGAGCGCGCTGTGGAGGTCCTGCTCGATCTCGGTTTCGGCCGATGCCGGCTGGCGGTTGCGGCGGTCGATGAGAGCTGCATTCGCACACTCGACGACCTGACCAGCAAAACGCGCATTGCGACGGTCTTTCCGCGCGCGACGTCGGCATTCTTCAAGGCGCGCAATCAATCGATCCAGCTGGTGCCAATCTCCGGCGCGGTAGAGAACGCACCGCACCTCGGTGTTGCGGACCTGATCGTGGACCTGGTCGCGACAGGCTCGACCCTCAAGACCAATGGACTGCGTGAAGTCGCGACCATCCTGGACTCCAGCGCACTGCTGATTGCGCGGCGCGAGCTGCTCGCCGAACGGAATGGCGCGCGCAAGGCGCGCGAGCTGACCGTGGCGCTGGAATCCGTGCTGCGCGCACAGGACAAACGCTACCTCATGACCAACGTGCCGCGCGACCGGCTCGACCACGTGAAACGCATCCTGCCCGGTATTTCCGGCCCTACCGTGATCGACGTGCTGGATGGCGGCAATTACGTGGCCGCGCACGCAGTCGTCGGACGCCGTGATGTCTATCGCGTGATCACCGAGCTGAAGGCGATCGGCGCGACCGGCATCCTGGTCACGAAGATCGAGAGGCTGATGCCATGACATGGGAGCGTGGGAGCATGGGAGCATGGGAGCATGGGTGGGCGGTTCCGCTTGGGACGCGTGTCGGCTCTTTGAGCATAGAACAACGGGAAAAGCTATTTGATCGTGGGCGCGTGCAGGATCCGGAGATCAAAGGGATCGTGAGGGATTTGATCGAGGCGGTCCGCACCGGCGGCGATGCTGCGTTGCGCGAGCAGGCTCTTCGCTTCGACTCGATCGCTGATCTTGCCATCGAAGTGCCGCGCCGCGAGTGGTTCGCCGCGCTCGATCGCGTCGACTCACGCGTGCCGTACGCGCTCGAGGAGGCTGCCGAAAACATTGAACGGTTTCATCGCGCCCAATTGCCGGCGCCGCTCGAGATCGAGATGCAGCCGGGGCTCGTGCTCGGCAGGCGCGCGGATCCGCTGGAGCGGGTCGGCGTGTATGCTCCCGGCGGGCGCGCATCGTATCCGAGCAGTGTGCTGATGGGAGTCGTGCCTGCACGCGCGGCCGGTGTGAGCAAGGTGATTGTGTGCTCACCGGCCGGACCGGCGGGCAGACCAGCAGATGAGGTGCTGGCGGCGTGTGCAATCGCTAAAGCGGATCGACTTTTCGCGATTGGTGGAGCGGGCGCGATCGCGGCAATGACGTTGGGAACGGAAACCGTGCCGCGGGTCGACAAGATCGTCGGTCCGGGCAACGCGTATGTGACCGAGGCGAAGCGCCAGCTGAACGGCGTGGTGGCAGTGGATTGTCCGGCCGGGCCCTCGGAAGTGCTCGTGCTCGCGGACGACAGGGCGGATGCAGAACTCGTCGCGTGGGAATTGTTGGCGCAGGCCGAACACGATCCGCATGCCGCGTGTGTGCTGGTTACTACCTCGGCTGAGCTGCTCGCTGACGTTGCGAGTATTATCGCTTGTGAATGGGAGACACTGCCGCGCAGTACGATCATCGCCGCGGCGTTGCGCGCACAGGGGACTCTCCTGCTCGCAGCAGATGAAGGCGAGCTGCTGGAGTTCGGTAACCGGTACGCGCCCGAGCACCTAGTGTTGTACCTCGCGGAGCCGCGCGGCTTTCTGGAGCGCACGCGCAATGCGGGTACTGTCTTTGTTGGCAACAGTGCATCCGTTGTCTTCGGCGATTATCTCACCGGCGCGAATCACGTCCTGCCTACCGGCGGCCTCGCGCGCTCATACAGCGGGTTGGCGGTCGTCGATTTCATGCGCTGGACGACGTACCAGCAGATCGACTCGTGCGCGACGGCGAAACTCGCCGGCACGACTGCGCTGCTCGCGGATGCCGAGGGTTTGCCCGCACACGCACGCGCGGCGCGACTGCGGGAGAAGGTGCGCGTATGAGAGCTGCCTATCGCGAGATCGAGCTGTACGATCCGCGCCGTGCGCCATGTGCTGTCGATCTGAGTGACAACACGAACCTGTTCGGCATCGCGCCGTCGCTCAGGCGAACGCTTGCGGAGCTGCCGAATGAAGCGATCACGCGCTATCCAGCGGTGTTCGCGCAGCCGCTCAAGCGTGCGCTCGCGGAGCTGCACGGCGTCGAGCCCGACAACATCGCGACCGGTTGCGGCTCCGACGATCTCATCGACTCGGCGATCCGTGCGTTCTGCGAGCCAGGCGATGCGGTGGCCTATCCGGATCCGACTTTCGGAATTGTGAGGACCTTCGCGCGCATGAATGCCGCGCGTCCGTTGCCGATTCCTACGACCTGTGATTTCGGCATCGACGTCCGTGCGTCGTGCGAAGCAGACGCGCCGATCACGTATGTATGCGCGCCCAACAATCCGACCGGCACCGCTCCGGGCGCTTCTGTAGTTCCCACGCTCGACGCGCGGCTTGCGGGTGTGCTGCTGCTGGATGAGGCATACTCGATTTTTGGCGACGTCGACTATGGTGATTTCGCGGTCCGATCATCGCGCACGATCTCGATCCGTACGCTCTCGAAAGCGTGGGGGCTCGCAGGTTTGCGGATCGGCTATGCGATCGGGCCAGCTCTGCTGATCCGCGAAGTCGAGAAGTCGCGCGGGCCCTACAAGGTGAGCACGATCGCCGAAGCTGCGGCGCTCGCAGTGCTCGAGGCGGATCGGAGCTGGGTCGCGGCTGTCGTCGCCGAGACCAGGAACAATCGGGCGCGGCTCGCACGCGCATTCGCTGAGCTCAACGTTCGGCAATGGCCATCCGCGGCAAACTTCATTCTGGTCCAGGCACCTGATGGCTGGAGTGCCGATGCACTGGCGACTGCGCTGCGCGAGCGAGGCGTGGCGGTGCGTCCATTCATGCGGCTGCGCCATGCGGGAGATTGCATACGCGTGTCGATCGGACCTTGGGAGATGCTGGCGCGTTTGCTCGATGCTTTGTGCGAGGTGCTACGATGAGGGTTGCCATTTTCGATTACGCGACAGGCAACTTGCATTCGCTGGCCAAGGCGTTCGAGCGGGCCGGCGCATCGGTTTCCGTTGCATGCGATGCATCTGAAGCGCTGAAGGCGGACGCCCTCGTGCTGCCGGGGGTTGGGGCGTTCGGTCCCGCGGCAGAGAATCTCGGTGTCAACGCAGAGGAAATCGGTCAGGCACTCGCTTCGGGCTTTCCCTGCCTTGGTGTTTGTCTGGGCATGCAGTTGCTGTTCGAGACGAGCGAAGAAGGTGTTGGGTCCGGGCTGGGTGTGATGCGAGGACATGTGCGCAGGTTGAAAACGCAACGCATACCGCACATGGGGTGGAACCATGTGGAAGTGAATGGCGATCCGCTCTTCGAGAATCTCGCCGCACCGACGGGCTATTACGCGAACAGCTTCGTGGTCGAGCCGGCGGATGCGGACACGGTGATCGCATGGAGCGAGTACGAGCGCGAGCGATTTCCGGCGGCGGTGCGATGCAAGAATATCTGGGGCGTGCAGTTTCATCCTGAGAAGAGCGGCGCTCAGGGGCTACAACTCGTCCGCAACTTCCTGGCAGCGGTGAGGTCATGATCATTTACGCAGCAATCGACTTGCGCGAAGGCCGCGCGGTGCAGCTCGTGGGCGGCGATCCGCTCGAGGAACGCGTCAGCCGGCCAAACGCGCTCGCGGTGGCGCGCGATTGGGTGAATGCTGGAATCCGAGCACTGCACGTAGTCGATCTCGATGCGGCACTCGATCGTGGCAGCAATGCCGGACTCATCCGGCAGATCATCGCGGCGGTCGCTGTACCCGTGCAGGTAGGTGGCGGTGTCCGCAGCGAGGAACGCGCGGCCGAGCTGCTGGCAGCTGGAGTCTCGCGTGTAGTGGTGGGTACGCGCGCCATCGAAGACGCTGAATGGCGACGTCGCATAACGAATCTCTTTCCTGATCGCATCGCGGTTGCCGCGGACATGCGGGATGGCCGGGTCGTAACGCGCGGCTGGACGCACGACACCGAGCTGGACGCAGTGGAATTCATGCGCGAGCTGGCTGGCGAACCTGTGGCCGCGGTGCTGGTTACCGATGTCTCGCGCGAAGGGCAGATGAGCGGCATAGATGCGGTGCGCTTCGAACAGCTCGTGGCCGCATGCCCGCATCCCCTCATCGCTGCCGGCGGCATCCGTGACATGGCGGACCTGCGGAGACTCGCGGATCTCGGCGCGCACGGAGCCGTGCTCGGCATGTCCCTCTACACCGGCCGCATCACGCCGGCCGGCATCAGACAGGAGTTCGCGGCATGAAGACCTATACGCGCGAGACACGCGAGACGCGCATTGCGCTCTCGATTGCGCCCGGCAACGGTGAGTCAGTCATCCAAACCGGCGAGCCGTTTCTCGACCACATGCTGGTCACTTTTGGACGCTATGCCGGGATCGCGCTGCAAATTGCAGCGCAGGGCGATCTGCGCCATCACCTGATCGAAGATGTGGCGATCACACTCGGCATTGCGCTCAAGGATCACGTACCTGACGCGTGTCGCCGCTACGGTCACGCGGTCATCCCGATGGATGATGCGCTGGTCGAGGCTGCGCTCGACGTCGGCGGACGCGCCTACTACGAAGGGCGACTGCCGAGCTCGTTGTACGAGCATTTTCTCAGATCGCTGGTGGACAATGCTGGCATGACGCTGCACGTGCGCGTGCTGCGCGGCCGCGACCGCCACCACATCGTGGAAGCCGCGTTCAAGGCCACTGGCCTCGCTCTCCGCCAGGCGTTCGTGAAAGCGGATGAGATATTCAGTACGAAGGGCGCGATAAGTGTGGAACGGGAGGATTAGTGACATGCTGCTGAAGCGAATCGTGGTTTGCCTGGACGTGATGAACGGTCGCGTCGTGAAGGGTGTGAACTTCACCGGCCTTCGAGATGTGGGGGATCCGGCTGAGCTTGCGGAGCATTATGAGGCATCGGGAGCTGACGAAATTGTCTTTCTCGACATCTCGGCTTCGTCGGAGGGACGCCGTACGCTGCTGGATGTGGTGCGGCGCACGGCGGAGCGGCTCTTCATTCCACTTACGGTCGGCGGCGGCATCAACGATGTCGATGACATTGCCGCTGCACTGAAGGCCGGTGCCGACAAGGTCAGCATCAACAGCGCGGCGGTGAAGCGACCGGAGCTGATTACAGAAGCAAGCGAGCGCTTCGGCCGCCAGTGCGTTGTTGCCAGCATTGACGCGCGGCTCGACGGTGCGCGCTTCCGTTTGTTCACGCATGGTGGACGCGCGGCCACAACTCTCGAAGCCGTGCCGTGGGCATTGACCTGCACGCAGCTGGGAGCGGGTGAGATTCTGATTACGAGCATCGATAGAGACGGCGCGCGCAATGGCTACGATTTGCCGCTTACAGACAGTGTCGCCAGCGCCGTGAACGTACCCGTGATCGCGAGTGGCGGTGCCGGCAACGCGGATCACATCCGTGATGTGCTTCTGCATACCGGTGCTGATGCTGCGCTGGTTGCGGGCATTTTCCATGATGGTGTCACGACCGTGCGCGCCGTAAAGCGCACACTCGCGGCTGCGAACATCCGTGTGCGGGAGTGCGCATGAGAATCAATAGTACCGAGGAGCTTGCGCTGATCGACTTCGCGAAGGGCACCCTGGTTCCAGTCATCGTTCAGGATTTCACCACCGGCGAGGTGCTGATGCTGGGCTTTGCAGACCACGAAGCGCTGCGGCGCTGTCTGGATTCGGGAGATCTCTGGCTGTACTCGCGCAGCCGGCAGGAATATTGGCGCAAGGGCGCAACCAGCGGGAATACGCAGCGCGTCGTCGCCATGCATACCGACTGTGATGCCGACGCGGTTTTGATTCTCGTAGAACCTAATGGTCCGATCTGCCATACGGGTGCGCGCAGCTGTTTCGGCGAGTTCCAGACGGATACGCCCTGAAACTCCGAGGTCACATACGGCTATGGCTAACTTCGCTTTGGCGAGGCTATTTTTGGGCATGAGAGACGCCGAGCTGAAGGGGTATTTCGACCGGTTCGCAGCTCAGTTCGAGGAAATGAACGGTCGGCTCGAGGGCATTGACGGTCGGTTCGAGCGGCTGGAAACGACCGTGCGCACGGGCTTCGAACGCACGGACAGCCGCTTCGAACGCATGGACGGTCGGCTCGAACACGTGGAGAGTCGGCTCGAACGCATGGACGGTCGCTTTGCCGAGCTGAAGGCATACGTGGATGAGCGCATCGACGGCCTGCGCGACGCGATCGCCGAACATTTCGAGGTGGTCGAATTTCGCATCAACGAGCGCATTGACCGGGTTAAGGATCAACTCCAGCAATCAATCGACCAGTTGCGCACGGCGCTCGAGCGGCTCGATGGGCCGCAGAAATGGTGATTACGCGTAGTGCCTAGATCGCAGGCACTTCCGCAGTTACGTCGGGCAGCTCCTGATAAACCGGATTGGACAGGTAGCGCTCACCAAAGTCCGGCACAATCGACACGATCAGCTTGCCCGCGTTCTCCGGCCGTTGCGCGAGCTGCAAAGCGGCCCAGGTAATCGAGCCCGCCGAAATTCCCGCCAGCAAACCCTCCTCGCGAGCAAGTCGCCGCGTGGTCGCGATCGCATCATCATTGCTCACGCGCATCACTTCGTTGTACAGCGTCGTGTCGAGCACACCCGGCACGAAGCCCGCACCAATGCCCTGCTGCTTGTGCGGCGTGTGCACACCTCCCGATAACACGGGACTTTCCGCCGGTTCGACTGCCACCAGCTGAATCTTTGGATTGCGTTCGCGCAAATAGCGGCCGGCGCCGGTCAGCGTGCCGCCGGTGCCGACGCCGGACACGAAAACGTCAACGCGTCCTTCGGTATCGTGCCAGATTTCCGGGCCGGTTGTGTTGTAGTGAATGTCCGGATTCGCAGGATTGTCGAATTGTCGGGGCATCCACGCCTGCTCGCCCAATTCGGCAAGCAGCTGCTCCGCCCGCGCGATTGCGCCCTTCATGCCTTTCGCGCCCTCGGTCAACACCACGACCGACCCCAATGCGCGCAGGATGTTGCGGCGCTCGACGGTCATGGTCTCCGGCATGACCAGCACACAACGCAAATCGTGCGTGACCGCTGCGAAGGCGAGACCGATGCCGGTGTTGCCGCTGGTCGGCTCGACGATCGTCATGCCCGAGCGCAGCACACCACGCGCAATCGCATCCTCGATCATCGCGAGACCAATCCGGTCCTTTACGGAGCTGTATGGATTGAAGCCTTCGTGCTTGACGACGACGTCCGCCCCCAAATCCGCGCTGAGCCGCCGCAGCCGGATGAGCGGCGTGTTACCGATGGTTTGCGTGATGTCGTCGTAAATGCGTCCGTGTGCCATTGTCTAGCTCCGTGTTCGGGTTCGATACGACCGTGCCACATCCGCCGCGGCCCATGCAATCTCCGGCAGCGTGCCGACCGGTGCCGTATACCATAATACGCGGCCGTCCTGCTCGGTTCGCGCGCCCGCCAATCCGAGACGCTGCGGTATCGTCTCGCGTGTGTGCCAGCCTTCGGCTATGAAGAACGGCACGAGCACTACCTGCGATGCATCGAGATCGGCCACGACAGCCTCGATGCGCGGCTGCTGATCGAGAAAACCGCAGGCGACCGCTGCATAGCCGGAGCCTGCGCGCAGCCGCTTCGTTACACGTTCAACAGTTTGCGACGACGTCGTGCTGCGATCCGTGCCATGGCCAATCACCACGAGAGCTGATCGCGACTGATCAACCGGCACACTGCGTGCGCGCTTCAGGACCAGCTGCGGCATGCACGGATGACTGCCGACTGCGCGGCAATAGTGTATGCGCGCGTGTCGCCCTACTTCGCGCGGCAACACCTGGCATGTGTAATAGCCTTCGGCCATGAACATTGGAACAACGAAGATGTCGTCGCTTTCAATCTCACGGCGGGCGTCGCGCAGCCAGGGTCGCTCCTTCCAGAATGCAACGCGCACCTCGTGGAACAGGCGCCGCGCGCGAATGCGGGCTGCATGCGCATAGATCGGCGCGCTGGAACCCGGCTCGACGCTAGAGCCGTGTGCCGCCAGCAGCAGTGCGCGCGTTCGCTTGCTCATACCAGTTGATTTGCTCCCTCAGCGTTACCACCTCACCGATTACGATCACGGCCGGCCCATCCAGGCCGGCACGCTCGACGCGATCCGCAATCGACGCGAGCGGCGCCGTCACGGTTCGTTGCTCCTTACAGGTCGCCGACTCCACAACCGCGACAGGTGTAGCGGCCGAGCGCCCTGCGGCGATCAAGCGCTTCGATATCTCGCGCAGCCGCGTCAGCCCCATGTAGACGACGATCGTCCCGTCGCCACCCGCGAACTGCTCCCATGCTATATGCGACTCGGTGCGGCCCGGAGCCTCATGGCCGGTCACGAACGTCACAGCGGATGCAAGCTCGCGATGCGTCAGGGGGATGCCCGCGTACGCAGCCGCGCCCAGACCCGCGGTGATGCCCGGCACGATGCGGAAGCGGACATTCGCTTCGCGCAAAGCAAGCGCTTCTTCACCGCCACGCCCAAAGACCAGCGGATCGCCGCCTTTCAGCCGCACTACCACGTCGAACAGGCCAGCGGCCTCGATTAGAAGCCGGTTCGTCTGCTCTTGCGGAATGCAGCGCACGCCGTTGCGTTTGCCAACGTCGATGCGTTCGGCAGTGGCAGGCACCAGCTCGAGAATTTTCGGGCTCACCAACGCATCATGGAAGACGATGTCGGCACGTCTGAGGACGCGTGCGGCATGCAGAGTGAGCAGCCCCGGATCACCAGGTCCCGCGCCAACCAGATAGACTACACCCATGGTGATTCTCCGCGAGTGTGAATGCCGCACTCGAGGCGGCCGAGGCCGCGCCAGCGTCCGGCACGCTCGTGCTCATCGGCGCTAACCGGTGAGGTGAGCGGTGCGTCACCGACACTCGCATAGCCGGCGTCGTGCAGCGGGTTGTACGGGATATCGTGAGTGCGGATGAACGTCCACACTTGTTCGCGTGTCCACGCTACGAGCGGGTTGATCCTGAGCGGACTTCCGAATTCGACGATGTCCAGATCAGCGCGCGTCGCGCCTTGATCACGCCGTCGCCCCGTGATGTATGCGTCCAGCTGGGCGGTCGCGCGGCGGAACGGTTCGACCTTTGTGAGCTGGTGGTAGCGCTCGAGATCGCGCTGCCACAGCCGGTCGCCATGCAGAGCTTCGAATGCTGCCCGGTTCCGTGCGGGACGAAAGACGCGCAAGTCGAGATCGTATCGCGATCGCACCCGCTCCACCAGCTCGAGCGTTTCCGGAAAGTGGTAATGCGTGTCAATAAAAATCACCGGCACACGCAAACGCTGTGTGTAGAGCTGATGGACTAGCACCAGACTACCCGGTCCGAACGCAGACACGAGCGCGAGGTTCATGCGGTCCCCACGCGGTGCCAGAAATCGCCGAACCGCTCGCCATGGTTGCGTTCGTTCGCGAAGCGCTCGAGTAACGGCCGCACGATCGTGACGAGCTGTGCGCGCGGCACCAGATCCGCATAGGCCGTGTTGAGGCGCGTTCCTTCCATGTTGCCGCCGACATAAACGACGTATTTGTCAAGCGAGCGGCCAACAAACGCGAGGTCCGCCGTATACGGGCGCGCACAGCCATTGGGGCAGCCGGTCATGCGCACGGTGAACGGCACATCCGCAATGCCCAGATTGTTCAATTCGATTTCCAGCTCGTCGATGATGGCGGGCAGTGCCCGCTCGGATTCCGCGAGCGCAAGTGGACAGGTCGGCAGCGCCGGGCAGGCCATGGCAAAACGTCGTACGGTAGAAATCGACGTCAAATCGCGCACGCCATGGTCGCTCAGCATGCGCTCGATCTCCGCGCGCTGCTTCTCAGGGATGTTTGTCAGCAAAAGGTTCTGCTGTGGCGTAAGCCTGACACCGAAGCGGAACTGTTCGACGATTCTGCGCAGCACTGCGCGTGCGCTGTCCTGAATCCGGCCGTTCTCCACGAAGGCGCCGTAGAACCATTGGCCATTGCCCTGTTCGTGCCAGCCCAGGTGGTCATGCGTGCCGGTAACCTTCACTGGCGCGGGCGGATTCAGTTCCCAGCCCAGCCGTTTTTCGACTTCGCCGCGGAACCAGTCGAGACCGCGCTCGTCGAGCAGGTATTTCAGGCGCGCCCGCTTGCGGTTCTCGCGATTGCCGAAGTCTCGTTGGGTCAGCACGACTGCTGTCGCAACGGCGAGCACCTGATCCGGCTCCACGAACGCGAGTGGGTCGGCCAGGCGCGGATACGTTTCCGTCTTGCCGTGCGTTTGGCCGAGACCGCCGCCGACCAGCACGTTGAAGCCGACCAGCCGATCATGATCGTGGACGACCAGAAAGCCGAGATCATTCGAGTAGATGTCGGTGCAGTTGTCTTCCGGAAATGCAATCGCCGTCTTGAACTTGCGCGGCAGATAACGGTTCTCGTAGATGGGATCGGGCTCCGGTTCGCCACCCGCGGTGAGCTGACCATCGATCCAGATCTCGTGGTACGCCCGGGTACGCGGCAGCAAATGATCCGAGATGCTGCGTGCGACGTCGAGCGCTTCGGCACGCAGGCGCTGCGGCAGCGGCGCGGCACAGCTCAGCACATTGCGATTCACATCACCGCAGGTCGCAAGCGTTGTCACCAGCGCCTCATTCAAGGCGCGGATCGTGGGCGCGAGATTCCCCTTGAGGACTCCGTGCAGCTGGATGGTCTGACGAGTGGTCACGCGCAGCGTGCCGTTCGCGTAACGCGTCGCCAGCTCATCGTGCGCCAGGTACTGCGCCGCCGTCAGCACGCCGCCGGGTACGCGGCTGCGCGTCATGAAGCTGTAAGCCGGCTCGAGTCCCGCTTTCTTGCGCTCCCGCCGTTTATCACGATCGTCCTGTTCGTATGAGCCGTGGAATTTCAGGATGGTCTGCCCCTCATAGCTGAAGTGACTTTTGTCATTATTCAGCTCCTCCGCGAGCGCTCCACGCAGCCCGCCGCTCTGCTCCTTGACCCTTTCGACGTCGCTCATGCCGGCTTCCCGATCTGATGCGGATTCCACTCTGCAATCAGATGCACTGCCTGGCGCGGATACGCCTTCATCAGCACGTCCGCCACTTCCGCGCGCGTGAACTCCGCAGGCGGCCGTTCTCCCAGGGACAACAGCGCGCGTACGCGCGTCCCGGAGAGGACCACATGATGCTCGGCGTCATGGGGGCACGTCCTGGTCGTGACCATCTGCTCGCAGCGCGAACAATAGAAGGCGTGCTCGAACTTGAGCGGCACGATGCCAAGCTGCTCGAGATCAATGGTGTCGAAGATCTCCTGCGCGGCGTAGGTGCCGTAGTAATTGCCAACACCCGCATGGTCGCGGCCGACTATGAAGTGCGAACAACCGTAATTGCGGCGGATGATCGCATGGAAGATCGCCTCGCGCGGACCGGCGTAGCGCATGGCGGCGGGCAGCACGGACAGCAGCACGCGATCCTTCGGGTAATACTGCTCGAGCAGCACGCGATAGCATTCGACACGAACCGCCGCGGGCACATCGTCGGACTTGGTATCGCCTACCAGCGGATGCAGCAGCAGACCGTCGACATTTTCGAGCGCGCTCTTCTGCAAATACTCGTGCGCGCGGTGCACCGGATTACGCGTCTGAAATCCGACGACGGTTTTCCAGCCGCGCCGCTCGAACTCGGCACGCGTTTCCGCAGGCGTGAGATTGAGGTCGGCGAAGCCGCTGACATCGCGGTCGTAGACGTAGTCAATCGGCCCGCTGACCAGCAGCTCGCCCGCCTGCAACAGCCGCTTTACACCCGGGTGACTGCGATCCCTGGTGCCGTATACGAGCGCCGCCTCGCGCGCCGGATCCCACTCGTAGATTTCTTCGACGTGAAGGATGCCGGCAATGCGGCGATCGGGCGCGACCAGCTTGATGGCATCGCCTGGCCCGATTTTCCTGACCTGGTTGCGGCGGACCGGCAGCGTTACCGGTATCGACCATGGCAGTCCATTTGCCAACGTCATCCGCTCGAGTACCGACTCGTAATCTGCCTGGCCCATGAACCCGGTGAGCGGACTCAGCGCGCCAATTGCAACCAGATACAAGTCCGAGAGGGTATGGCTGGCGATGCTGATTTGCGGCAGGCCGCTGGCGTCAACTTCAGCCACACGACGATCGATCAGTTTGCCGCCATAGGGCGCGATCAATCCTGTTGGCGCTTCTGCAGCCACATGGCCGTGGCGCTCGAGATAGCCGAGCACACGCGCTACGCACTCAGCGAGCGAGTTACGAGCGGTGTCGACGGCCAGCTCCGGCGCGTGGGGCGATTCATATGGCGCGGAAATGCCCGTGAACTCCGCGATCTCGCCACGGCGTGCCTTGGCGTACAGCCCTTTGGGATCACGTGCTTCGCAAGTCTCGAGCGGCGCATCGACGAACACCTCGACGAAATCACCGTCACCAAGCAGCGCGCGCACGCTGTCGCGATCCGCTTTGTAAGGGGAAATGAATGCGGTGACGACAATGGCACCGAAATCCGTAAACAGCTTGGCGACCTCGCCTACACGACGGATGTTTTCGGTGCGATCATCCGGACCAAAGCCGAGATCGCGATTCAGACCGTGGCGAACATTGTCGCCATCCAGAACATAGACACTGCACCCGCGCCGAAACAGGTCCAATTCCAGTGCTCGCGCAAGTGTGCTCTTCCCCGAGCCCGAAAGGCCGGTGAGCCAGAGCGTAACACCGCGCTGCTTACGTGCGCGCTCGCGTTCCGCGCGCGTGACCTGACCTTCATGCCAATACACATTCATGCGGCACCTCGCAAAAGGACATTTATTCCGAGAGTGATGAGCAGGGTGGCCAGGATGGCGCGCAGCGTGGCTTCGGGGACACGCGAAGTGAGCCGACTGCCGAGCACGACGCCGGGTATCGAGCCGAGCAACAACGAGCCCGTCAATGCGAGCCGCACGGTGCCGAAGGCAATGTGCATGAGCGCGCCTGCCAGCGTGAGGATCATCGCATGCACGATGACTGTGCCGACTACACGTCGGGCATCGAGGCGTGTCGCGACGGAAAGGAATGCGGTTCCGAGCGTGCCACTGCCCGCCGCAGTAACGCCAACAATACCACCGAGCAGCGCCCCGCCAGCGCCGAGCAGCCAGCCGCAATGAGGTCGCTGTCGTGCGGCGGGCCCGCGCGTCAAAGCGGAACGAAGCAGCAGCGCAACGCCGGCGACCATTACTGCAATTCCCAGGAACTGGAGCAGCAGGTGATCGAGGCCCGGCGCGAGCGCGCCGAACTTCACCAATGACCAAACGGCCAGAATCGTGGCAGGCACGCTGGCACCCGCCATCCAGCCAACTGCCGTGAAGTCGACCGTGCCCAGACGGATGTGCGCCAACCCGCCGACCGACTTGGTGACCGCCGAGTAGACGAGGTCGCTGCCAATCGCCTGAAGCGGTGGCACACCGAACCACAGCACCAGTAATGGCGCGAGCAGCGAGCCCGCTCCCATGCCAGTCGTGCCGATGAGCGTGCCGACCAATAAGCCGACGAACGACGCTTCCCAATCCATTAGCTCACCAATTCCAAAAAGAAAGACCCGGTCCGCGCAGAGCGGGCCGGGTCGAAGCATTTGAGTGCCGTGTTGTATCAATCGGCGCTACAAAATTCCTCCACCGGCCTCGCCCTTCAGCGAGCAGGCCATACACGCGCAAGCCATTGCGCACATGCGTTGGAGGACTATGGCAGTCATGCTATGCGCTCTTCCTGTGACGCGTGCGAGGACGTCCGCCAGCTTCCGTCTTACCATGCAAGAGCTTCCGCCCTCCTTCGGGATCTCGATCTTCACGAACCCGTTCCCTTTGATGGCGTGCACATGGGCCGGTTCGTGGTCGTTCGGATAAATCCGGAACTGTTAGGTTTTTATCTGGCAAGGTGCTGATGTCGACCGATGCCACGCTCATTCCTCACATGCAAAACACCCCGGCTCGCTCGTAGGCGGGCCGGGGTGCAGGTTATTTGTACTGTGCTGTTTAGCTGCGGTACAAAGAATCTCCACGACCGGCTCCGCTTCGCGGACAGGCCATACATGCGCAAACGCACATGACGTGGAAAATCTGGTGGCTCATGATCGGCATAATAGTGATCGACACGTTCGGGCGCAAGGCTTCGGATTGTGGCGCAGCAAATACGACCGTAACGTCCGCATATGCAACGGCAAAAGGTGGGAATCATCGGCTACGGCCGATTCGGCCGACTGTGGGCCGATCTGCTCGCAGCCCACCATCAAGTCTCAGTAACGGACATTGTGCCGGCGCAGACCGAACGCTTTCTTCCGTTGCCAGAGCTTTGCCAGGCATCGGAAGCAATTTTTCTCTGTGTGCCGATCAATCAGATCGAGCACGTCGTGCCGGAGCTTGCTTCCCACCTCAAACGCGGCACCGCGGTTTTCGATACGTGCTCGGTGAAAGTCCACCCGGCGAATGTACTGACTAGCTAGTTCGCGTCCGGAAACTCGTAACTTCATGTAAGGAGATGAGATCGGCGCATCCAGATGCGACACTCGTGTTCATTGCGTATTTTGATGTTGTTCACACAAACAAAAACGCGAACGCGAGGAAGC
>JBQTID010000116.1:0-6043 GCA_052389275.1 Gemmatimonadota bacterium | reverse complement strand
TTACCCAGCACGTTCACGCTTGCGGCGCCGTTCTTCTTTCACGCGATCGACCAGATATACTTTCATCAGACTCTGATACGGCACGTCCCGTTCGTTGGCTAGCAACTTGAGCTCGGTCAGCAAAGTGTTCGGCAAACGCACCGAAATCGACGTCGACGAGGGACGAAGCTGAGGAAACCGGACAACTCGCGCCTTGGACCAATCTACGTATTCGGTCGAATCGGCACTCGCCCAGAACTCCCGCTCCTTATCCTCGCTCTTGAAGACTGGCATCTTTTTAAGTCTGCGTTTTGATTTGCTCATATCGCTCTCTCTCCTTCCGGTTCATATCGCGAGCCGCGATCACGCGGATCAAGTCCGCGCGGATCGTGAATACGATCAGTAACCATCGACCTGACGTCGTGCGGCCAAGCGCCTGCCACCGATCCTCGACGCCTGAATGTTTCTGCTCCAATACGACCAGGAAAGGCTCTCGGAAAAATGCCTGCTCGCACTCGCCGGGCTCCACGTTGTGCCGTGCGGCCACTTTGGGTGCGTTGCCTTCATCCCACTCGAATCCGGTGCAGTCCGCCAGCCGCTCATAGACGTCGGTAGCCACCTTATTAGTATATACAGTGCATATACAAGCCGTCAAGATGGCGTAGCTCTAAATCGCGCCGCCGGCGGCAGTCAGCTTGTGCGCTCCCATGCTCCCATTTATGTTCCCTTAAACTCCGCCGCGCGCTTCTCCAGAAACGCACTCATGCCCTCGCGCATATCCGCGGTAGCGGCGAGCAGACCGAACATGTTCGCTTCCAGCCGCTGCGCATCTTCGGTCGTTGCGTGGTAGCTGTGGTCTACCGCCTGAATCGCGAGCGCGACCGCGACCGGGCCGTTAGCGGCGATCTTGCGCGCCAAAGCTTCGGCGGTTCCGAGCAGCTCCTGCGGTGCCACGACCTGGTTGACCAGACCGATGCGATGCGCTTCCTGCGCATTGACCATCTCGCCGGTCAGCATTAGCTCGAGCGCGCGGCCGCGGCCGACGACGCGGGGCAAACGAAACGTGCCGCCGTAACCGGGGATGATGCCGAGCTTCACTTCCGGCAGGCCGAGCTTCGCGTTCTCGCTCGCAATACGAATGTGACAGGCCAGCGCGAACTCGAGGCCGCCACCCAGCGCGAAACCGTTGACCGCCGCAATGACCGGCTTGGGCATGGTCTCGATGAGTCGCAGCGTTTCCTGCCCGGCGCGCGAAGTGTCGACGCCGCTCAGCGGCGTCATCTGCGACAGCTCGGCAATGTCAGCACCTGCAATAAACGCCTTGTCGCCGGCACCCGTGAGTATGACTGCACGAACCGAATCATCCGAGCGCAGCTCCTCGAAGGCATTGCGCACTTCTGCGACCGTCGCGGCATTCAGCGCATTCAATTTGTCAGGTCTGCTGATCGTCACGATCGCAGTCGCTTCACGGCGTTCGACCTTGATGAACTGATACTCGGCGCTCATTGCTGATCCTTTCCGCGCACAATGCCCTCGACCATGAGAGCCTGATTGAAATATCTGTGTGCCGCTCGATTGATGTCCGCCGGCGTTACGGCCCGAACCCGATCTTCGAACTCGAGGATTTCCGCAACACCTTTGCCAAGCAGGCACGCGTGCAGCAAATCACCAAGCTGCGCGCCATTAGTCTGGCTGCGAATCTGCCAGGTGCCGATCGTATAGCGCTGCGAGCGTCGTACATCTTCGGGTGGCAGCGGCTCGGTAACGAGTCGCTCGATTTCTTCGAGCAGCGCGCTGCGCGCTTCCGCTTCGCGCTCCGGCGCGGTCGCGATGTAGGCGACGAACGCGCCGCCCAGCCAGCGCGCAATCGGCAAGAGCGCCACGCTGTAGGCCAATGAGCGTTTGCTGCGCAGCTCCTCGAAGATCCGGCCGCCCAAACCACCCACCGCGTTGGCAAGAACCTGTAGCGCGTAGACATCGTCGTCAGCGCGGGCAGGACCGGGAAAGGCGAGCGCGAGGGCCGTCTGCGCCTTGTCGCGGCGCTCGAAGCGCGTCGTGCCGCCCTGCCAGGCGGCGCTGCCCGGCGCGGTGCGACGCACGCCATTGGTCTGCGGTATGACCGCCTCTATGGCACGCGCCGCTGCATCAGGCTCAACCGCGCCGACCACGAAGACCCATGGCTCGTGGCGCAGCTGGTCGCTGTACCAGGCCGCGGCGGCGCCGCGTGTCGCGCGACTGAGCGAATGCTCGACCGCCTCGAGCGTATTGCCATAGGCGTGACCGTGGAATGCCTGCTGCATGCACAGGCGCAACGGGTAACGGTACATGTCATCGCGAGTTTGCTGTAGATCCGACAGCGCCAGCTTGCGCTCCACCTCGAATTCGGAATCCGGAAACGAAGCGTTGAAGGCGACGTCGACAATCAGATCCAGCGCCGTGGCGAAATGGCGCGCGGGTACGGTGATCTCCCAGTCAATGACATCAGCGCTGACGGATGGTGAGATGCCGCCACCCATGTCTTCTGCGAGCTGCGCGATCCGCGCGCCTGTGCGAGTAGTCGTGCCTTTCAGCGACGCTCGCGCAACCAGGCCGGTCAAACCGCAATTGGCTGCAGATTCGTTGTGAATGCCTGCGCGTGCGCCGATTGCGATGGTTACCAGCGGTATGTTGGACTTCTGTTTGATGACCGCACGCGCGCTGCCCGACAGCACATACGTGTGCACGCCTGCCTCGATTTCAGCGCGCATGGCGTTGCGCGTCTGCCGCGGTCAGTGACAGCGCGGCGGCCGATTCCGGCCGATACGACAGCACCGACGCAGCGGCGCTCGCCAGGTAGTAGCGTGCGACGCGCTCGATGTCCGCGCGCCGGGCGCTCATGATGCGTTCGAGATAGGCGATCGCGAGCCGCCAGTCTCCGAGTGCTGCCCACTCGGCCAGAAAACTCGCCTGCCCTTCCATGGTCTCGAGGCCTCGCAGGGTGCGCGCCTCGAGCACGCTTTGCGCGCGCGCCACATCGCTGTCGCTGATCGAGCCGTCACGCGCTGCTTCGATGGTCTCGAAGATCGCGTCGATGCATGCGCGCGTATCTGCCGGCTCTGCCTCTGCGGTCACGCCGAACAGACCGAGCTCGGCCGGCGTGTAGTTGTGCGCACTGATGCCTGATGCGAGCCCCGCCTCGCGCACGCGTCGGTATAGATGCGAGGCCCGTCCCTGGCCCAGAATCAGTGCGAGCATGTCGATATACGCCGTGTCCGCGTGCAGCGCCGGCTCGGTGTGCCAGCCGATCTCGATGCGGGTTTGCACTACGTCGCCGGCGATCTCGCAAAAGCGGAATTCGTGCCGGCGCGGCTCCGGCGGACCCCGATCGTGCGGCGGATCACCCTGCCGAATCCCCGCATACTTGCGTTCGACGAGATCGAATACGTCAGCCGCGTCGACCGCGCCCGAGACGACCAGGATGATGGCCGGCGCGCGATAATGGCGCTCGAAGAAACCGGAGACGTCCGCACGCGTGAAGGTGCGAAGCTGTGCTTCCTGGCCGATGCGCCAGCGCCGCATGCGATGCCGGTCGAACATCAGCTCGTACAACGTTTCGCGCGCGCGCGCGGCCGGATTGTCGAGCTTGCGGTTGGCTTCCTGAATGATGACGAGCAATTCCTTGCGCAACTCTTCGGCATCGATCACGGAGTTCAGCAGGGCATCACTCTGGATGTCGAGTCCTTCCTCGAGCGATGAAGCAGGCAGGACCGTGTAGTACGATGTATGATCGTAGATCGTGCTGGCGTTGAGGTAACCGCCGGCGCTCTTCGTCTGCTGCGCGATCTGCCCCGGCCCGCGCGTCGGCGTTCCCTTGAAGTACATGTGCTCGAGCACATGGCTGATGCCAACCAATTCGTCAGGCTCGTCGAAGTAGCCGGCCCGCACGTGCGTATAGATGGCAGCCACTGGCGCACTGTGATCCTCGCGCACCAGCACTCTCAAGCCGTTCTCCGAATGCGCTTCCCTGACGTCGAAACCGGCAAGAATTGGATTCATGGTGGGCGGCAACGTAGAATGACGTCCGTGATGCGACAACCAGTGATGCCCGAATGGCGGCGAGCCAAGCCGATCATCGGCATGGTGCACCTGCTGCCACTGCCGGGCGCGCCGCGCTGGCAGGGCTCGATGCAACAGGTGCTCGACGCTGCGACACGCGACGCGGCCACCCTCGCCGATGCGGGCATTGACGCACTCATTGTCGAAAACTACGGCGATACACCGTTCCATCCAGAGCAGGTTCCGCCGGCCACCATTGCCGCGCTCAGTGCGGCCGTGCTCGCAGTGAGAGCAGTAGTTACGGTTCCGATCGGCATCAATGTGCTGCGCAATGATGCGGCCGCGGCGCTTGCCATTTGCGCGGCGACGGGCGGCTCGTTCATTCGCGTCAACGTGCATACCGGCGCGTTGCTGACCGATCAAGGCTGGCTTTCGGGCGCCGCGCACGAGACGCTTCGTTTGCGCGCGCAGCTCGCTGTGGATGCGGCTATTTTTGCAGATGTTTTTGTCAAACATGCGATCGCGCCGGTCGGTGTCAGTATCGAGGACGCCGCGCGTGACAGCTGGGAACGTGGTCATGCCGACGCGCTCATTGTCAGTGGCAGCGGTACCGGCATGCCCACCGCCCTGGCCGACGTTGAGCGCGTCAAGGCGGCCGTGCCGGACGCGAGCGTCTTTGTCGGCAGCGGCCTGACCGCCGAAAACGCACGCGCGCTGCTGCGTCATGCTGATGGCGCGATCGTCGGCAGCTCGTTGAAGATGGATGGCCGCGCGCAGTCGCCGGTCTCGCGCGAGCGCGTACGGAGTTTGCTCGACGTCGTAGACAAGCTGTAGCGCGGAAAGGAAACGGACTCTTGCTCGCCAAGAACAGGGCTATCATCGAAGGCGCGGCGCGGGTTGCCAGGGACACGCATGCGAGCGCGGTTATCGTGGCGGCCGCGCTGGTCGAAGAGCGCGAGCTGTTGCGAGGCGCAGTGGGCGACGATGTGCGTGTCCTGACCGCAGCCGGCACTTCTCCGCGACGGCCCGAAGACGGCGAGGTCCTGGTTCTGCCGGAAGTCAGGCTGCGCAGGCGCGGCCGCTCCAAGATCGCGCTGCTCGAGGCGATCGCCGCCGGTTATCTCCAGCCGGGTCAGCGGGTCGTGGTGGTATCGGGCAACGAATCGGAGCTCGGCTGCGAGCTCGACACGATCGCGGTAATCGAGCTGGATCAGGAGGAGGACTTCCTCGACGGCGAAATCAACGCGCCACTCTCGGTCTTACGGCGGGTTGCCGATCCGGCGGCATTCGACGCCGTGTTGAACCTGTGCGTCGAATTGGGTCACGAAGGCAGGGAGGGCAGAAGTGTCGGCGTGCTGATCACGCTCGGCGACGAAGAGCAGGTGCTTGCAATGTCGCAGCCGCTCGTGCTCAATCCGTTCGAGGGACATCCGGAGCAACAGCGCAGCGTGCTGAGTGCGGCGGCGCGGCGCGCGCTGGTCGAGTTCTCCGGCATGGATGGCGCTTTCGTGCTGCGTAGTGATGGCGTCATCGTGGCAGCCGGCCGCTACCTGCAGGATGTTTCGGCAGTGCACGTCCCGTCTGGTCTCGGCGCGAGACATCGCGCTGCGGCCGCCATTTCCGGCGCCACGCACTGCGTCGCTTTCGTCGTCTCGGAATCAACGGGCGATACACGCGTTTTCGGTGGTGGCCGCCTGCTCATGACGATCGAAAAGAATGATTAATTGAGAGTGTGAGAGTGTGAGAGGGTGAGTGGGTGAGAGTGTGAGAGTGTAGGACTGAGTTGTGCATGGTATCATTATCGGCTAGTATTTCTCACATTCTCACACTCACATACTCACACACTCCCGACTATGGCATGATCGTTTATCTCGATGGCGAGTACGTAGATCACGCGAATGCGCGTGTTTCGGTCGATGACCGAGGGTTCCTGTTCGCGGATGGCGTCTACGAAGTGGCGCGCGTCTACGACGGCCGCATCTTTCAGATGGCGCCTCACATGGAGCGCCTGGCACACGGCCTGCGCGAG
>JBQTID010000115.1:0-9160 GCA_052389275.1 Gemmatimonadota bacterium | reverse complement strand
ACCAATACGTTACCATCAACGCACCATGGGATGGCCGTACGCTTACGCTGAGTGTGAGCGCCTGATCAGAGGCGAAGGAGCAAGCTGTCGGCCCGCTCCGCAATGGGGCGGGCATTGATGGCGGTCGCTTGTTCGAAGACAAGTTTAGCTTCGCGCCGGGCGGCATGTCTGTCGATCGCCTTCAATGCGCGGGCCAGTTCGAGCTGCATGCGCAGGCGGCAAACGACGTCGCGGTCGTGATACTCGCCTACCGCGTCTCTCAACCGCTGTAGTGCGGATTCTCGATCCACACATACGCTGTCGACGCGGTAGATCAGGGTTTCCAAATGCGAAACGTCCGCTGCCCGATGTCCAAAGTTACTGATGATTCGCTTTCCGGCTGTCGCGGCATCGCGTGCCTCAGCGAGGCGTCCTTGATCGAACGCAACCAGTCCCTTGATTGCAATACCGCCAATCTCGATCCAAACCGCTTTCATTCGAGCGGAATAAGCAAGCGCCGCACTAGCCATAATCTCCGCTCGATGCAGATCTCCGACCTCATAGTACATGCATCCGTCGTTGGCCGCCAATGGCGCGCAGGCATATACGGTTTCTATCTCTGGGATTCTTCGCCTGATCTGCGCCGACAAGTCTTTGGCCTCGTCATACTTACCTTGTTCGATCAGCATCATATGCAGATGAACGGCAGCAACAGGGTACTGACTGATTGCGCCGGACTCCTCGACATCGGCGAGCAGCTTTCGATGTAGTTGCTCCGCGAGTACCAGCTTACCTACTTCGTACGTTATGACGGCTGACAGCAAACGAAGTCGAACTTTGAGCTCGTGATTTTCGAATGATTCCACTGCGTTCCACACAGGAGCGACCCACTCCTCCGCTTCTGATGCGGAATTCACGAGACTGTGCACCCGCGCTGCGTGCGCGAGCGCCTCGATCCCCTCGGCGGTGGCATTGTCCCTAGCGAAATCTCGCAAAACCCGTATCGATGATGAAATTGCATTTGCATCCGCATCGTGGAATGCAGAACGAGCGTTAAGCCTGAGGGCGTGTATCAATAACCCCAATTCCCGTGGATCGATTGTCTGTTGGATGGAGACGAGACGTCTTCTCACGGTTGGGCCAGCGACCTGACCAAGCGTATACGCCGCTTCCAAGTCAACCAATTGGGCACGCAACATTTCAAGGTGCGAAGCATTCCGCTGCTTGCGCAAATCCTTTACAACACGCCGGCCTTCAGACAGCCTGTAGATGCTCATCAAATGGCTAGCGAGAGTCAATCGAAGGTGCGCCGCCGGATTGCGCGACGCCTTGATTGCGAGCCTCAAAAACGAGATGCTCTCCTCCGTAGCATGGCGAGTGTCGGCATCCTGCGCCGCTATCAACGCGTAACGATATGCGAGTCGGCGAACTCTTGCCTTGTAGTAATGCTCCGCTACTTCTCCCGCTCGTGAACGACTTCGACGAAGCATCTCGGCGGCGCGACAGTGCAACTCTGTTCTCAAAAACAACGGCAGACGGTCGTACACTGCCTCTCGGATGAGATCGTGATGGAACGCTACTTTACCACCTGAACTGATTATGAGGTCATGGCGGATCAGATACCGGATCGTCTTGGAGATTGATGCACCATTAACCATGCGACTTAGCAGTTTCATCGAGGCGGGCCTGCCCACAACTGCCAGGATCGAGAGCATTTCGCGTGGAGCCTTGGCAAGCCGTTCGAGCACCGGTCCCACAACATCGTACGGTTCGTTCCCGTTCTCGCTCCAGCCTTGCTCGCTGACCTCGCCACTGGAGATCCAAGATTTTAGCACCCCATTGATAAGGTAAGGAGCTCCGCCGGTGAGACGGACGAGCTGGTCGACGGTCGGCGGTTCCGCGGAATTGAAGGATTGAAGGCACTCGAGTATGCAGCCGATGTCGGATGCATCGAGCTTGGCGAGGCTGATCTGCTGCCATTCGTCAAACGGTGCAGGCAGTACATTTTGGCTCGTCGGCGCACGCGTCGTTACAATTAGCATCACATGTGCTTCTGCCAGCCTGTGAGATACGTAGGAGAGAAGCGCGCGAGACGATCGATCTGCCCATTGTATGTCGTCGACAAACAAGATAAGCGGCTGCTGTCTGCTCAGGTGCAATACTACTTGCAGCACTGCTTCGAATAGGCGCGTTTGCGCGGCAGCTGCGCTCAATGCCGGGGGTCCGTTGGCGATGGCTTGCAGATTCGGCACGAGCTCGCTCAATACTGCGAGCCATATCGGTTCCAGCCCGTCGAAGTCAGATCGATGCAGACGACGTGCTAAGATGTCCACAATGGGTCCGAAGCCGACCAAACGCTCTGTCTCGAAACTTCTGACCCGTAATATTCGGGCGCAGCCGCTGGGGATAGAATCTAAAAAGTCATTTACGAGTCGCGTCTTGCCGTAACCAGCGGGACCGGAAACGACCGCAAAGGTTGCTGCCATTGCGGCGGACGTCTCGAACAAGCGGGTTAGAACTGCAAGTTGCCGGCTTCTTCCAACCAGAGGAAGAGTTCCTGATGAGGGGACGTCTTTAATCGGAACCGGATAGGCTGTTTGGGCCGGCTCGATAGGTTCAATAGCCACGCCATTTCCTCGTGCCACAAGGGCTGAAACAAAGCGCCGAGGTACGGTCGTCATTAGTCGCAGCTGCTCATCAAGCGGCAGCGTCGACATTTGATTCTTTAGCGCATACTCGAATTGATAGTTAAGCTGGCGGCCAAAGTCGCTTCGCCATTCCTCGAACTCACTTGAATCTTTAACATCGATGTCGGCCAGGAATTCTCCCTGTAGCGGCTCGATACAGGACAAGGCGTCCCCTCGCGCAATTGAATTCAATATTTCCAGCGCATCGCTCTTGATTCGAGTCGGGTCGCATCGCAACGTCTTTTTGTCTGTAATGAGAAGATCCGGCAACAACCGGCGAACCGTGTATATCGACTGGTTGAGCGAATGCCTCGCATTTTTTTCACTACAACGTTGCCAAAGCAAGTCGGCCAAGTACTCGCGGCGATGGATTTCTTTGATGTTTATTGCGAGATAAGCGAGAAGTGCCCGATCCTTCAGCCGTGGCAACAGAACGACTCTACCGAAATGCCGAACCGAGAATGACCCCAGGGTTTGCACGCTGATGATGGAAGTAGGCGCAGACAATGTTGCCATGATTACTTTGCGGTGTCAGAAGGCGAAGGAGCAGGCCTTCGGCCCGTTCCGTTATTCGGGGCTCAGAAAAAATCACCAACAGGGTCAGCACCTACGATATGGTTGCGGTGCCGACGTCATAAGATCAATGGCAAGATGGGACGACTATGCCGAAGCTACCACCAGCTGTGGCTTTACCTTTTCCGGACGAACGAGTGCTGCAGCGCGCTCCAGCGTATTGCGCTTCAGAATAATTTCGACGATTCGCGGATCAAACTGCGTACCGGCACACCGAATTAACTCACCGCGAACATACTCGACAGTAAGGGCTTTGCGGTACGGCCGGTCGGAAAGCATCGCGTCAATGGAATCGCAAAGTTGAATTATGCGTGCCGGGAGAGGGATCGCGTCGCCAACAAGTCCGTCAGGATATCCAGTTCCGTTATACCGCTCGTGATGATGCCGTACGCCGTCTACCACGTCACTACTAAATGAAGTAAGAGTCTTCAGGAATTCAGCGCCTTTCGCCGCGTGTGTGACAATGATGTGTCTTTCAGCATCGGTCAGGCTGCCTTCCTTTCGGATAATGGAAGCATAGATGGCGTCGACTTTCCCGATATCATGCACGAGAGCCGTCATCTCGATCGTGTCTACCCTAGTGGCAGACAAATCCATATCCTCAGCGATTGCTCGAGCAAGAATACTTACTCGGATTGAGTGACCAGACGTGTACGGATCTCGCGTTTCGATCGTTTTCACCAGGACGGACAGAAGATCCTTGTTGGCTTGCTGAAGCTTGAGTGTCGACATGTACGAATGGCGAATAATCAACAATGGGAGAGTTACCATTGCCAACCCCGCAACGCCAAAACTGCCATACACAACTGCGATTACCACTGCAATGGGGCTTACCAGCACATCATAAAGGAGGTTAGCGCCGCTTGGTGCGACGATGCGTCCGAAAACGGTTCGCACTCGATTACCGGTCGAGAAAGCGATCGCAATACCAACCGATAATTGATTGACAAGAAAGAATGTAACAGCCATTCCGGCGAGACTGGTTAGGCCGGTCCGACTAACGAACTCCGACGTCAACGCCGCAGAGTAATGCCCCCCGAGCAGTTGGAACACTTTAGTCGCAATGATAATTGCAAGAATGGCCTGCGCTGTGTTGAACACCGCCCGAAACAGCGGCTTTTTCTGCACTGCCACCTGGGTTGCGAAAAACGTGACCATAACGACGGTCACCGCTGCGGGTGGAGGGAAAAGGAGAACGGCGGCAAAGTACGGCAGAAATGCGATCGAAGACGTGATCTGGTGCGTCCCGACAGTGGAACGAACAGACAGCGCCTCTGACAGCAACCCTAGCCCGATCAATGCTACTACCCCGGATGCGTGCTCCGAGGATAATCCCCACAGTGCGGACCAATCCTGAAAGGGCAAGGCCACTGCTGCCAAGCAAATTACGAGCAGCAGATAGATGCGCGTCTGACGATTCATATTAAGGTTGGAGCCCCCAAAAACTTAGAACGCTACTACGCCCTTGCTGAACAATGCAACGCAGAACTCAAAGTATCCGTACACCCAGCTCTCCTCCTCGGAGTTTCAGTCGACCGATTGGTTGATGGTCGCTTACGCTCCGCTCTTCGCTAATCGCTGGGCTCCGCTTGGTTCAGGGTCGGGGGCTCCGTTTTCCTTTTATTTCCGGTTGAAAGTTTTGGCGATCACGCGCGCGCGTGCCGCGTTCCAGTATCAGGCTTCCAGTATCTCGTACCGATTGCCGTCTACCTCGATCTCCAGCGCGACGCCGCCCATGGCCGCGGTGCCGACCGCGTTCATGAGCGCGCGCGCACTCGCGGTGCTCACGCTCTCGAGCACCGGCGCCGCGCCGCAGAACCTCATGTCCGAGGCGGCCCACTTGACCGCGACCACGACATACGGCGCGCCGCCAATGCGGACCAGCTCGGCGCCGTCATACTGAAAGCCGTGAAAGCTGGCCTGCGCCGCGCGCAGCGTCTCGAATGCGACGCGCGCCGCCACGTTCAGCTCGCTCTGCTTCACCGGCGGAATCTTCAGCGCGATCACGCCAGCCGCAGACGGAGACGGAGACGGAGACGGAGACGGAGACGGAGGCGGAGGCGCGACTGACACTACTTCCGCATGCGTCTCGATCTCGTTCACGATCACGATCGCGCTGACATCCAGGTTCTGGCCGAGCACCGCCATCAGCGCGCTCTGCGCGTTGCGCATGGCGGCGCGCTCGTCGATGCCCTGCGGCACGATCTCGACGCGTACAATGCGGCCGCGCGCATCCATGCGGACGCGCGCCTGCGCGACTCCCTTGAGTGCGGTCAATAGCCCAGCCGCCGCGGTTTCCTGCGCGGCTGTGTCCACTCCATGGTGAGCTTGCCCGGACGCCATTCCACTCCTCGGATCCCGCGCGCCTGTACGCGCGAGGCACGTCAACCCGCGTCGCAACATCATGTGAGCAACACGCAGCTGGTCCGGACTTCAGACCGGCTCGTCGAGTCTTTGTGGGAATTTATGTTGTTTTGGGTGGGGATGACCCGCAGCCAGTTTCGTCTTTGCCACCGTAAAAGTCAAGCTTCACACGGGGATAGCGAAAGTCATACGGTTTTATTTCGTCACGTTTTTGTCACGGGCAGCCACAACGTGAAGGTCGAGCCGGCGCCACGCTCGGTCGCGACCGTGATTTCGCCGCCCAGCAGCCGCGCGATGCGCTGGCTGATGGCGAGGCCGAGGCCGGCGCCCGGCTGGACATCGGGATCGATGCGCTCGAACTCGGTGAACAGCACGTCCAGCTTGTCGGCCGGGACGCCAATGCCGGTATCGGCGACGTCGACCACCACAAACTGGCCGGACTGCTGTAACTCGCTGTCGGACTTGCGCATGCCGGTGCGGACCTCGACGCGGCCGCCGGCCGGCGTGTACTTGACCGCGTTGGACAGCAGGTTGCCGAGCACCTGGCGGACACGGGCCTCGTCGCTCTGGACGACGTCGACCTCTTCGAGCACGCTCTTGATGCCGAGCCCTGCCTGCTCGGCGGACGGCCGGTACTGCTCGACCAGCTCGCGCGCGACGTCGCGCACGTCGAGCGGCCGGCGGTGCACCTCGAGCTGGCCGCTTTCGGCGAGGGCCAGGTCGACCAGGTCGTCGATCAGGCCGACCGCGTTGCGCAGCGCGATACGAATGCGCGCGACACTGGCGCGCTGCTTCTCGCTCAGCTCGCCGAGCATGCCATCCTCGAGCAGCGCCGCGTGGCCGTCCGCCGCGCCGATCGGGTTCTTGAGGTCGTGGCTGAAGCCCCTGATCAGGCGCGTGCGCGTTGCCTGCGTCTGCTGCTGCCTTGCTTTCGTGACATCGCGCATCAGGATCACCACCGCGTCGTCAGCCGGCTCCACGCGCACGTCGTACCAGGCGTTGCGCTGCGCGACGAACTCGTCGAACGCGCGCGGCTGCTGCTCGCGCAGCGCGGCGCTGCACTCCGCGTCGAAGCGCGTGTCGCGTAGCTGCGGCGCGGCGTCCCATAACAGCTTGCCGGACACGTCGTCGTCATTGGCGGGCAGCTCGAGCCAGGCGCGCGCGGCTGCGTTCAGATACAGCATGCGCCAGGCGCGGTCGCAGATGATGAGCGCATCGCTCACGCCGTTCAGCGTGCGCTCGAGCAACGATTCGACCGACATGGATTGCGCTGAGATCACACTGTGGACTGGGCGGACGCGAGCTTGTCCGCGATCGCGGTGATCAGCTCCATCGGTCCCTTGGACTTGGGAAAGAAGCCATCCGCGCCGCAGGATTGGACCGTGTCGCGAAACAGGTCGTAATTTTCGGAGAAGAGGAACACCGGTGTCGTATGGCCGGCTTCGCGCAGCTGGGCAACGGTCTCGCAGCCGTTCAGGCCGGGCAGCCGAATGTCGAGAATAATGAGATCGGGCGTGAGCGTGTCGATCTGCTCGAGCAGCTCTTCACCACTGTCGGCCTCGAGCACTTCATGGTTGTAGTGCTTGAGGAGCGTGCGCAGCATGCCGCGCGTCTCCTCGTGATCTTCGACAACGAGTATGCGATGACTCATTTTCCATCTCCTCTTGGGGGGACGGATTGTGCGAAGACTGTGCCAGTATGGTCTATTTCCGGGCAGGCACCATGACGCTCAGGACGTAATCGGGCGCGGGCGTGGTCGCGGGCGCGGGCGCGGGTTTTTTGCGGGCGCGGTGTCGCGGGGCGCGGGGGCAGGTCGCGGGGATTCCGAGCATCGGGCTCACTCGGGTTGAATGGTATCGATCGGTGGTACGGCGACGCGTAGCTGATCAATGAATCAATCGAGTAACATCCTTTTCCGGTGCGACCGCCGACGCGATGGTTCCGGGCATGCTGTTTATGAAGTAGGCTGCGGCCGCAGCTATCATCAGCACGCCGGTCACGCGCGATACGAGCTACGAGCGCAAAATCAGCACGCGTACCTCTTGACGATTTGCGTCAACAGTCTCACCGCTCAAAATCCCATATTGCCAAGGTGGTGCTTATATCCTCCGGCCGCGGGGTCTTCATTAATGCCAGACCAACCCTTAAAAGTTTCCGCGGTCCAGAAGCATTCGTACCAACCAGCGGCAGCGAGTTCTGCGCTCTCGGCGCTCTGCACGCAATTCTTGAACGGGGTTATTCGACTACCGAGATGCCGAAAAATTGAATAGCGGTAACGCTCATACGAAAACGGCGGGTTGCAGAAATCATAACCGAGATGTGCGCCGCTATCACAGAACTGCTCGGTCGGGTAATTCGCGTGCTTACCTTCGGCAACATGAATTCGAGGATAACCGCGTTGCTTCTCTGGCCATTCAAAATCGCCCCAGCCGTATTCGGGTGCGCTACCGTGCGCTGACAGACGAGCGATGTCGAATTCCCAGTGCTTAGTAGATTGACGGTAGACGATGTCGAATGCTACCCATTCGGAATCCCCGAAGTGCGCGGTACACCCATTGCAAAGCAGGCCGTACGCGCCGCCGTCCTTGTAGTACGGCAGAGCATAAAACACCCTCACGGCGGGAATCCATGAACCGTAGCCTACGTATCCTAAAGGACGCGCGGCCCAATATGGTTCGTGCTCTCTCATCTGCTCCTGAGAGCTAAAACTGAGTTGAGGCGCGAAAAACTGCGCTATGAGCTCTTCGCAATAATCCCCGAACTCGTCTTGGTCTAGATCACCACCCGGTGAAAATGCTCCTTCATTGCAGTTCTCGTACGTTATCTCTGATCCGAGATAGATACCATCTGCAAGCGGATTAGGATCGGGCACAGCGCCAGGGCACTGCGTTGGATTTCGATCACACCAGTCTTGGGTTTGATTGATCCGAACCGGCGGTCCGTGTGCGTCATGCTTGTCGAAATTCGGCTGGACGCCCATTGGCGGTGTTCCGGTTTCGCAGGCAGTCATTACCGCTGTTAACATAACGGCGACGGGAAACCGCGCGGAGATTTGCATGGCCTTGCTCCAGTGAATGGATTGTAAGGGACAAATAGAATCGATGCGCCGGCGATTCGACTATTGATCTCTCCAGACAATTTGCCACCCGCCTTCTGCACCAGACATCACGCTTCCGAACAGCAGGCCTGTCAATCCGCCCATGAAAGCGCCTCCGCCGACATATCGGATTCCGCAGTCACAGTCGCCGTCGGAGCTGCGGATGGTTGCGAGGAAAGCTCCGAGTGCTGCTCCACCAAGGCCACCTAGGATGGCACCGCGCCGCGCTCCTGAGGACATGCGCGCAGCGCGCCGATAAACAGATTCAATAGACCCTAGAGCAACCGTGTTTTGGGCGATTGTAACCGAATGAGCAGTCACATCGCGCACGCGGCCCTGTACTTTAGTACCGGAGCTGTCGACTACAAGCACGGTTAGGTTTTGAGACTGAACTTGCTTGAGCGCATTCACCAATGTTTGCGGAGCCGGCTCAGCAAGCTGGTGACGTTCAGGTGAGCAA
>JBQTID010000114.1:0-38301 GCA_052389275.1 Gemmatimonadota bacterium | reverse complement strand
CCACCCTTCACTTTTCACGAGCGGCCAATTCGCATATCCGAACGCGAGAAGCAGAGGACCAAAAGAGAACGCTCCTTCGCGGATAATTGCGGAGGAGCATTTGAACGACACCATAGCAGTTCGGGCGCCCGTGAAAAGTAAAGGGCATCCCGGCCGCTTTCGGGTAATTGCCCTGTTCGGCGTAATCCTCTGTGTCACCACATCTGCCACCGCGGTCGCGCAGACCTCACGCGCGCTCCTGCCGATCGAGTTCGAGCATTCCGCGGAATTCGGCTGGCTCGAAAAGCCGGTGCTCGCAAGCCGCCCGCTCGACGACATGACACGCGCCGATGCGTGGCGCTTCAGCGGCACCGGCAGCATCACTTTCCCGAGCGAGCCTCGCCTGGGCGGGATGCGCGTACTGCGGGTGGACATGCAGATGTTCCGCGACGTACCTGCTCCAACCCGCAGCCGGCTGTCAGCCGTCAATTTGCGGCGCCCGTTTGAAGGCGAAGACTGGCGCGCTTACAACCGGCTCTCGCTGTGGATCAAGCCGGATGTGACCGGCTTCGCGATGCTGCCGCTCCAGATAGTGCTGCACAACGACGGCGTGGAGAAAGTGCCCGACCGCTATCACCGCGAAGGCATTCATTACATAACCCTCGCAAAGAGCGGCTGGCAGCAGGTTGTCTGGGAAATCGAGCCGCTCGCGCGCGATCGCGTCACCGCTATCGAGATCGGCTATTGGGTCAACAAGATGCTTGCAGCGCCTGGTGACGGTGTCGCGTTCGAGATCGGTAACATCGAGCTGCAGCAAGTCCAGCCCGATCATCACACAGGCTGGAGTGTCGCGCCTGGCAAGATCTCGTTCAGCCATACCGGCTACCAGACGGGTCTGAGCAAGAGCGCGCTCGCAAGCGATCTCACGGTTCGGGACTTCTCACTCCTGCAAGTCGACAACAACGCGCTGGGTGTGGTCGTGCTGCGCAAGCCGATTCGCAGCGTGCAGACGCGCCTTGGAGGTTTTCAGGAACTCGACTTCACGGAAGTGAACGCGCCGGGCAGCTACGTGATTCGCGCTGGCGACCGGACCACGCATCCCTTCCGTATTGGCGACGACGTCTGGCATGGGACAATCTGGAAGGCGATCAACTTCTTCTACGGTAACCGTTGCGGCTACGATGTGCCGGGCTCGCACGGCGTCGACCATCTCGACTGGTTCGCGACGCATGGTGATCAGCGCATTGTAATGAGTGGCGGCTGGCACGACGCGGGCGATCTCTCACAGGGCGTCATCAACACCGGCGAGGCGACTTATTCAATGTTTGCTCTTGCCGAGCGCCTGCTCGAGCGCGGTGGCGACACGGCGCTGGTCGCGCGCATCATCGAGGAGGCGAAGTGGGGACTCGATTGGGTGATGCGTGTCCGTTTCGATGGCGGCTATCGCATTGCTTTTGCCAGTCACAACCTCTGGACGAACAACATCATCGGCGATGCCGACGACCGCACGCGTGAAGCCAAAAACAATCCCAATGCGAATTATATCGCCGCGGCGGCGGAGGCCATTGGCTACCGTGTGCTGAGGAATCGCGAGCCGGAATTGGCCGCGCGCAGTTTGAAGATTGCGGAGGACGACTGGAATCACGCGATCGTCGGTATCGAAGGTCCGTCGACGTGGCATACGCCGGCCTTCGCCGCGACCCGGCTGGAGCTCGCCGGCATCGGCATCACGGCGTCGCTCGAATTGTATCGGGCAACGGGGAAAAAGAAGTATGCGGACAAGGCTGTCGAGCTGGCACGCACAATCGTCGAATCGCAACAGAAGCGGCCGGTCGGCAGCAAGTTTCCGCTTGCCGGATTCTTCTATACCGGGCCGGATCGTGATACGCTCTTCCACCAATTCCATCGCGGTAACGATCAGGCACCCATCGTCGCGCTGGTGCAGTTGATTGAGGCGCTACCCGATCACGCGGATCGGAAGAGCTGGTACGACACGGTCGTGCTGTACGCAGAGTACCAGAAGCGCAGCGCGCGTACTACGGCACCGTACCATGTGCTGCCGGCATACGTATACCGTGCAGGCGATGAAAGCAAGGAAGTTCCGGACTCCGGCGCGCTGCACCTCGCGACGCGCGCTGCCTACCGCGAACAGGTACTTCAGGGCATGCCGATGGGAGAAGAATGGTACCTGCGTGCGTTTCCGGTCTGGTTCGCGCGGCGCGGCAACTACGGCGTGCTGTTGTCGCAAGCGAAAGCATTGTCTGCGGCCGCGCGGCTGCTCCGAGACAGCGCCGCAATCGACCTGGCACAGCAACAAGCGCAGTGGATCGTGGGGCGCAACCCGTTCGTTCAGAGCACGATGTACGGCGAAGGGTACGATTGGGCACAGCAGTACAGCGTATCATCGGGTGACTTCGTGGGTTCACTGCCGGTCGGCATGCAAAGTCGCGGCGTAACCGACTTGCCTTACTGGCCCTCGCAGAACATGTATGTCTACAAGGAAGTATGGGTGCATTCCGCGAGCCGCTGGCTGTGGCTGGTGGCCGACTTGATACAATGAGCGATCAGGTCGAATCATAGAGATCCGCCAATTTACGCAGGGCGCCGCTGAAATCGCCCGACACTTCGGCCACGCGCATTGCCGCCACCATTTCCGCCGGAATGACCATGCAGCCACTGAATGTCCCGCTGATCGGCTGCGTTGCGAGCTGTCTCGCCGTGAGCTTGCGCAGATGCGCCATGATACCAGGATGTCCGGTCGAGTTCGCTGCGAGCGTCACTACCCGATCGAGCGGCAGACCTGCTTCGACGCCTGCCGCCAGCGCGCGCGCCAGCCGAGCCAGTACGAATTCGCGGCGGTTCGCATACTTCGCGGCGAGCCCCACAATGACCGCGCCGCCGAAGCTATACCAGATGGCCAGGCCGGAGACAACGCTGATCCAGTAGGCGCGCGCTTGCCCCTGAAAGACGAGCGGCAACGGCGCGATGACAACGAATGCGAGTGACACGATCAACGGATACGTCAGCTTCGACCACACCTTCAACAACAGCCGATGTTCCGCCTTGAAATGTGTCACCAGAGTTGCGAGCGATTGTTCGAGTGTGCCGGACTCCTCACCAAAAATCAAAACCGCTGCCTCGAACGGCTGTAACAGCGCCGCATTCTCTTTCACGATCGACGCGATGGTTCGGCGTTGTTGCGTTCCCGCCAGCAGCTTCAGCCGCAACTGCTCGACGCTCGGCGCGCTGCTGCGCTTGCCCATCATCTCGAGCATGTGCAGGTGGCTTGCGCCCATGCGCTGACCGGTGTGCCAGAGGCGGTAAAACTCGGTCTTCGCTGCGGCCGTTGCAACCGCCTGCCTGGCGTGTCCGATGGTCGTCATGGCTCAAGAATGAGATGTTGTTGCGGTGCCGCAGCGATGTTAGGCTTTCGTGATTATATTAACTCCTGGAGGACCGATGCGTGGTTATCTGATATTTTCACTGGCGATTCTTGCTGCGTGCGCGTCTTCGAAAAGCAAGCCAGCTCAGGTTACACGGCCGGAGAGCGTGCGCATTGTCGGCGGGAGTGGCGCGACGACCAGTATCAGTACCGTGTCCTCGGAGATTCCGAGCGTTGCGACTGTGAAACTGCCGCTCGATCAGGTATGGCAGGTGTTGCCGAGCGTGTTCGAAGCGATTCCGATCAAGATCGAGCAGCTCGACCAGCGCACGCGCGTGATCGGCAATCCAAACCTGAAGCTGCGCGGCAGGCTCGGTAAAGTACAGCTGAGCAGGTATATCGATTGCGGCAGCGCGCAGGGTGGCCCGAGCGCGGATTCCTATGACGTGCTACTCTCCGTGGTGACCCAGGCGCAGGCCGCCGATCCCGCGTCGACGACCGTCAGCACCATCGTGCAAGCGGTAGCCCGGCCGATCAACTTCTCCGGCGATTATATGCGATGCTCGACTACCGGCGGACTCGAGGCGCACATCTCCAAACTGCTGAACGAGCGTCTCGCGAAACCGTGACCCTTTGAGCAGGCGCATCGGCCTGATCAGTGACACGCACGGCAAGCTGCGCGCACAGGTCTTCGAGCTGTTCACTGACGTCGATCTCATTCTGCACGCCGGTGACATTGGCTCCGCCGACATTATCACGGAGCTGCAAACCATCGCACGCGTGCACGCCGTGCATGGCAACACTGACGACTTCGATATCCGCGCCCGTTTTCATGAGAGTGCGGAAGTCGAATTTGCCGGTCTCCACATTGTCGTTACGCACGGCCATCTGCTGGGCGTACCGACGCCTGGCGCGCTGCGTCAGGCCTTTCCGAACGCCGACGTCATCGTCTACGGTCACACCCATAAACCGCTGCTCGATCCCGGTCGCCCGCTGGTCGTGAATCCCGGCGCGGCCGGACCCGCACGCTTCAACCTCGAGCCGAGCGTCGCGATTCTGGATGCGTCGTCGCTCGAGGTCGAGTTCCTGAATCTGTGAGGGGTTTGCCTAAAGCTGATCGACGCGCATTGCGTGCTCGAGTTCCTGCGGCTTGATGCGGAACCAGCGCGCGACCAGCAGTACTTCGCCGACTTCCTCTGGCGTCACCGTGGTACGCAGGTCGCGCTTCGTAAGAAGAGCTTTTGCTTCGGCGCGCACGGTCTCGCCTGCCTGCCTGGTGGCCGGCATCGGCAGCTCGGCCTTGATCGCGCCACGCTTAATGACATACAGGCGGTCTTCTCCGTTATAGCCAGGCGCGTGGTAGAGGAACGTGAGCGCTTCAATGCTGGAGCATGCGGCCATTAGCTCGTAGCGCGCTTCATCGAGCTTCCATGCGCGATCGCGCAATTGCGCCGCATACTCGAACTGCATCCGCCCGGCCGCCTGCTCCATGCGCTCGTTCAGAATCGCCAGCGGCCTGTGCACGTTGCCTTGCAGAAACTTGCGTGCTTCCACTACGCGCACCTGATACTCGGAGCGGGTGCACCGGCCGGCACATGGCGCCAGACACTTATGGACGTCGGCGCGGATGCACTTGGGCGTGTGATCGGGCTGGAACAGATCCATTTGATCGGCGAAGCGCAGCTGCACGCTCGGCGCGCAATCGCGCAGCTCCAGCGCGTCCGAGACTTCCCGCAATACATCCCGTACCATCGCGCGGCCGCGGAACGGCCCGTAGTACTCGGCGCCATCGCTGACTACACGCGGCGTCATCAGCAGGCGAGGCGCTTCGTCACGCGTGAGCTTGATGAAGCAGTAGTTGCGGTCGCGCTTGTGCTCGACGTTGAAGAGCGGGCGCCAGCGCTGAATCTGGCGCATCTCGGTCAGCAGGGAAGCGAATTCGCTCGGAACGTATTCCCAAACGATGCGCCGTGTGTGTGAGATGATTTCGGTGGCCTTTTCACCACGGTCGGCGCGGAAATAGGAAAGCAGGCGATTGCGTAGACTGATCGATTTGCCAACGTAGATGACTTCGTCATTCGGGCCGAGCATGCGATACACGGCTGGCCGGTTCTCAGCCAGCTTGCGCACACGATCGCGCAGCGCGACCGCGATGTGGCCGTTCGCGGATGCCAGAATGGAAACGTCGTTTACTTTTGGCATTTCGGGCAGTAAAACGCGGATCGATTGGTCAGCACGACGCGCTTGAGCGTCGTACGGCACCGCACGCACGGCAGGCCGGCGCGGTCATACACACGAAGCAGCGGCGCAAAGCCACCTGCTTCGCCGTTCGCATCCCGATAATCATTCACGGTCGTGCCGCGCGCGACAATAGCGGCGGCGAGTACTTCGCGGATCGCGTCCCGCAGCTGGGCGGTTTCAGTGCGGGTCAGCGTGTTAGCGCGCCGGGTCGGCCGCACGCGCGCCCGGAAGAGCGCTTCGGCGGCATAGATGTTACCGACGCCCGCTACTTTCGTCTGATCCAGCAACCAGTTGCGAATCGGCGAAATGGATTTGCGCGTGGCCTGATGCAGGTATTCAGCAGTGAACGCGGCCGATAAGGGCTCCGGCCCGAAGAGCTGCTCCCGTTCTATCCAGCTTTCACGTGTGAAAACTTCCAGACGACCGAAGCGTCGCGCATCGTCATACAGCAGCGCCGAACCATCATCGAGGTCGAAGCGCACTGCGACGTGCGTTAGCTCAGCCGCGCGTTTCGCCGAGCTGGCGACGACGCGGCCAGTCATCCCGAGATTGATCATCAGAATGGTGCCCTCATCGAAACGGACGAGGATGTTCTTCGCCCGCCGATCTACCGTCTTGATGCGCCGGTTCTTAAGCGCGCGCGCTAGTGCGCGCGGTGTGAGTGGTGCGGTCAAAACGTCCGGCCATGTGACCTTGACGGCCGCAATCGTGCGCCCAGGCACCTTGCGGCGCAGATCGCGAACGATGGTCTCGGCTTCCGGCAGCTCAGGCATCGGACCTGTGTTTCAAGTTCAATGCTGCCAAAATACATATCGCCATTCGAGCTGGCGCCGAATCGACAGCGTCAAACCCGTGCGAGCTCGCGCCAGCCAATGTCAGGTCGAAAATACTTGCCATCGAACTGAATCCTCTCTGCCACACTGCGACTTTTCGCTGCGGCTTCCGCAATCGACGCACCCAGCCCTGTTACTGCGATCACTCGGCCGCCACTGGTGACGATGTCATCGCCATGTTGTTTTGTGCCAGCATGGAACATGAGACAGTCGTCCGAAGCCTCCGGCAGCTCGATCCGCTTGCCGGTCTCGGGCGCGTCCGGATAGCCGCGCGCGGCGAGCACGGTCGTCAGCGCCGCGCCCCGCCGCCACCTCACGCCGCTGGGATCAATACGCTCGCCGCGCGCAACCGGTAGCAGCAGCTCGAGCAGCGATGATTCCAGCATCGGCAATACGACCTGCGTTTCGGGATCGCCGAAGCGTGCATTGAACTCGATCACCTGCGGTCCCGATTCCGTGAGCATGAGGCCCGCGTACAACAAACCGCGAAACGTCCGCTCCTCGGCACGCATGGCCTCAAGCGTTGGCAAAAAAACCTCGCTGCGCACACGCTCGAGCAGCGCAGGGCTCGCGGTGGACACGGGCGCGTACGCACCCATGCCGCCGGTATTCGCGCCGGTATCGCCCTCGCCGATGCGCTTGTGATCCTGCGCGGGAATCAGCATGGCGACGTCGTGACCGTCTGCTACCGCGAGCAACGACAGCTCCTCGCCGGTGAGCCGTTCCTCGACGACGATCTCCTGACCGGCGGCGCCGAAGATGCCATCGCGCATGATCGAGCGCGCGGTCGCCAATGCCTGATCGGTCGTATCACAGACGACCGCGCCTTTACCGCCAGCGAGGCCGGACGCTTTCACCACGAGTGGCCCGCCATGCGCGCGGATGTGGCGCACCGCGTCGTCCAATTCGGTAAAAGTATGATATGCGGCAGTCGGCACACCGGCGCGTGTCATCAAATGCTTTGCAAATGCTTTCGATGTCTCGATGGCAGCCGCGGCGCGCGACGCGCCGAAGATCGGCAGGCGGTGTCGATCGAAAATGTCGGCTATGCCTGCATCGAGCGCGGCTTCCGGTCCGACGACGGTGAGATCGATGGATTGCGCTTCCGCCCACGCGGCGAGGGCTGGTGCATCGGTGGGATCCAGCGGCAGCGACGTCGCAAGCGGGGAAGTGCCGCCATTGCCGCGGGTGATGAATAGCTGTGCGTCAGGTGCGTCGTTGTGGAGCTTCCAGAGCAGTGCGTGCTCACGCCCGCCACTGCCGACCACCAGAATCTTCACTGCTGCTTCCACCCATCCTTGAACGCATCGCGCACGCGCTTCGCCGCATCGCCGAGCTGGTCCTTCAAATCGGTCGCGTCTTCCTTGTAGGCCCGCGCGGCGGCCGCGAGATCATCCTTGTACGGCGCTTTTTCCTCACCGCGTCGCTTGTATTCGCCGCGCAGAATCCGGTCGTACTCGCCGGCTTCGATCCAGTCGCGCAGTTCGGCGGCGCGCAGCACGTGGAATGGATGGGTCGCGCCCAGCAGATTGAGAACCCGGAAGACGATATCGGCTGCATCGCCACTCTTGCGATACTCATCCGCCTGGATCAGGAATTCGTTGAGATCGGTCTCTTGCGGCTCGCCGCCACCCGCGAGCGTCATGAATGAATTCAGCGAGCGGTTCGGGTCCTGAAGCGCGAGTAATCCGGCGCGATCGGCGGACAGCTCGGACTTGCGCATCCACTCGAGCAGTCCGATCAGCACCGCACGCGCAGCGAGACCGACCACCGGAAAGCCCATCTGCGCGAGCTGCAGCAGCAGCACCGTCATTGTGCGGTACAGCACGTGACCCGACATAATGTGGCCGAGCTCGTGGCCGAGCAGGAATTCGACTTCGTCCTTATGCAGCACGCGCAGCGAGCCGGAGTTCATCACGATGAACGGCTTGGCCATGCCGTAGGCACCGGCATTCACGAGCGGCGTTTGCGACACGAAGAGATCGTACGGCGCGGGCGCGTCGAGTGTCTCGAGCACGCGCCGATACTGTTCGTGCAGCTCGGGGAATTGCTTCGGGCCGACCTTGACCGCATTGGCCTGGAACGTCAGGCGAATCGGTTTCTCGCCGAAGATGCCGAACAGCGTTTTCAGCACCTGGTCGAATCCCGGTACGCGCCTGAGCGCCTGGAGCGCGGCACGATCGGCGGGATGCTCCCAGGCCGTGGCATCAATGCCGGTCAGGACTCGTTGGGTTTTCAGCTGGTTAGTCATTTTGCCTTGAGTGCAGTGTCGAGATCCTGGATCAGATCTTCGACGTCCTCAATGCCGCACGACAGCCTGACCAATCCATCGGTGACGCCTTGCGATTCTCTGATTTCCCGAGGCACCGACGCATGGGTCATGATTGCAGGATGGCCAATCAGACTTTCGACACCGCCCAGGCTTTCAGCGAGCGCAAACAAACGCGTGGATTGCGCGACTGCTGTCGCGCGCTCGAGCGAGCCCAGCTCGATCGAGATCATGCCGGTGAAGCCGCGCATCTGCGATTTGGCAAGCTCGTGTTGCGGATGCGATTTGAGACCAGGGTAGTGCACGGCGTCGATGTCAGCGCGCTGCTCGAGCCATTCCGCGATCTTCTGGCCGTTACGATTGTGCCGCTCCATGCGCACGTGCAGTGTCTTGATGCCGCGCAGCACGAGCCAGCTGTCCCATGGTCCCGGCACCGCGCCGCTCGCCTTCTGAAGGAAGCGCAGCTCGTCGTTCACATCGTCGTTGTTGGTTGCGACGACGCCGCCAATGACATCCGAGTGTCCGTTCAGATACTTGGTGCTCGAATGGACCACGATGTCACAGCCGAGCGTGAGCGGCTGCTGGTTGTAGGGTGACGCGAAGGTGTTGTCGACGGCAACCAGCGCGCCGCGCTCGTGTGCGAGCTTAGCGACCGCGCGCAAATCGGTGACGCGCATCATCGGGTTGGTCGGCGTCTCGATGTGCACGAGCCTGGTGTTCGCGCGCAGCGCTGCTGCCACCGCGTCGAGGTCGCGCGTATCGACGCGCGTGAACTCTATGCCGAGGCGGGCGAGCACTTGCACGAACATGCGGTGCGTGCCGCCGTAGACGTTTTCTTCGTAGACGACATGATCGCCGGACGACAGGCGTTTCACGATTGCTTCGATCGCCGCCATGCCGCTGGCAAAGGCGATGCCATGCTGTGCGGCCTCGAGGGCCGCGACGTTGCGCTCCATGGCTTCGCGGGTCGGATTCTGGACGCGCGCGTATTCGTAACCCTGGAGCGGCTCACCGAGCGCCGGCTGCACGTATGTCGATGTTTGATAGATAGGCGGCATGATTGCGCCGGTCGTGGGATCGGGCTCCTGACCGCCATGTATAGCGATGGTTCCGAATTTCATTCGGCCGTCTGTCCCAAGTTCAATGTGACGGATACTGACATAGTGGAAGTTGGAAAGGTACATTCGGGGCGCTGCGCGGCAAGCCGATTTGGCACGAGCCCCGATATGTGAATGAGCCACCATGGAACATGGAACCCAGGTCCGATTGAGTGCCTCCCTCGTCTCCGAGGGTACGTCCAACAAGATGCTATACGTGCTGCACGGCATTTTTGGTTCAGGACGTAATTGGTCATCCGTGATCCGCAGATTGGTGCGGTCCCGTCCCGCTTGGGCTGCCCGTCTGATCGACCTGCGGCAGCACGGCAGCTCAAAAGGCTTCACCCAGCCGCACACACTTAGTGCCGCGGCGCGCGACATCATGTACCTGGCCGAGGCGAACGGTGACAGCCCGGCCGCAATCCTCGGCCACTCATTCGGCGGCAAGGTCGCGCTGACGTACGCGCGCGCTCATGGCGCCGCGCTGGACCAGGTCTGGGTGGTCGACTCTACCCCTGAGGCACGCGTGCCGGATGGCACTGCGTGGCAGATGCTGCAGCTGCTGCGTGGCATGCCGCCCGAGTTCGTCAATCGCGACCAGTTGATTCAACTACTAGCTGCCAAAGGCATCCAGCTGCCGGTCGCGCAATGGATGGCCACCAATCTCGAGCAGGGTGAGAACGGCAGATATCGCTGGCGCTTCGATCTGGACGCGATCGAAGAGCTGCTGCGCGACTTCTTCGAGCAGGATCTGTGGAGCGTGCTCGAACAGCCACCCGGCCACGCGCAGATTCACATCGTCAAAGCCAGAGCATCGAGCATACTCTCACCCGCCGCTGTCGAACGCGTTCGCGGCCTATCGCAAAATGGCCGCGTCTTCTATCACGAAATCGACAGCGGCCATTGGGTCAACGCAGACAATCCCGAGGCCCTCCTCGCGCTAATGACGCGTCATCTGTAATGTGCTGCCATGATGGTTGAATTACCGAAAGATCTGATGGTCAGCGTGTCGGGCGTGCGCGGCAAAGTTGCTGAAGCGCTGACGCCTGAAATCGTAGCGCTGTTTGCCGCCGCGTTCGGGTCTTATCTCAGAGAAGACACGGGGAAGCGCCCGCTGGTCGTGGTTGCGCGCGATTCGCGCACGTCGGGTCCGATGTTCGTGCGTGCCGTGATCGCCGCGCTGCAATCCGTGGGCTGCGATGTGCGCGAGGTCGGTCTCGCGCCAACGCCAACCGCACTGTACGCAATCCGCCACCACAAGGCAGCAGGCGCCATTGTCGTGACCGCAAGTCACAATCCGGTCGAGTGGAACGCTCTCAAATTCGCATCGTCTGAAGGAATGTTTCTCGATGCGGAGCAGGCGCCGCGCATGCGCGAATTTCTCGATCAGGACAAGATCGCACGCGCGAAGTGGGATCAATTGGGCGACGTCGAAGCTGACACCGCCGCCGTCTCCCGCCACCTCGACGCGGTCCTCAACATCCCGTATCTCGATCTCGAGCGACTGCGCAAGCGCCGCTTCAAGGTCGCACTCGATTGCGTGCATGGCGCCGGCGCGGTGCTGCTGCCCAGGCTGCTACAGCAGCTCGGCTGCGATGTGTGCGCGATCGGCGTGGATCCCGATGGCAGATTTCCTCGCGAGCCCGAGCCGGTTGCGGCAAATCTCGGCGATCTCGAGCAGCTGGTTCGCGATTCCGGCGCCGACATCGGCATCGCGACCGATCCGGATGCCGACCGACTGTCGCTGGTCAGCAATAGCGGCAAAGCGATCGGCGAAGATTTCACGCTCGCGTTCGCCGCGCTGCTCGTGCTGCGTCACAAAAAGGGACCAGTAGTAACGAACCTGTCGACGAGTCGCCTGCTGGAAGATGTCGCTGCGGCCGCCGGTGTGCCGCTGGTGCGCGCGGCGGTCGGCGAGATCAACGTAGCCAGGCGAATGGAAACTGCAAGCGCCGTGATCGGTGGCGAGGGCAACGGCGGCGTCATTCTGCCCGACCTGCATCTCACGCGCGATTCCGCGGTTGCCACAGCGCTGGTTTTACAGCTGCTGCTCGAGACCGACGAGAGTGTAGAGGAACTCGTGCAGGCGCAGCCGGTTTACACGATTGTGAAGGACAAGCTGCCGCGCGATGCAGGGTCGCTCGACTCGGCGTACGAACTGCTGGAAGCTTCGCTGGCCGCGCCCGAATCGGATCGTCAGGACGGGCTGCGGCTCGCGTGGCCGGCTGAACGCCGGTGGCTGCACCTGCGGGCATCGGGTACCGAGCCGATTCTGCGGATCATTGCGGAAGCGCCCGATGCAGATGGCGCGCACGAGCTGGTAGAACGCGCCAGGGAGGCGCTGCGCGTTGGGAAATAACAAACATCCGGCGGCCGGCGAATTGCGTAAAACAGACTCTGACCCCTATATGGATCGATATGTGTGGAATAGTCGGATACATCGGCGATAAAAAGGCGGCGCCGCTCCTGCTCCAGGGACTGCGGCGGCTCGAGTATCGCGGCTATGACTCCGCAGGCCTCACCGTACAGGTGAATGGCCATCTCGAGACCCGCAAATCCGTAGGCAAAATCGCCGAGCTCGAGAAGCTCATGCGCTCGAACGGTGGCGAGCCGGCCGGCACGATTGGCATCGCGCATACCCGCTGGGCAACCCACGGCGCGCCGAACACGATCAACGCGCACCCGCACACCGATTGCTCGGGCGACATTTCACTCGTCCATAACGGCATCATCGAGAATGCCGGCACCCTCAAGCAGAAGCTGCTCGATCTCGGCCACAAGTTCAGCAGTGAGACCGACACCGAAGTTGTCGCGCATCTGATCGAGGAAGCGTTCGAAAGCTCGCTCGAGGAGGCGGTGCGTGCCGCACTCTCGCAGGTCGAAGGCGCATACGGTCTCGCCATCATCAGCAGCCAGGATCCCGGCAAGATCGTCGTCGCGCGCAAAGGCAGTCCCTTGCTGCTGGGCATCACCGACAACGGCGAGTATTTCGTGGCGAGCGATGTCGCGGCGGTGCTCGCGCAGACGCGGCAGGTGATCTATCTCGATGACGGCGAGATGGCGGTTCTCTCGCGCGATGGTTATCGCACCATGTCGCTCAAGGGCGGCGAGGTGACGAAGGAGATCATGCACGTGGCCTGGGATCTCGATGCAATCGAGAAGGGCGGCCACGAGCACTTCATGCTGAAGGAGATCTTCGAGCAGCCGGAAACGCTCCGTAATACAATGCGCGGCCGGATTCTCGATCTGGTTGGTGAAGTCAAACTCGGCGGCGTTACGCTGACGCTCGAGGAGCTGCGCGCGATCGAGACTGTCACCATCAGCGCGTGCGGCACGTCATGGCACAGCGGCCTGATCGGCGAATACATGCTCGAGGACGTGGCCAAGGTGCCGGTCGAGGTGGAATACGCGTCCGAGTTCCGCTATCGCGCGTCGGTCGTGAACAGCAAGACGCTGCTGGTAGCAGTCAGCCAATCGGGCGAAACCGCTGATACACTCGCATCGATGCGCGAAGCCAAACAACGGGGCGCGCGCGTGATGGGATTGGTCAACGTAGTCGGCTCGACCATCGCGCGTGAATCCGATTTCGGTATTTACCTGCACGCCGGCCCCGAAATCGGCGTCGCATCGACCAAGGCGTTCACCAGCCAGGTGCTGGCGCTGGCGCTGTTCACGATCCTGATGGGTCGCGCGCGCGGCACGCTAGCCCAGGAGCGCGCGATCGCAATCATCGCGGCGATCAAGAAGCTGCCCGATCAGGTCGAGCAGGTGCTCGAGCTAAACGACGCGATCCGCGAGCTCGCGCGCACTTACAAGAGCGCGACCAACTTCCTCTATCTGGGCCGCGGGTTCAATTTCCCGACCGCGCTCGAGGGCGCCTTGAAGCTCAAGGAAATCAGTTACATCCACGCGGAAGGATTGCCGGCCGCGGAGATGAAGCACGGACCGATCGCGCTGATCGACGCAAACATGCCGGTCGTTGTCATCGCGCCGCAGGATTCCATTTACAGCAAAGTCATCTCGAACATCCAGGAAGTAAAAGCGCGAGGCGGACGGGTTATCGCGGTTGCGACCGAGGGTTCGGATGAGCTGGCCGATCTGGTCGACCATCTGATTCCGATCCCGCAAACGATCGAGCCGCTGACACCGATTCTCGCGACGGTGCCGCTCCAGCTGCTAGCCTATCACATTGCAGTCATGCGCGGCTGCAACGTCGACATGCCTCGCAATCTCGCGAAATCGGTCACTGTCGAGTAGGTCTGTCGAGTACGAAGTGACCGGGCCGGCGCGTGGTATTCAACGCAGAGGAGGCCGTTCATTCGAAGCCCAGAGCCCACATCAACGTGTCGGAATTCCAAGGTTATAAATAACAATTGTTTCTGAACTGCGTTACCTGGCACACCGCGCTTCGCGGTTTGATGCGGCCTCCTCTGCGTTTAAACGGCGTGCCGGTCCACGCACACGTTCTCGCTAGATCATGAAAGTCGTCCTGCAGCGCGTCAGTCGCGCGGAAGTCCGAATCGAAGGACGGGTAGCGGGCAAGATCGGACGCGGCTTTCTCCTGTTGGCAGGATTTCACCGCGATGACAGTGAAGACGTGCTGGCCTGGATGGCGGACAAGATCATCGGTCTGCGGCTCTTTGGCGATGCGGAAGCGAAGATGAATTTGGGGCTCGACGACGTGAATGGCGGAGTCCTCGTCGTCAGCCAGTTCACGCTGTACGGTGATACCCGCAAAGGCAGACGCCCGAGTTTTATCGATGCAGCGCCACCGGAGATCGCGATTCCACTATATGAGAAGTTCGTCGCAATGCTGCGCTCGAAAGCACCCGGACCGGTGGAAACCGGCGAGTTCGGCGCGCTGATGGATGTCGAGCTGGTCAACGATGGACCGGTCACATTGATCATTGAGCGATGACGCCTCCGATCATACTGGCGTCACAGTCTCCGCGGCGCGCGGACCTGCTGCGCATGCTTGGTTTTCAATTCGACGTCCTTCCTGCCGACATCGACGAAACCTATACTCCCGGCGAAACCGGTGCCGCGCACGCAGAGCGTCTTGCGACCGAGAAGGTTGAAGTCATCGCTGCTGCGCGACCGGATGCAATCGTGATCGGCAGTGATACGGTTGTGCTGCTGGACGACCATGTGCTCGGTAAGCCACGCTCGAAAGCGGAAGCGGTCGACATGTTGATGCAGCTTCAGGGACGTACGAGCCAGGTAGCGACCGGCATTGCCGTCTCGGTACCGGGCAACCGGCATGAACACAGTATCGAAGTGGTGGACGTCAAGTTTCGACCGTTCGATAACGAAAAAGCCGTCGAGTACGTCGAGACGGGCGAACCGATGGACAAAGCCGGAGCCTACGGCATTCAGGGATACGGTGCCGCGCTGATCGAGTGGGTCCGTGGCGACTACTTCGCCGTGATGGGCTTGCCGATTCAGCGCATGATCTCGATGCTCGAGCGGTTGGGGTGGGAATACGATTTCAAGGGACTGAGACGGAGGCCGCATTGAGCCGCGCCATACTGGCAATCGACCAGGGCACGACCGGGACGACCTGTCTCGTGATCGACGAATCCGCGCAGGTTGTCGGCCGCGCATACTCCGAATTCCCGCAGTACTATCCACAACCCGGTAGGGTAGAGCACGATCCCGGCGAAATCGGGGATGTCACGATGCGAGTCGCGCGCGACGCGCTCGAGTCTGCGGGCAATTATGACATTGCCGGCATTGGCATTACGAATCAGCGCGAGACCGTCGTCGTCTGGGACCGCAACACGGGCGTGCCGATTCATCGGGCGATCGTCTGGCAGGATCGCCGCACCGCTGAAATGTGCCGCGCGCTCAAAGCTGAAGGCAAAGAAGAGTGGGTGCGCGCGCGCACGGGACTGGTGCTCGATCCGTACTTCTCCGGCACTAAGATCCGCTGGATTCTGGACCATGTCGACGACGCGCGGCAGCGCGCCGGCCGCGGCGAGCTCGCGGCGGGCACGATCGACTGCTGGCTGGTCTGGCATCTGACGGGCGGCAAGGTGCACGCGACCGATCCGACCAACGCGTCGCGCACGCTGCTCTACGACATCGACACGCTCGACTGGGATGATGGGCTGTGTGAATTGTTCGCGGTGCCACGCGCGCTGCTGCCGGAAGTAAAGCCATCGAGCGGCAACTTCGGCGAAACCGCGCGCGAGCTGTTCAACGATCGCAGCATTCCGGTCGCGGGCATTGCCGGCGATCAGCAGGCCGCCCTGTTCGGGCAGGGCTGCGTCGACAAGGGACAGGGCAAGAATACCTACGGCACCGGCGCGTTCCTGCTGCTCAATACGGGCGAGGAGCGCGTGGCATCGAAGCACGGCCTGCTCACCACGGTCGCGTGCGGCCCGCGAGGCGAGCCGCGCTACGCGCTCGAGGGCTCGATCTTCATCGCCGGTGCCGCCGTGCAGTGGCTGCGTGACGAGCTCAAGATCATCGGCACCGCGACCGAGGCCGAAGACCTCGCGCGCACGACCGAATCGAATGGTGGTGTCTATTTCGTGCCTGCATTCGTCGGGCTGGGAGCGCCGCATTGGGATCCCGAAGCGCGCGGCACGATCGTTGGACTGACGCGTGGCAGTACGCGCGCGCACATCGCGCGGGCCGCGCTGGAATCGATGGCCTACGCAACCAGTGATGTCCTGAATGCGATGGTGTCGGATTCAGGGATGAAGGCAAATGAGCTGTACGTGGATGGCGGCGCGACGTCGAATGACTGGCTCATGCAGTTCCAGGCGGATGTGCTCGCCATACCCGTCATGCGGCCGAAGCTGGTCGAGTGCACCGCGTACGGAGCGGCCGGACTCGCCGGCATTGCCGTGGGCGTGTGGCAGGACGCGAACGAGTTCCTGGCGGTGCGCGCAGACCCGCAACGCTTCGATCCGAGCATGAGCAAGGACGAACGCGAGCGCTTGTTCGACGGCTGGCGCCGCGCCGTGCATGCTGCGATGCAATGGGCGCGCGCTACGCACGCCACGCTTGTATGATCGCGCTTGCAGTTGCATTGCAGCTCGCTGTGTCAACGCCGGTGCAGGGCGATTCGGCGGTCCGGGCGGTCCAGGCGGTCCAGGCGGTCCAGGCGGATGCAGTGTTTGGTGCTGACAAGCTCCAGCACTTCGCAATGTCCTACGCGATCACGTCATTCGCGTTTGCGGGCAGCCGCAACGAGAGCGTCGCGGTTGCGACCGCGGCGGCGGCTGGAATTGCGAAGGAGCTTTACGATCACTCGAAGGGAAGACCGCTCTCCGTGCTCGACCTGCTCTGGGATGCGGCAGGCATTGCAGTCGGATTCGCGATCATCAGGCAAGCAAGATGAAGAAGCTGACGGATGAAGAGCTGGACGCGGAAGTCGCTCGCTATCGAGAAGCGATCAAGACCCGCACGTTGTGTGAGCGCTGTTTCAGCGCCAATCCGCCGAAGAGTAATTACTGCGCGGAATGCGGGCGCGCGCTTGGCTAGTGATGAGGCGATGGTGAGATAAGTGCGATCAAACTATCGCACCAATCGCACCAATCGCTCTAATCGCACCAATCGCACCAATCGCACTAATCGCACTAATCGCTACTTCCCGTACTTCTGACCAACCACATCCCAATTGACCACGTTCCACCACGCTGTCAGATAATCCGGCCGGCGGTTCTGGTACTTGAGATAATACGCGTGCTCCCACACGTCGACGCCGAGAACCGGCTTCATGCCATCGGAGATCGGACTGTCCTGATTCGCCGTGGAGACGACCTGGAGTTTGCCGCCTGAATCGACTACCAGCCAGGCCCAGCCGGAGCCGAAGCGGCCCGTGCCAGCCTTGTTGACCGCTTCCTTGAAGGCATCGAAACCGCCGAACGTGCTGTCGATCTCGCTCGCGAGTTTGCCGTCCGGCTTCTTCGCGCCGCCCGGCTTCATGATTTCCCAGAAGAAATTGTGATTGATGTAGCCGCCGCCGTTGTTGCGGACCGCGGTGCGGATGTCTTCCGGTACGGAGAGCAGATTGCGGATGAGATCTTGGGCTTCGCGTTTCTGCAAATCCGGATGTTTCTCGAGTGCCGCATTCAGATTGTTCGTGTAGGCCGCGTGGTGCTTGCCGTGGTGGATCTCCATCGTCTTCGCGTCGATGTGCGGCTCGAGCGCGTCGTGTGCGTAACCCAGCTCGGGCAGCTTGAACGGATAGGCCATTATTCCTCCTCCTCCCAAAGTTTCCAGCTTCAAGTTATTGGCCGAAAAGCAGGCGTCAAATTAGACTCAACCGCCATGATCGATCTCCGTAGCGACACCGTAACACGCCCGACTGCCGGCATGCGCCGCGCCATTGCCGAGGCCGAAGTTGGCGACGACGCGCTCGGCGACGATCCCACTGTCCACCGCCTCGAGCATCGCATCGCCGAGCTGCTCGGCAAGGAAGCGGCGCTCTTCGTTCCGAGTGGCATCATGGCCAACCAGACGGCGCTGCACCTGGTTGCCGAGCGTGGCACCGAAGTCGTGGTCGAAGCAAATGCGCACGTGCTGGACTGGGAGCTTGGTGGCGCCGCCGTCAATGCCGGCGTTCAGCTGCGCGCTGTGCCCACCACCGACGGCGTCCTGACCGCCACGCTGGTCGAGCAGTACATTCGCCCCGCTCTCAAGTACCAGGTGCGCACCACGGCAATCGCGCTCGAGAACACGCACAATGGCGCCGGCGGTCGCATCATGCCGCTGACCGAAATGCAGGCGATTCGCGATGTCGCGCGCGCACGCAAGCTGCGCGTGCATCTCGATGGCGCCCGTTTATGGAATGCGTCCGTCGCGACCGGTGTTCCCGAATCCGAATACGCACAGTGTGCCGATACGGTAATGGTCACGCTATCGAAAGGGCTCGGCTGTCCGGTCGGTTCCATGATCGCGGGAACGCGTGACGATATGGAGATTGCGCGCAACATTCGACGTCGACTCGGCGGCACCATGCGCCAGGCCGGCATCCTCGCCGCCGCCGGTCTCTACGCATTGGAGCATCATCGCGAACGGCTCGCGGAAGATCACCAGCATGCAACACTGCTTGCGCGCCTGGCATCGAAGCTGGAAGGCGTACGGGTCGTCGAGCCGGAAACGAATATCGTCATGCTCGATGTCGCAAACGCAGAGGACGTCGTGCGCAAACTGAAGGAGCGAGGTGTGCTGATGACGGTGTTTACGCCGACGCGTGTGAGAGCGGTCACTCATCTGGACGTCGATATTGTTGCAATCGAAACGGCGGCCGAAGAATTGAAGAAGGCGGTTAAATGATACGGACGTTCACGTTCACGTTCATGTTTACGTGTACGGCTTGTTCGGTTTTCCAACCGCAACCGCAAATAATCACGCGCGTGGACACCGTAACTATAACCAGGGAAGTCGTCCCGCCGCTGCCGGTTGGCGACACTGCCGAGGTCTGTTTGTCCACGGGCATGTCTGCGCGCGTGCTGGTCGCGGCCAATGGCGACACGCTGATCGGTGATGCGCGCGTGCGCCTTTCGACCGTAAGGCCGGTGCTTGCCTTCGCGGGGGCATACATGGAGCAGCCTGCGGATACGATGCGGTTCGAGAGACGCTTGTATCGGAAGAGCGGCGTCGTCGCAAAAAGAATGTGTGACGAGCTGAAACAGGTCGGCGACTATCACGGCATTCCGGTCTTTGCCGACGTCACCGCTCCGGCGGCGCTGCCGGCCATTGCCGTGCCCGTAAAACCGGGATTCTTTCAAACCTACACGGTGCCCACACCAGCGAGGCGCAGGTGACACGCAAGGACGAGCTGATCGACGCGCTCACGCGCTCCTTTGATGGAAACGCCTGGCACGGTCCCGCGTTGCAGGACGCGCTTGCGGACGTCACGGCGGAAGAAGCGATGTATCGCCCTGCCGAGCACGTGCACTCGATTTGGGAGATCACGCTGCACACGGCAAGCTGGGCAGGTGAGGTCGCAAAACGGTTGCAGGGCGCAGCGCCCGGCGAGCCGGAACTCGGTGACTGGCCGGAGCCGAGTCTCGATTTCGGGTGGGAAGATGCGCTTCAGCAGCTGATCAACGCGCGCGACCTTCTGCTCGCCGCCGTGCGTGATCAGTCAGAAGCAGATCTCGATTCCATGGTCGGGACCAGTGTGGATGCGCCGCTCGGAATCGGGTTTTCACGTTCTGGAATGGTGCAGGGCGTCATCCAGCACAACGCCTATCATGGCGGGCAGGTTGTCTTGCTGAAGAAGGTGATTCGGGCGGTGGTATGAGGTTCTTGAGGCCTCGTCTGGTGTATTGATGCGTACGCGTCGTCCGAATTTGCACTATGACGTTTCTTGCGATAACCACGCGGGCGGTACATCCGCAATAAAACGGTTGGTTGTGATAGCCGTAGTCGCGCTGGGTCTATTCGACATTTCCGTGTTACACGGTCAGGAAATCGACCGCACACAGGCCCCGGCTGCGGTTGTTACGGCTGAGTTCGGGGCGCTGAGTTTCGGTTGGATGTTAGGTGCACATATCGAACTCATTACGCGACACTCTGCCCTACGCCCTTCGCTCGGAGTTTCGCACGTCTTCCAAGGGCAGGGTGATCAAATCACCTTTGCTGATGTCGGGCTGCGCTACGGGCTGCAACGCACTTCTTCTCGCAAGCTTAATGGATTTTTAGGTCTGGGAGTAGGTGTGCTTTTCGCGGACGACGCTACGCTATCCGGGACAGCTATGGCTGGCATCCAAGCGCAACTAGAAACGATACTTTTCCGAATAGAAGGACGATTTTTTATCGTGCCTGTCACAGCTGGGCTTGATTCTGGCATCGGCGCAGTGGTAAGCGTTCCAATTCCAATCGGCAGAAATTGAATGAAACGTTAACGCATACAACTCGGCTCGATGTAGGGCTTACGACCGATAAAGATTTTGGATCACGTGCTCGGGTCTGTGAGCACTTCAGAGGTGCAGGAATCATCCATCACAACGCTTATCATGGCGGACAGATTGTTTTGCTGAAGAAGGTGATTCGGGCGGTGGTATGAACTGGGACGGCGTAACCGGGGACTTCGTAACTGGGTGACAGCACACGGACTGGCCGGGCTGCCGAAAGTCTGCACGTAGACGCAGTGAGCCGTTCATGGTCTCAGTTGGACGTCCGGACCGTCCGGATCGGACGTTTTGCTCGCGCTTCCGATCGGCCAGGTCAGTGGTCCTGCGTTTTCAAAACCAGCCTTGACACACAATCGGCGGGGGCATATGTTGCGAGCCACACAACATATTGTGCTGGTCACGCTCAACCGAGTCGTGATAATTGGGAATCCGGTGCAAAACCGGAGCGGCCCCGCCGCTGTGAGGGGGACGACCGAGAGTGACAGGCCACTGTAGCGCGGCGCGCTATGGTAAGGCGCTCTCCAGTAGGACGATCCTGAGCCAGAAGACCAGCCAGCGCAAGAGCCCGTAGACGCCCCTCGTGGGAAGGGGAGCGGGTCTTTGTGGCGCACTCCTGTGCGTCACAGAGTTGGGCTTCCGCACCGTGCGTGCGTGAGGCCTTTTGCTTTTTTGCGCAGCCTGGTCGAGTTGCGACCTGCCCGCCGAAAGCGAGCCGCTCGATCCGCCCGCGGGGCCACATCCAACGATGGAGGTTCCGTGCAGCCCGTCCTGAGCCAGGTTGACCAATCGGTCCGGTTTTCCGAAAGCGGTGTTGTTCTTCTCAGCGCCGTACGCAAGCGCGATGGACGCACGGTAGCGTACGATCGGTCGCGCATCGCGCACGCCATTGAAATGGCGATGCGGGCGGAGGCCGGCGTGCCCTATCCGGATGCGCTCGAGCTGGGCATGTACGAGGAAGTGGAAGCGATCGCGGGCCGGGTGGAAGCCGCTTTGGCGGCGGGCGCAACGGAGGTCGTGGATATCGAGCGCATCCAGGACGAAGTAGAGCGGCAGCTGATTAGCGCGGGTCACTTTGCCGTGGCGCGCCGCTACATCCTGTATCGCGAAGCCCGCGCGCAACGGCGGGCCGGCGTGCGCATCCGGATTCGCGAAGAGAACGGTCGCGATTCGGTCCTGAGTGGTGTGGTCCTGCAATCGGCCATTGCCGATGCTGCGCAGGGACTGGGTCCATGGGTCGATGTGAAGAGCGTGTACGCGGCCACGTTGTCAGCGCTGTATGAAGGCATTACGCGCCGCGAAGTGAACCAGGCAGCGATTCTGGCTGCGCGTGCGCGTATCGAAGAGCAGCCCGAGTACACGTACCTGGCTGCGCGGCAGCTGCTGGAAAGCCTGTACGGAGAAGCGTTGCAGCGCCCGGTCACGCGGCGCGACATGAGCGTGCTGTACGCGGCGACGTTCGAGTCGTATGTCCATCATGGTGTGGCCTGCGGCCGGCTGGACCCGCGGCTGCTGCAATTCGATCTGGCTGCGCTGGCCAACGTGCTGAGCCCGGAGCGGGACGGCGCATTCGCCTTCATGGGCGTGCAGACGCTGTACGACCGCTACCTGCTGCATGACCAGGGCCGGCGCTTCGAGCTGCCTCAGTGGTTCTGGATGCGCGTGGCCATGGGACTGGCGCTGGCCGAACAAGAGCAGGAGCGCAGTGCCCGCGCGTGCGAGTTTTACGATGTGCTGTCGACGTTTGCCTGCTGTTCCTCCACGCCCACGCTGTTCAATTCGGGCACGCTGCATCCGCAGCTCTCGTCTTGTTTCCTCACCACGGTCAATGATGACCTGGGCGACATCTTCAAGGCCATTCGCGATGATGCGCTGCTCTCCAAGTGGAGTGGCGGCCTGGGTAACGACTGGACACCCGTGCGCGCGCTGGGCAGTCACATCCGCGGCACCAATGGCAAAAGCCAGGGCGTCATCCCTTTCCTGAAAGTCGCCAACGATACCGCGGTCGCGGTGAACCAGGGTGGCAAACGCCAGGGCGCAATGTGCGCCTACCTCGAAACCTGGCACCTGGACATCGAAGAATTTCTCGAGCTGCGCAAGAACACCGGGGACGACCGACGGCGCACGCACGACATGCACACCGCGCACTGGATCCCCGATCTCTTCATGAAGCGTGTGCGCGCGGACGGGCAGTGGACGCTGTTCAGTCCCAGCGTTGTGCCGGATCTGCACGACCTGGTGGGTGCCACGTTCGAGGCGCGCTACACCGAGTACGAGCGGGAGGCGGATGCTGGCCGGATCACCCTGTTCAAGAGGGTGCGTGCGCTTGAGCTGTGGCGGCGCATGCTGGCCATGCTGTTCGAGACCGGGCATCCCTGGCTGACCTGGAAGGACGCGGCCAACCTGCGCAGCACGCAGGACCACGCCGGCGTGGTGCACTCCTCCAACCTGTGCACAGAGATCCTGCTCAATACCTGTGCGCAGGAGACTGCGGTCTGCAACCTCGCCTCGGTCAACCTGGCCGCACACGTGCGCGCTGGCGCGCTGGACACGGAACGTCTTGGCCGCACAGTGCGCACTGCCGTGCGCATGCTGGACAACGTGATCGACATCAATCTGTACACGATCCCGGAAGCGCGGCACGCCAACACGCGGCACCGGCCGATCGGCTTGGGTGTGATGGGCTTCCAGGATGCGCTACACCGCATGGGCTTCAGTTACGCCTCGGATGAGGCAATGGACTTTGCCGACCGCAGCATGGAAGTGATTGCCTTTCACGCATACCTCGCATCGAGCGAGCTGGCCGCGGAACGTGGCGCCTATCCGAGTTATGAGGGATCGAAGTGGCAGCGCGGCCTGCTGCCGCAGGACACTGTGGATCTGCTGGAGGCGGATCGCGGTGTGCCAGTGCCGCTGCAACGGGATGGCGCGCTGGACTGGACAGCGGTGCGCGAATCGATTCGCAGACACGGCATGCGCAACAGCAATGTGCTGGCGATTGCACCCACGGCCACCATCGCCAACATCTGCGATGTATCGCAGTCGATCGAGCCGGCCTACAAGCACCTGTTCGTGAAGAGCAACCTCTCGGGTGAATTCACCACCGTGAACCGCTACCTCGTTGAGGACCTGCGCCGGTTGGGGCTCTGGGACCAGAACATGGTTGATGAGCTGAAGTATCAGGACGGTTCGGTGCAGGCGATCGAACGCATTCCTGAGGACATCAGATTGCGCTACTTGACCGCGTTCGAGATCGAGCCGGAGTGGCTGATCGAAGCGGCTGCGCGGCGCCAGAAATGGATCGACATGGGCCAGTCGTTGAACCTCTACCTCGACCAGCCCAGCGGCCGGCGCCTGCACGAGATGTACATGCTGGCCTGGGAGAAGGGCCTCAAGACCACTTACTACCTGCGCACCATGGGCGCCGCTGGCGTGGAGCAGTCCACGCTCGACATCAACCGCCACGGCATTCAGCCGCGCTGGATGCGTTCACGCAGCGCGTCCGCCGGCCTGCGCGTGGAACGCGCACCGGAAACGCCGCTGCCGGTCGCGCACTGCAACCTGGATGGAGACTGCGAGAGTTGCCAATGACCAGCTCGACAATTAGCCGTAGCACTTCGGCCAAGCGTCTGCTGAACGCGCCGGCCGTGGATGTGAATCAGCTCATGCCGCTCAAGTATCATTGGGCCTGGGAGCACTACCTGAATGGCTGCCGCAACAACTGGCTGCCGCAGGAAGTGCCGATGGGCCGTGACATCGCGCTCTGGCGCAGCAACGACCTGACCGCCGATGAGCGGCGCGTCGTGCTGCGCAACCTGGGCTTCTTCTCGACGGCGGAAAGCCTGGTGGCCAACAACATCGTGCTCACCATCTTCCGGCACGTCACCAACCCGGAGTGCCGGCAGTACCTGCTGCGCCAGGCATTCGAGGAAGCGATCCACACGCACGCCTTCCATTACATCGTAGAGAGCCTCGGCCTGGATGGCGCAGAAATCTTCACGATGCACCGCGCAGTCAACAGCATTGCGGGCAAGGATGAGTTCGAGATGGAGTTGACCGAGGCACTGCTCGATCCGCACTTCACCACGCAATCGCGCGCGGGCATCGAGCAGTTCATTGAGAACCTGGTCGGCTACTACGTCATCATGGAAGGCATCTTCTTCTATTCCGGTTTTGCCATGATGCTCTCGTTCCTGCGCCAGAACCGGCTGACCGGCATCGGCCAGCAGTTCCAGTACATCCTGCGTGATGAATCCACACACCTGAACTTCGGTATCGACCTCATCAACGGCATTGTCGCCGAGCATCCGCAGATCTGGACGCCGGCATTGCGTGAGCGGCTGAGTCAGCGTATTGAACAGGCCGTTGAACTGGAGATCGCGTACGCCGAAGATTGCCTGCCACGTGGCGTGCTGGGACTTAGCGCTCACCTGTTCCGCGAGTATGTGCAGCACATCGCTGACCGGCGGCTCGAGCGCATCGGGCTGCCCGCCCGTTACCGCTCGGGCAATCCGTTCCCCTGGATGAGCGAGGCGGTGGACTTGAAGAAGGAGAAGAATTTCTTCGAGACCACAGTGGTCGAGTATCAGTCGTCGGCAGCACTGGTCTGGGACTGAAGGAGCAAGATCCATGGCCAGCGCGAATAACCTGGGTTTTTCCCGCATCGGCGCGCGCCGCGAGTTGAAGCGTGCGCTGGAGAGCTACTGGGCCGGCAACTCGGATGCCGCTGCGCTTCAAGAGACGGCGCAGGCGTTGCGCCTGCGGCATTGGCAGCTGCAGCGCAACCGCGACATCACCGGCATTCCCAGCAACGATTTCTCGCTCTACGACCAGGTCCTCGATACAACCGTTTTGCTCGGCGCCGTGCCCGCGCGTTACCAGCCCTTAGTGTCGGATCCACTTGCCTGTTATTTCGCCATGGCGCGCGGCCACCAGGCTGGTGGTGTGGATGTGCCGGCCATGGAGATGACCAAGTGGTTCGACACGAACTATCACTACATCGTGCCTGAGCTTTCCCGGACGATGCAATTGCAGCCCGTCGTTCACAAGCTGTGCGATGAGTACCGGGAAGCAAAGGCGCTGGGAATCGAAACGCGCCCGGTGCTGCTCGGCCCGATCTCATGGTTGCTGCTGGGCAAGATGCAGCAGGGCGGCTCAGCGCTGGAACTTCTGCCGCGCATCCTGCCTGGGTACGTCGAAGTGCTCGAGGAATTGCAGAAAGCCGGAGCACGGTGGGTTCAATTCGATGAGCCAGTGCTGGTGACGGACCTGTCGGCCGAAGCACGGGCAGCGTTTCTGCCCGCGTATACGCAACTGCGTGTGGCCAGCGGTTCGGCCAGGCTGCTGCTGGCCACCTACTTCGGTAGGCTGGCCGACAATCTCGACGTGGCGGCAGCGCTGCCCATCGATGCGCTGCACGTGGATCTGGTGCGGGCGCCCGAGCAGCTTTCCGCAGTGGCCCGCGCGCTGCCCGGCGCGTGCGTTCTCTCCGCCGGCGTGGTGGATGGACGCAACGTGTGGCGCACCGACCTCGACCGTGCCTTGCACCAGCTCCGCGACATTGCCGATGCGCGCGGCGCGGAGAACATCTGGGTCTCACCTTCCTGCTCGCTGCTGCACGTGCCGGTTGACCTGGCGATGGAAACAGCGCTGGACGCGGAGACGCGCGGCTGGCTGGCTTTCGGCGCGCAAAAACTGGCAGAGGTCTCTGCGCTGGCGGCCGCACTGGATAGCGGTGAGACGAACACGCAGGCGTTCCAGGAAAGTCGCGCTGCCGTGACCAGCCGAAGCACATCCGCGCGTGTGCACGATCCCGCCGTGACGCGCCGGCTGGCTGTTCTAACACCGGAGTTGCGCCACCGGGTCAGCCCGTACGCCGATCGCCGCATTGCTCAGGGATCCATTGGACTCCCCTTGCTGCCCACTACCACGATTGGCTCGCTGCCGCAGACCACGGCCGTGCGTAATGCGCGCGCTGAGTTCAAGGCGGGCAAACATTCGGCGGAAGAGTACGACCGCTTTCTGCGCCAGGAGATCGAGCAGGGTATTCGCGCGCAGGAAGCGCTGGGCCTGGATGTGCTGGTGCACGGCGAGTTCGAACGCAACGACATGGTAGAGTACTTCGGGGAACAGCTGAGCGGTTTTGTGTTCACCTCGAATGGCTGGGTGCAGAGCTATGGTTCACGCTGCGTGAAACCACCCATCATCATGGGCGATGTGTCGCGCCCGGCTGCCATGACCGTGGATTGGTCTCATTACGCACAGTCACTCACGGCCAAGCCGGTGAAAGGCATGCTGACCGGTCCGGTCACCATTCTGCAGTGGTCGTTCGTGCGCATCGATCAGCCGCGTCGCGTAACCTGTGCTCAGATTGCGCTCGCCATTCGTGATGAGGTGCACGATCTCGAACAGGCAGGGCTGCGCATCATACAGATCGATGAGCCGGCCATACGCGAAGGCCTGCCGCTGCGCCGCGCAGATTGGGCCGAGTACCTGGGATGGGCCGTGGCAAGTTTTCGCCTGGCCACATCCGTTGTGAAGGATGCCACACAGATCCACACGCACATGTGCTACTCGGAGTTCAATGACATCATCGATGCGGTTGCCGCGCTCGATGCCGACGTGGTGTCGATGGAAACCTCACGTTCGAAGATGGAGTTGCTCCAAGCCTTTGCCGATTTCAAGTATCCCAATGGGATCGGGCCGGGCGTGTACGACATTCATTCGCCGCGTGTGCCGTCGGACGAGGAGATCATGCACCTGCTGCGGCGGGCGATTACGGTACTCGATGCCCACCAGATCTGGGTAAATCCAGACTGTGGGCTGAAGACGCGCCAGTGGCCCGAGGTCACGCGCTCCCTGGAAGCCATGGTACGTGCCGCCCAGCGACTGCGCACGGAATTGTCGCACGGGTCCGAAGTCGTGAGCGTGTGAGCGACCAGATGCGCTGTCCGCTCTGCGGCGGTCCGAACCACTGCGCGCTGGCCACCGGTGGGACTGACGTCGGGTCCTGCTGGTGCGCCAGCATGCATATTCCGCAGGAGGTGCTGGCGCGGCTGAAGCCCGAGCAGCGTGGTGTGTCGTGCGTTTGCCGGCAATGCGCACGGGCTGATGATGACTGGCCAACGCTGGCCGGTATTCTGGCGGAGCGCCTGAAACGCGCGCGCCGCGATCACTAGGATCCCGCGGGGAGATGCCATGAGCGCGCCACCGGAAACGCGCATGGTCTTCGCCGTGTTCCCCGGACATACCAACCACTATCACACGCTGTTCGGCGGCACGGCCATGGCCTGGATGGACCAGGCCGCATTCATCTGCGCCACGCGGTGGTGCCGCATGAAAGTCGTCACGGTGCACTCCAGCGAAATCGACTTCCGGCGTCCGATCGCAGAAGGGTCGATCGCCGAGTTGGTCGCTACGGTCGTCAGTACCGGGCACACGTCCATGACTGTTCACGTTGAGTTGTTCGTCGAGCCAATGGACAGGGTCGAGCGGGAGCTGGCGTGTCGCGGTGAGTTTGTCCTGGTTGCGCTTGGCCCCGACAACCGGCCCGCAGTCGTGCCGGGCGTCTGACGCGCACCCAACCGGGCCGACAGAGCTTCAATCCACTTCCAGCGATTCGAGGAGGGCGCGCCAGTAGTCCGATTCCTCGCGCCCGTCCTGGCGCTTGCTCACCATCAGCAGGATCTGGTCGCCATTGGCCGCATAGACCTCGAGCGATGTGATGATCCCGTGATCGGTCGGCGCGATTTTTGGTCACGCCATTCGGTTACGCAGTTCGGTTACGCCGCTCGGTTACGCAGTCCCAGCTACGCAGTCCCATAGCGCCTTTCCGTCACGTATTTCAAAATCCGTTGTAAACCCGAAAGTCCGAAACATTTTCCTATGTAGCTGCCCCGAAAGTCAGGGTATCCTTCCGCGCCATCGACGTCACGTTTACATTTAGCGGAGAAGCGAGACAAATGCCTTCCCTGGCGATTAAAACTCACCCCAAAGCAGGCGGAGAAATGCCCCCGGTGGACCTTTCGGCAGACAGAAGCAAGGCCCTCAACGTCGCGATTCAGCAGATCGAGCGCTCATACGGCAAAGGCGCAATCATGCGCATGGGCGCCGGCGAAAAAGCCGCGATCGAAGCGATCTCGACCGGCGCGATCAACCTGGATGCGGCGATCGGGGTGGGTGGCATTCCGCGCGGCCGCATCACCGAGATCTACGGACCGGAGTCGAGCGGCAAGACCACACTGACACTGCACATAATCGCGAATGCTCAGAGGACGGGTGGCGTGGCCGCGTTCATCGATGCGGAGCATGCGCTCGACATCGAATACGCTCGCAAACTCGGCGTCGACGTCGAAAATCTGCTGGTCAGCCAGCCTGACACAGGGGAGCAAGCGCTCGAAATTGCGGAGCTCCTGATTCGCAGCAATGCAATCGACGTCGTGGTGGTCGATTCCGTCGCGGCGCTGGTGCCGCGGGCCGAGATCGAAGGCGAGATGGGCGATTCACACGTTGGCCTCCAGGCGCGGCTGATGAGCCAGGCACTGCGCAAGCTGACCGGCGCGGTCAACCGCTCGCGCACGAGCGTGGTCTTCATCAACCTGATACGCGAGAAGATCGGTGTCATGTTCGGCAGCCCGGAAACCACGACCGGTGGCCGCGCGCTCAAGTTCTATTCGTCAGTGCGCCTCGACATTCGCCGCATTGGTGCGATCAAGGAAGGCCAGTAGAACACCGGCAATCGCACACGCGTGAAAGTCGTCAAGAACAAGGTCGCGGCACCGTTCAAGCAGGCCGAGTTCGATATCATGTACAATGAAGGCATCAGCCATTGCGGTCTGCTGGTCGACATCGGCGTCGAGAACGATATCGTGCAGAAGGCGGGCGCGTGGTTCAGCTTCGGCGATGTGCGGCTGGGGCAGGGACGTGAGAACGCCAAATCCTTCCTGAAGGATAATCCGGAAGTTGCCGCGCAGGTCGAAGCCAAGGTGCGCGAGCTGCTCGAGACGAAGGGTCTGGTCAGCAGTGGCGGCGGCGGTTTCGACGAGTAGTAGCTTGGGATCAGAGAGATAAGAGCGATGGGAGCGATAGGAGCGACAGGAGCGACAGGAGCGACAGGAGCGCTCCCATCGCTCCCATCCTCTCTAATCGCTCTTTAGGAACGCCTTCGCTTCTGCCAATTCCGAGCGCTTCGTGTCCGGCGCGAGCAGCTTCACAACTTCCGAGTAATACTTTCGAGCGACATCCTTTTGACCGGCAGCAGCCGCAGCTTTCGCGGCACCGTACAGTGTCCGCAAACGATTCGGCTCGCGCTCCAGCGTCTTCTCGTATGCGATGAGCGCGTCCGCCGGCTTGCCATGCACCATCAGAATGTCACCCAGCAGTTCGCGCGCGGGAATCAGCGGGCCGGGCGTGACCGGATGCTTCTCGACCAACTCTTCCTTGTCCGCGCCTTCGGCTGCAACGCGCAATGCATCCGCATGCTTGGCTTCCGCGTGCAGAACCCACGCTTCTGCCGCCATGCGCTGTGCGTCCACGACGATCGGCCAGTACGGATCCTTCGCGGCGGTCAACTTCTCGACCAGCGCGTTCATTTCGTTGAGCTCGGCGCGCGCGGCCGCGGCATCGTTGGAGCGCGCCTTGCCGAGTGCGCGTGCGAAGCGAGTGACCGCCTGCACGAACGGCGGCTGATTGGTCAGTACCGGCAGCGCCGCGGCCATCGCCCAGTCGTTGCGCTCGAGTGCGAAGCGCGCCGGCATCGCGAGCGCATTGTAGCCGCCGAGACCCGCGATCCCGGTAGGATCTGTGCCCGCTGGATCGATGCCGATTTCGCCAAGCACGGCGCGCGCGGCGTCGTCCTCGCCCTTTTGTAGATACGCGTAGACCATATAATCGGCCGCGTGCGCTTTGGCACCGCGCGTCGGCTCGAGGTCAGCCGACTTGCGGTTCGTCTTGATCGACTCATCCCAATATCCGAGCCGCGTGAACGTGTGCGATGGCATGTGCAGCGCGTGCGGCGCGTCGGGCGCGATGTCGGCATAACGCCGCGCCGCAGCCAGCGCGTGCTTAGCGAGCGGCGGCGAGTCGAACGCATGAATGATGTAGTGTGCGAGGCCGGGGTGCCGCGGATTCTTCTGGAACAGCGGATTCAGCATGTCGGCAGCCTGCTTCTGCTGCGCAAAAGTCATGTCGAGCGGAGAGGCGGTCGCGACCAGCCAGATACCATGGAAGATCGCCGATTCCTCATCTGCCGCGTTCGCCGCGTGCAGCTTGCCGAGCGCGGCCTCGTACGCCTTCATGCGTGTGCGATTGTCGACCGTTTCATAGTTCTGGTACAGCGTGAGCGCCGCGTCGATGTAGGCCTTGTCACGCGTGGTTGTGCCACCAATGGCGACCGCCTTCTGCGCAGCCGCGAGTCCGGCCTGGTTGGCCTCCGGCCCCGGTCCGCCGGCGAACGGGTTGCCAAAATGCGTGAGCGCGACACCCCAGTACGCAACGCCGCACCTCGGGTCCGCCTGCGCCGCCGACTCGAACGTCTTCCTCGCCTCCTGGAACCAGAACGAGTGCAGCATTGCGACCGCCGTGTTCACCCGCTTCTGTGCCTCCACGTTGCAACCGACCGCGAAGTTCACGCTGCCAAGCGCATGATCACCGCCATGCTTGTGCTCCTGCGCTGTTGCGCCGCCGCAAAGCGCCATGATGAGTGTTGCAGTCACGATTGTGCGCATAAATCCGTCCTGATGGGGGTAACACTTATCTAATGCCGTCCCGGAGCGCAGTCCAGCAGCGCAGTCCCGTAGCGCCGTCCCGTAGCGCCGTCCCGTAGCGCCGTTAGATTATCGGCCATGACGTCGTCAGAAATCAGGCAGCAGTTTCTCGATTATTTCGCCAGGCACGGCCACGCTATTCGGCCGAGCAGCTCGATCGTGCCCAAAGACGACCCGACGCTGCTGTTCACGAATGCGGGCATGGTCCAGTTCAAGCGCGTCTTCCTGGGCGAGGACAAGCAGCCCTGCAACCGTGCCACGACCTCGCAGAAATGCCTGCGCGTCAGCGGCAAGCACAATGACCTCGAGGAAGTCGGCGTCACACCGCGCCACCACACCTTCTTCGAGATGCTCGGCAACTTCTCCTTTGGCGACTATTTCAAGCGCGACGCGATTCGCTTCGCATGGGAGCTGCTGACCGAAGGCTACAAGCTGCCGAAAGATCGGCTGTGGGCAACCGTTCATCATACCGACGACGAGGCCGCCGCGCTCTGGCGCGAGATAGCCGGCCTGCCCGCATCCCGCATCATCCGGCTGGGTGACAAGGACAACTTCTGGCAGATGGCGGAGACCGGGCCATGCGGGCCGTGCTCCGAGATTCATTTCGATCGGCGCGCCGATCCAGCGAAGGATCTCACGACCGACGAATTCGTCGCAGCCACCGATCGCAGCGAGATTCTCGAATTCTGGAATCTCGTGTTCATGCAGTTCGATCGCGCCGCGGATGGCACACTGACGCCGCTGCCCGCGCAATCCGTCGACACCGGCATGGGGCTCGAGCGCCTCGCAGCCTTGTTGCAGAACGTCGACTCGAACTACCACACCGACTTGTTCATGCCGCTGATCGAGCGCGCGGCAGAGGTCGTGGGTCGCAAGTACGAGCGCGACCAACCGGAAGGCGTTTCGTTTCGCGTGCTCGCGGATCATGCGCGCGCGGTCGCGTTCCTGCTTGCGGACGGCATTTTCCCAACCAACGAAGGACGTGGCTATGTACTGCGCCGCGTGCTGCGGCGCGCGGTGCGGCATGCATGGCTGCTGGGCCGCCGCGAGCCGACCCTTGCGCACGTTGTCGACAAGGTCGTCGACGTAATGGGCGATGCATTTCCCGAATTGAAGGAACGGCGCGATCATCTCGTGCGCGCGACTCGCGAAGAAGAACAGCGCTTCCTCGCAACCGTCGATCTCGGGATGGATCGACTCGAACAGCTTACCTCGCAGAGTCGCAGAGACGCAGCGAGCGTCATCGCGGGTGCCGACGCGTTCAAGCTTTATGATACGTTCGGGTTTCCAATTGATTTGACCGAGCTGATCGCGCGGGAGCGTGGCTTTTCCGTTGACATGGCTAGTTTCGAGAAGGCGCTCGAGGAGCAGCGCGCGCGCTCGCGCGCCGATCGCAAGGCCGCGGGCATCGAAGTCAGCGCCGACGCGCTGGCGCAGGGGTGGGAAGATCTGGACCCGAATGCGGAACAGGAGTTCGTCGGCTATCAAGCGACCAAAGTGCAGACCGAAGTGATCGCGTACCGGCGCGAGAATGGCCGGCTCGCCATTCAGCTGCGCAGCAATCCATTTTATCTCGAGGCGGGCGGACAGGTCAGCGATCCGGGTGTTGTCGAAGGAAATGGTTGGCGTCTCGTAGTCGACGATGTGCGGCGCATCGCGGGACGTACCGCCGTGTTGGGCGCTGTCGAGGGTCATTTTCCCGGCGGCAACACGCCGCTGCACGTGCAGGCGGTCGTGCTCTCGCGGGAGCGCCACGATACCGAACGCAATCATACCGCAACGCATCTGCTGCACGCCGCGTTGCGCAACGTACTGGGCACGCACGTCCTTCAGCGCGGCTCGCTGGTTGCGCCCGACCGCTTGCGTTTCGATTTCTCGCACCCGCGTCCAATGACGCCGCGGGAGATTCGCGCGGTCGAGGATCACGTCAATCATGGCATCCTCGACGATCATCCGGTCGTGATCGAATACACGACGTATCCCGAGGCAGTTAGCAAAGGTGCGATGGCACTGTTCGGCGAGAAGTACGGCGAGGTCGTGCGTCTGGTCCAGATCCCGGGCGTCAGCATGGAGCTGTGCGGCGGCACGCACGTGCGTCACACCTCCGAGATCGGCTTGTTCAGAATCGTGAGCGAGTCCGGCGTCGCAGCCGGTGTGCGCCGCGTCGAAGCAATCTCGGGTACTATCGCGTATCGGCGCGTGCTCGAGCAGGACGAGCTGCTCAAGGGCGTCGCGTCGAAACTGAAGACGACACCGGACAATCTCCAGCGCCGCGTCGACCAGGTCAGCGAAGAGCTGCGCGAGCTGCAGCGCAGCTTGGAGAAGGCGCGCCAGAGCGGAGCCACCGATGTCGTCGGCCAGCTCATGCTGAAGAAGCGCGACATCAATGGCGTGTCGATCGTTGCCGCGCAGGTCGAGGTTGCCAGCAGCGACGAGCTGCGCGCGCTCGCGGACCGCGTGCGTGAGCAGTTGGGGTCGGGCGCCGCAATCCTGGCGGCCGGCAGCCTGGGCACACTGGTCGCGGTCAGCACCGACGACCTGATCAGCAAGGGCGTGCGCGCGGAGAAGCTGATCAAGGGCGTGACTGAAATCACCGGCGGCTCGGGTGGTGGCAAGCCGAACTTCGCGCAAGGCAAGCTCGGCGACGCGTCGAAGCTCGAAGCCGCGTTCGCGAGGCTGGACTCGATCGTGCCGCGCTCAGCATGACCGATGCGCTGAGCTGGCTCAAGAAACGCATTGACGGCGCGCCCACGCAATTGCGCGAGCGCATGCTCGCGTCGGTTACTGACGTGCCGGACAATCACGACCTGCACGACCGTCTCGCCGAAGCGGCAATGGTCTGCCTGCAGCGCGCCATGCGCGGCCAGGCTCGGCGCGACACTGCGCTCGAGCTGCTCGCGGCCGATGCGTTGCTGACGCACGCGGCGGAAGCGGCGGCGGAAGCGGGCAGCGAAACGCTGGCTGCCTTCGCGTCCAACTGGAATGCCGCGCGCTTCGAGCACCTCCTGCATTCCTCCGTGCGATGAGCGATCACTCGATTATTTCCGAGCATCTGCACGGCCTCAGCGAGACCGCGTTGCGCACCGAAAAGGAATTGTCGGAGCAGATCATCAAAGTCGCGGCCGCGGCCCATGCGTGTCTCGAGAACGGCGGCAAGCTGATGTACTGCGGCAATGGCGGCTCGGCAGCGGACGCGCAGCACATCGCGACCGAGTACGTGGTCCGCTTTCAGCGCAACCGCAGGCCGATGCCGGCGATCGCACTGACCACCGATACGTCGCTGCTGACCGCGGCGTCCAACGACTTTGCATTCGAGAACGTGTTCGAGCGTCAGGTCGAAGCGCTCGGCAAGCCCGGCGACATCCTGTTTCTGCATTCGACGTCAGGCGAATCGGAGAACCTGCTGCGCGCGGCCGCTGCGGCGCGCGTGATCGGCGTGACGACGGTTGCACTGCTCGCGCGCAATGGCGGCCGGCTCGCGTCCAAAGTCGATACCGCCGTGATCGTGCCGACTGACAACGGCGCCCACGCGCAGGAGCTACACCTCGCCATCAGTCATACCATCTGCCAACTCGTGGAGCGGCGCTTTTTCGGTGAGTGACTTCGGACAACGGATATGCTCACAATCGATTTGACCGACAAGCGTGCGGTTGTGACCGGCGGCTCACGCGGCGTGGGCGCCGCAATCGCGCGCATGCTCGCGCAGGCCGGCGCCGATGTCGGTATTTCCTACTTCAATCGGAAAGCCGATGCCGATGCGGTGGTCGCGGACGTCAAGCATGCCGGCCGTCGCGGCTGGGCAGAGCGCGCTGATCTGGCGCGGCGCGAGGATGCCGATGCGCTGTTCGAGCGCGCGCGCTCCGAGTTCGGCACTATCGACATCTTCATCGGTAACGCAGGGCTGTGGGAGCCCGCCAACGTGCCGATTGCGGACATGACCGACGAGCAATGGCGTAACACGCTCGCGGTGAATCTCGATTCCATCTTCTATACGACGCGTGCGGCGGTGGCGGCAATGAACGATGGCGGCCGCATAGTTCTGATCAGCTCGACCGCGGGGCAGCGCGGTGAAGCCGGCCATGCGGATTACGCCGCGAGCAAAGGCGCCATGATATCGCTCGTGAAAGGTGTCGCCATCGAGCTGGCGCCGCGCCAGATCACCGTGAATGCGGTTGCGCCGGGCTGGATCGATACTGAAATGGCGGCCGCGCCATATCAGGGCGGCGGTCGCGCTCGCATCGAAGCCGGCATCCCGCTCGGACGGGTCGCGACGGCGGAAGACATCGCAGGACCAACCGTCTTTCTCTGCTCGAGCCTCGCCCGCCATATCACCGGCGAGATCATGAACGTCAACGGCGGCTCGGTGCTCTGCGGATGAACACCGTCGAGCTCGAGGCTCCCGACGCGGCGCGCGACATAACGACTCGACTCGATCGGGCAGGCTTCGAGACCTGGGCGGTCGGCGGCGCGGTGCGCGATGCGCTACTCGGCATGCGCGGCAGCGACTGGGATTTCGCTACGCGCGCGCGGCCGCGCGATATCCAGAACGTATTCAAGCGCACGGTGCCGGTTGGCATCGAGCACGGCACGGTCGGCGTGCTCGCAAAAGACGGCATCATGTACGAGGTCACGACTTTCCGGCGTGACCTCGAGACGACCGGCCGGCATGCGGTTGTACAATTCGCCGACTCCATCGAAGACGATCTCGCGCGCAGAGACTTTACCTTCAACGCCATCGCATGGCACGCGCTCACGCACGAGCTGCGCGACCCCTACAACGGTTTCGATGACTTGCGCGCGGCCCGCTTGCAGACCGTCGGTGAGCCGGCCGAGCGGTTCGCGGAGGACTACCTGCGCATCCTGCGCGCGCTGCGCTTTGCGGGCCATTTCGTATTGACCATTGAGCCCGGGACGTGGGACGCGCTGACCAGCGCGAGGCACGAGCTGCTGAAGCTGTCGGCCGAACGCATTCGCGAAGAGCTTTGGAAGATCCTGACCAAGACGCGACACGCATCCGCGGCGCTCAAGCTGTATGCGACTTCCGGTGTGCTTGGCGTGCTCTATCCGGAGCTGGACGCTTTGGTCAACGCCGAAGCGGAAACGGGCGAGCCGCTTTGGAGCAACACGCTCGCCACCATCGACTCACTGCCGCGCACCCGGCCTGCGCTTCGCATGGCCGCACTGCTGCACGGCATCGGCACGCCGGCGGCGCGCAGCAAGAATTTGCGCGGCGAATGGCGCTTCGTCGGCCACGAGGCACGCGGCGCGCGCGCGGCGGAAGCGGTCATGCGCAGGCTCAAGGCGTCGAATTACGAAATCGAGCGGGTCTCGAGGCTGGTGGCAGTCCAGTCGGACCTGTTTCCACCGGATGCGCCGGATGCAGGAGTGCGGCGCTGGCTGTTGCACGTGCCGCCAGGATATGTGCACGATCTGTTTCGGTTACGCATTGCAATGTGCCGCGCAGCGAATACGAGCGGCGTGGATTTGCTTCAGCGCTGGCGGATAGCTCATCGCATTCTGCTCGAGCATCCGGTCATCGATGCTTCCGGCCTCGTTATTGGCGGTAAAGAGCTGAAAGCGCTCGGCCTGAAGCCGGGGCCGGAGTTCGGCACCATTCTCGATGCGCTGGTGCAGCGCGTTATCGATGATCCTTCTCTCAACGACCGCGACCGCCTCGTGCAAATCGTCAAGGAAGTGGCGGGCACATGATCTCCGGTCTGCTCTATTCCGCCTTGGCCGCGCTCGGCGATGTGTTCGGTGGTTTGCTGATCGTCACCCCCTTCGGTGATCCGCACAATCCCAGGCGGCGCAAGCTGCTCGGCGCGCTGGTCGCGTTCGGTGGCGGCTTTATGCTTGCGACCGCGGTGCTCGAGATGCTGCCGGCTGCTTTCGACCTGAATGGCGGCATGACCGCAGTCCTCATCGGTTATCTGGTGGTGCATCTCACGCAGCACATCCTTACGCCGCACTTCCATTTCGGCGAAGAAACCCATGCGGAAGCCATGGTCTCGCGCAACATCGGCGTGTGGGCGTTGATCGGCTTAATGCCGCACGCCTTCTTCGACGGCGTCGCGATCAGCAGCGGCTTCATGGCCAGCGAAAGTCTCGGCGTGCTTGTATTCGGCGCTGTAATTCTGCACAAGGTGCCCGAAGGTGTATCACTTGCGAGTATCATGATCGCGAGCGGCAATACCACCCGGAACGCAATCATTGGCGTCGTGTCGATCGCACTCGCAACCGTGCTCGGCGCGCTCGTTACGCCGGCAGTGCAAGTTCTCGCCAGTTACGGCCTTGCCATTGCCGCGGGCGTCACGATCTATGTCGCGGCGTCGAACCTGATACCGGAATCGCAGCACGAGCGAGGTCTGCTGATTCCGTCGGGCGTATTCATGGGAGTGCTGGCATTCTTTCTGGCGCGAATGCTGTTGCCTGTATGACGGACTTATTCGATCAAGACAGTGATTCCGCGCCGGCAAGCCCTAACGCCCTGGCGATTTCGGGTACGAAAAACGCATCGCAGAACGGTTGGACTTCTGGCGCAAGCTGAAGGAGCAGAAATAGAGGGAACGCTCTGCGCGTCGGGACGGTATCGAATGGTGGGCAACCGCAACGAGCGAAAGAGGATACGATGAAACCCAAGCCATGTACGATTCTGTTGGCGGTATCGGCGCTCACAATGGCCGCCTGCTCGAGCGCGGTAAAACAGCCGGAGGTCACACTCGCGAACATTGGTGTCGGCGGCATCGGGCTGCGCGGCGCTACCATAATCGCGGAGCTGGAGATCGCGAACCCCAACGATTTCGATATCGAGACCGACTCGATCGTCTACGAGTTCGAGGCGGCCAATCCGAGCGAGGCGAGCA
>JBQTID010000113.1:0-16046 GCA_052389275.1 Gemmatimonadota bacterium | reverse complement strand
CCAGCCTTCCAGAACCGCTCGATCGCCTCGCCGCAGCCGCAAAATCCGAGTGTCGTTGGCCATGCGCACCAATATACAATCAGGTACTCGCATGGTCCAGAGACTTTTGCATCACTGCACTAGCGACCTGGCTGGAACGGGTTTTCAAACCATCGCACCTTGATCGACGCCTAGGCAGATTTGATGTATCGAGCTACTGCCAGAAATCACAACACGCTGGTTTGCAGAAGAGCCATGGCTAGACCGATCGCTAGGCTGGCAGCCCGGCAATCTGAGCCAACGCGCTCGTCTGAAATTCCCGCCCAAACAAACTAAGTGAACTCTACGAACTCAGCTTTGGCTGGCGTCCTCGCATCATTGATTTGCTTGTCCACGCCAAAGTCCGAAGCGTCCTTGGTAATCACTTCTCCTCTGCGTTGAAATCCATGAATTAGTTCTCGCAGACAAGTCCTCGGTAGAGCTGCAAACGCTCACCGGCGAATCTCGAAACCGTCCGGTAGTTGTTCAGCACCCGCGGCAAGTTCCTCCACGCCGGTGACACGCGCGCCGGGTGGACCCTGATCGAGCCGCTTGCGCAACTGCTCGACCCTGGCTGGCGACCCTTCGCATTCAACCTCGACGCTGCCATCCGATGCATTGCGCACCCAGCCGTGCAGCTCGAGTCGCTCGGCGCAGCCGACTATGAACCAGCGGAACCCGACGCCCTGAACGCGTCCCGACACACGGAATTTCCTTCGTATAGTGTCATTTCGTGCCATTATACGTCAATTTGCTTGTTTCACGTGAAACAAACCAAAATTCCCGCCGGATCGCCCGGATCGGCGGGAACGCATAGATTCAGCGCAGATTATGTCTCGAGTCATCGCAATTGCCAACCAGAAGGGTGGCGTCGGCAAGACGACCACCGCAATCAATCTCGGTGCCAGCTTTGCCGTGGCCGAGCGCAAAACCCTGGTTATCGATATGGACCCCCAAGGCAATGCAACCAGTGGCCTGGGCATCGACCGGGCGTCGATCGAAAACTCGATGTACGAAGTGCTGCTCGATCGACTGCCGCTCGACAAAGCCGTAATTCCAGGCGTCCATTTTCCTAATCTGGATCTCGCACCCTCCGATATCGACCTGGTTGGCGCCGAAGTACAGATGGTCGACCAGGCCAACCGCGAAAAGCTGTTGCGCCGGGCGCTGGAAGGGATTCGAGACAAATACGATTTCGTGCTCGTGGATTGCCCGCCTTCGCTGGGGCTGCTGACGCTCAACACGCTGGCCGCCGCGGATTCAGTGCTGATTCCCATTCAGTGTGAGTTTTATGCGCTTCAGGGACTCACGCAGCTGCTCAATACCGTTACACTGGTGCAGCAGAATTTGAATCCCCGACTTCAGATCGAGGGTGTGCTGCTCACCATGTATGACCAACGTTTGAATCTCTCGCGCCAGGTTGCAGATGAAGCGAAGGAGTACTTCGGCGACAGAGTGTATACCATGACGATTCCACGAAACGTACGCCTGGCGGAAGCGCCAAGTTTCGGTAAACCGATCGTGGTTTACGATATCCTTTCCGCGGGTGCGCAAAGCTACCTCGCGCTGGCCCAGGAGATCATCGCGTATCATGCCAACTCGCAGCATCAGAACCGGAAGCCATGAAGAAAGACAGACTTGGTCGTGGGCTCGGAGCGCTTCTCGGAGAATACGGCGGCGACCGTCCGATAGAAGGCGCGACCGCGCGCGCATTGCCGATCACTTCGATCGCGCCAAACCCCTTCCAGCCTCGCCGTGATTTCGCCGAGCAGGACCTGGCAGACCTGGTGGCTTCGCTGCGCGAAAATGGGCTGCTTCAGCCGATTGTGGTCCGCCCGTCGCGAACCGGCTCCGGCGCAGACTGGGAATTGGTAGCGGGCGAAAGACGCTGGCGTGCAGCCATGCGGTTGGGGTGGAAAGAGATTCCTGCCACGGTACGCGACGTCGACGACCGCACGCTGCTCGTGCTTGCCCTGGTCGAGAACCTCCAGCGCGCGGAATTGTCCGCGCTCGAGGAAGCAGAGGGCTTCCGCCGGCTGGGAGAAGAATTCCAACTCAATCAACAGCAAATTGCCGAAGTAGTTGGCCGTGACCGCTCGACGATCGCTAATTCACTGCGGCTGCTTCAGCTACCCCCATCCGTTCGGCAGATGCTTGCGGACGGCCGACTGACGGCTGGCCACGCGAGGGCGCTGCTCGGCTTGGCCAGTGACCGGAAAATTGCCGATCTGGCGCGGGCGGCGGTAGAAAATGGTTGGAGTGTCCGCGACGTCGAGGCGCAGGTTCAGCGCGTTCGCCCCGAGAAAAAGAAGGCGCGTGGCGAAAAACCGCGCGAGTCCGCGGAGAAAGCGCTCGAGGAAGAGTTACAGGCCGCGCTCGATGTAGCGGTAAAGATCCGTCGCGGCCGGGGCGTCACTGGAAGGATCGAAATACCGTTCCGCGGACACGAGGAATTCGAGCGCCTCTTCGAGCGGCTCGCCGGCCGGCCGGCAGGTGATATTGTCTCCTAGAGACGAGCGTCGCCTAACGTTCATAGTAGTGCCGCAAGGTGATCTCGATACGAAGACGATCGATGTCTCGTATCGTCGGCTGAAGGTCATTCTGGTGGTATTCGCGATCGTCGTGCTTTTGCTGGCGTTAATGGTGGGCGCGTGGTGGTCTCTGGCAATGAAGGCGACGCGCGTGAACGAGCTGGAACGTGAGCTGGCTACGCTGGAGAAAGAGCGCGCAAAGGTCGATTCGCTTGCCCACCTGCTGGCAAATGTCGAGACCCAGTATGAGCGGGTTCGCGAAATGCTGGGCGCGGATGCTCCCGCCGCCGGGAAACAGCCGCTATTGCCGGAGCTGCCGAGCGCAATTTTGCGCGATGACGACGGTGATGGCGTAGCCGATTCAGGCGCGCCTGATGCCTGGCCACTGACCGAGCGCGGCTACATCACCCGAGGGCTTACGAAGACATCCACTCCTCATCCAGGCCTTGATATAGCGGTTCCGCAAAACTCGTATATTCGGGCTTCGGGCCCTGGCACCATCAAGGTTGCCGGCGATGACCCTGTCTACGGCCAATACATTGTGATCGATCATGGCGGCGGGCTCGAAACCGTATACGGACACGCTTCACGTCTGCTGGTTAGGAAAGGAACGCGCGTCAAACGGCTACAGGTGATTGCACTGAGCGGCTCGACCGGACAATCTACTGCGCCGCATTTGCATTTCGAGGTAAGGAAAGCCGGCAAGCCCGTCGATCCGTACCAGTACGTACGGCAACCCTAGAGGCGTACCGCCTCGCATTGACAAGGCTCGTGCTCATATGGCAAAAGAACAGGCAGCAGCTCAAACGGCCGGCGCAATTTCGATTATCGCGCCAGGCACGCAGATCACGGGTGATTGCGAAACTGAGGGCACCTTCAGAATCGAGGGCACGATTGAAGGAAAGATAAAGGCCGGCAAAGCCGTCGTGGTTGGTAAGGACGGCGTAGTGAAAGGCGACATCGTGACGCAGGACGCAGTCATCGGCGGCCATGTGACCGGAACAGTAGTGGCGGAAAGCCGCCTCGAGCTGCAGGCCACATGCGTGATCGATGGCCAGATTCGCGCGCGCCGGATCAAGCTCGATGAGGGCGGAAAAATCAACGGGCAGGTTCAAATGGGTGAGCAGGTTCGACCCGCTGTCGCGGCCCAACACCACGGTTGATTTGCTTGCGTTTCACGTGGAACAACAAGGCGCCGCCGCATACTTATACCGGCGGCCTTCGTATTTCACTCCCTGGATAACCGAAAAAGCGCCAAATAAACAAACTTGTCCACAACCGCGAGCAGTCGGCTAAGTGATTGCTAGATAAGGCGTAATCGATGTACATGAAAAATCTGACATGCTCGTGTGGACAAACACCCCCCACTTATCAACAGCGCGCTTCAGGCGACAAAGACGACAATCGCAATGAATATTGATGAGCTGGCGAGCTACCTCGATACTCTCTTGAAGATTGCCGAGGTGCCAGATTATCCGAATGCGTTCAACGGCCTTCAGGTTCAGAATTCGGGGAAAGTCGATCGTCTGGCGGTCGCGGTCGATGCAAGCGAGGAAACGATCCGGCGAGCCGTGGCAGCCGGATGCAACCTGCTGATCGTCCATCACGGCTTATTCTGGGATGGACCAGCCCCCGTCCGCGGCCGCCGTTATCGCCGGCTCAAGCTGCTGTTCGATCACGATATTGCAGTCTACTCGGCCCATCTTCCGCTCGACGTTCACCCCGAGCTCGGCAACAATGCCATCCTCGCGAAAGCCCTGGGTATCAAGGCTGACGGTAGCTTCGGTTTATTTTCGGGAAGAGCAATCGGGGTTTGTGGATCCCTGGAAATCGGGCGAGAAGCGCTCGCCGCCCGCCTCGACGATCTGTTGGATGTGCGCGTGAAGCTGATCGCCGGTGGCACGGAGAAGGTCAGGCGCGTCGGTGTCGTGACCGGCGGCGCCGGGAGCATGATCAACGACGCGGTGGCCGCCGGACTGGATGCGTTCATCACCGGTGAAGGTGCGCATCACACATACTTCGACGCGCTGGAAAATGGCATCAACGTCTACTACGCCGGACATTACGCAACCGAGACCTTCGGCGTACGCGCGCTCGGGCAGCATTTGCAGGAAAAGTTTGAAATGGAGTGGGAGTTTATCGATTGTCCAACCGGTTTGTGATTTTGCGCTAGCGCTTCTGCCGCTCGAGCTCACCATGCGCGTGGGATGGCACAAGCGTAAATCGCAGACCTCTCATTCTCTCACGTAACTTTCGGCGACCGACTTGACCTCCGCAAAATTCCGCGCGTGATCCCGGTACTCCGGCAAATCTCGCTTGCTCTCAGATTCGTATGCAGCGAGAAAGCGCCTGTAGTAATTGCGCGCGGCCATTGCATCTCCGCCGGCGCGTGCTGCATCCGCCGCGGCGGCGAGGCCCAGCAAATGATTGGGCGCGGTTGCGAGAATGCGTTCCGCGCTCTTGCGCGCTGCGAAGTCGTCACCGCTGAAGGCTTGCAAGAGGCTCAAGTGATACCATCCATCCGCGTCTGGATCGCCGGCTATTTCGTACGCCTGGATGGCCATTGGTAAAAAGAATCTTGCACGAGCGGTATCACCGTTGGCGCGCTCGGTCATCACGCGATTGAACAAGCGGTCGGCTTGTTCGCGCGGCGAGCCGGTGAGCTGCGGCGGTGCCGCCAGATCCTGCGTGCTGTGGGCTTCAACCTGGCTGACCGGCACACGCGCGTTGTTTGCGCGGTCAGAGTCGGCGCGCGATGGCCATAGTACGATGGTCGCGACCCAGAGCAGGCCGGCGCTCGCGACGAGCCAGACCGGCCATGCCTTCGCAACAGATGTTTGGCGCACCGCTGTGCCGCAATGGGTGCAGTAGTTGGCGGCCGGAAGTAGCGGCGTGCTGCAGCTTCTGCAACGGGCGCCCTGAAGCGCGGTGCCACACTCAGGACAGTAGGCGCCATTTGATTCGCTTTCGCACTTCGGACATTTCATCGGCAAAAACCTAATTCGCGACTGGCCTGCCCGCACCCCGTCCGCTAATCTTGCCGCATGGCTTCCACCGACGAATTCGAGACGCCCGCACCGCCGCCGCCGCAGCCGCCGATTCCGAATCCGGAGCTGAACACGCAGATCGCGGAAACGGAGGATGAAAAACTTCTGTCGCGCGCGGAAGGTGTCGCGCGTCCGGATACGACTACGGATGCGTGGCGCGTGCTCCGCATTATGGGTGAATTCGTAGAAGGTTTCGAGACGCTAGCCTCGCTGGGCCCTGCGGTCAGTATCTTCGGCAGCGCGCGGATTAAGCAAGGAAATCGGTACTACGATCTCGCCGAGAAGACCGCCGCGCTCCTCGCGCAGGAGGGGTTCGCGGTCGTCACCGGTGGCGGTCCCGGCGTCATGGAAGCGGCCAACAAGGGCGCACTCGAGGCCGGCGGCACCAGCGTCGGCTGTAACATCGAGCTGCCTTTCGAACAGGGCGTGAACGCGTTCGTCGACGTTGCCATCAACTTCCGATACTTCTTCGTGCGCAAAACGATGTTCGTGAAGTATGCCGAGGCCTTCATCATTTTCCCGGGCGGCTTCGGCACCATGGATGAATTGTTCGAGGCGTTGACACTGATTCAGACCGGCAAAGTGCGCAACTTCCCGGTTGTACTGTTCGGCACGGAGTATTGGCGGGGGCTACTCGACTGGCTGCATAAGCGGATGCTCGATGACGGCATGGTGCACGTAAAGGATCTCGAGCTGTTGATCGTGACGGATTCACCGGAAGAGGCGGTACGCGTCGTCGTCGATTGCTTCGAACGCAATTGCACAATCGCGGCCGTCCGCTCGGAAGGAGCGGAGGCGCAGCGCAGGCAAGGCGGCTTCAAGCGCGCGATGTCGACAGCCAGGATCAGGCCGCAGCCATGACGAAGCGAAGCCGCTTCCTCGGTGGTGCGCGCATCGCGCCGTCGCGCATTACGGGTGAAATGAGGGTGCCCGATCTCATCGACAACGCGTTCCTGGCCTACAACGCGGGGCGGCTGCAGGAAGGCTGTCGCTTATACGCCGAGCGCATGCTCGATGACGACGTGACCGTTGGCGTAACACTCACCGGTGCATTGACGCCGGCCGGCCTCGGCATGAGCACTTTGATTCCACTCATCGAAGCCGGCTTCGTAGACTGGATCATCTCGACCGGCGCGAATCTCTACCACGACACGCACTTCGGTCTCGGTCTCACCATGCACAAGGGCAATGCCGGTGTGTCCGACATTGTGCTGCGTGAAGAAGAAGTCGTGCGCATATACGACATCTTCTTCGATTATTCCGTGCTGCTCGACACCGACGCCTTCTTCCGCCAGATCATAAAGAGCGACGAATTTCAGCGCACGATGTCGACTGCGGAATTTCACTACTTGTGCGGCAAGTACGTGCTGGAGCGGCAGAAGAAGCTGAAGCAGGAAGGCAAGTCATTGCTGGCAACGTGTTACGAGTACGATGTGCCGGTTTACACGTCGTCGCCAGGTGATTCCTCGATTGGCATGAACGTGGCCGCCGGCGCGCTTCAGGGGAACCAGCTCGCATTCGATGTGAGCGCTGATGTGAATGAGACTGCGTCGATCGTGCTGGACGCGAAGCGGCAAGGCGGCAAGTCGGCGATCCTGATCTTTGGTGGTGGCAGCCCCAAGAATTTCGCGCTGCAAACCGAGCCACAGATCCAGGAAGTGCTCGGCATCCAGGAGAAGGGGCACGACTACTTCCTGCAATTCACGGATGCGCGGCCGGACACGGGAGGACTCTCTGGCGCGACACCCGCCGAAGCGGTCAGCTGGGGCAAGGTGGATCCGGATCGCTTGCCGGACGCCGTTGTGTGCTACACGGATGCGACGATCGCGCTACCGCTGCTCGGCGCGTACGCGCTCGGCAGGCACGAGCCACGCAAGCCGAAACGGCTATTCAAGCGGCGCGAAGAAATGCTTGATCGCTTGATCGGCGAGTACGAGCAGTCCGAGCGCAACGAAGCGCGGCAGGAAGCCGCACGGCATATGCGCGAGACGACGCTGGATCGTGACCGCTGATTTTCGCAGACGAAAGGCGAGCACTATGACCGCAGCCTGCTGTCACCTATGTGCCGCCGGCGGAACCGGTTACCGGTCCGGTCTTCGCCGATGATGCGATTCTCACCTGCTATGAATCGCGATCAGCGGATCAAGGTCATGGTGCACGTGCCGGTGGAGTTCCGGACAAACTAGCAGGTTGCTGAAAAACGGGCGGGTGGTTTGGGTGAAGGCAGGGCGCTACGCAGACCGTGCGGGTTTTACAGCGTATCCTGCATAAACGTGTGGTTCGAGGCGGTCCGATTGCTCAGCAGTTTATGCAGAGTACGCTGTAAAACCGCGACGGACTGCGGAGCGCCCTGCCTTCACCCATGTCAGCCCGTTTTTCAGCAACCTGCTAGAAGCTTCCGCCGAGCAGCACCGCGTTCGCGAACAGTGGCAGCATGCCGCGCCACATGTCGCGGAAATTGGGGTCGCTCGCGAAAGCAATCACGCGACCGCTGCCAACCCGCTCGGTCCAGAGATAGGGCGAGTCTGCTAGACGCGCCGGAACTTCCGGCCAGAGGTAGCCGGCAATGCGCAAGCGATTCTGCGGCGCGTAGCGCAAAACAACCTCGCCTGGACGAACATCGTTGGGTGTGCGGTAGACGCGGTCCGAGAAGATCAGTCCGGCGATTTCATTCTCGTCGATACCGGCGGTCAGCATCGACAGCGTATCTACGCGCAGGCGGACGATTGCGCCTGGCACGGCGGCCGGCAACGCCGCGCCGGGCTGATTGTCCGCGCGCGTGGTGTCACGCCGTGCGCGCAACCGCACGAGATTGAGTTTCTCGTTCGCGATCCAGCTGGTTGCGCCGTCGAGCGTGACGAGCACGCCTCCGTTGCGAACCCAATCGGCCAACCGACCGCGCGCGGATTCGTTGATCACATTGTCCAGATTACCAGCCGACGGCATCACAATGACGTTGAACTCATTGATCGCGCCGGAGCCGAGGGATGACGCATTGATTGTGGTGATCGGCAGCCTGATGCGCTGATCGAACGCGTACCACGCGAAGCCGAATGAGCTACCGTTAAAGCCCGGACCGCCTACTAGCGCGACGCGCGGCGCGCGCACCGGCACCACGCTATTGCTGCCGAGGTCGGTGCCGGCATCGACTGCCGACGAATTGATCGCGTACACGTCGGCTGCGGCCGCGCCCGTGTGTTTGCGAACTTTGTCGTGCACCGAAGCATCGTTTGCGCTCAGGCGAACGACGAACGCGCCATGCTCGAAGAGATGCTCACCGCTGCGAAACCAGCGTTGAGCGAAGTGCACGCGCACGCTGTCCGCGAGCAGCGCCGCGACCAGACGCATGGACGCCTCACTACCCGGCTCGAACGCATACGCCACGCGCGCGTTCGAGAAAGTGGCAGGCTGACGCGCGACGTCGACTGCCAGCTCCGCACCAGCGGGAATCGCGCCCAGCGTCCACGCCTTCACACCGAAAGTATACGGCATTGACCAGGCGGTAACGTCGTAGAAGCGATTGCCCTGCCCCGTCTCACGGCTCTCGAGCTCCTCGCGAATAAAGACGGAATCGAGCTCCGCATTAGGCTCGAGCAGCGCGCGCGCGAGCACGCCATTCGGTTGCGCGAAGTCGACGATCCAGGAACCGGCGGGGATTTGCGTGCCGCTCGCCGTCTCGAACGGAGCCGCATCGCGCAGGCTTGCAGCCGTGCGTGTCCGCTGTAGCACGATGCCGTTGCCGCGCAGCAGCGTTGCCAGTGAGTCAGCGCGACCGTGCGGGTCGCGCGCGATCGCGATGCCGCGAATGCGCGCACGCTGCCCGGCCGCGACCGCGTTCTTTCTGAATTCGACGAAATCGCGCAAGCGCTCAGTTCGGCGCCGGGCACTCGTCGACAAGGTTGCGAGCGAAGCGGTGTAATGGCGCGATGCTGCATCGCGTAGCGTGAGGATCGTGCCGTCATTGCGGCGAATCGCGCCGCCGCTGCTGCTCGCTTCTTCGTAGGTCATGCCGACCGTTCCGAGATAAAGCGGCCATGACGTGCCGTAGCCAGGATAGAATTCGTCGTAGCCTTCGCGACGGAAGAACGGCCAGCCGCGCGCATCGAAAGCAGCAGCGTTACCTGCGGCGTAGATGTTCCACCACTCCCTCAGATTCTGCGTAACGTTGACATTCACGGGCTCCATTGGCGGTGAGAAGTAGTACGTCGAGCTCGAGCCCATCTCGTGCAAATCGACGGCGGTGTGCGGATACCAGCGCAGCAGGCTGGCGATGCGGCCACGCGTTTCCGGATGCGAGAGTAGAAACCAGTCGCGATTCAGATCGAAGTAGTAATGGCTGGTGCGTGGACCGGGCCAGTTACCCTGATGTATCATTGCGACCGGCGCCGGCGGTACCCATAACGCACCATGGGCGCGCGATACGTCGCTTACGTGGCGCTCATGACCGTCGGGATTCTGAACCGGATCGATCAGCACGACCGTGCTGTCGAGAATCATGCGCGTTTCAGCGTCCTGCCCGGCTGCGAGCTGATACATGACCGCGAGCGCCGCCTCAGTGCCGGATGCTTCGCCGCCATGGACCGTGTAGCCCAGCCAGACGATCACCGGCAAGCGCGCGATGGTCGCGCGTTCGTCGGCTTGAAGTAATGCGAACGCGCGCGATTCACGCTCGATGTCGCTGAGCCTGGACTGGCTGGCCTCGCTGGTAATCGCGATTTGGAGCACCGGTCGACCCTCGAAGCTGTGCGCTACGGTGTCGACGTGAACGCGCCTGCTGGCAGCCGCGAGGCGTTCGGCGTAGAGCACGATCAAGTGGTGCGGCGTGAAATGCTGGCCGATCTCGTAGCCGAGGACGGCGCGTGGAGTTGGCACGGCCGGGTCATACGAGCCGCCCTGCGAGAGGCCATGCTGTGCGAAGGCCGGCGCGGCGGCCAGAAGGAAAACAAAAAGAATCCGGACCACGTTCCAACTTCCAGTTAAGTGTCCCAATAAAACCGATACCCGACGAGAATAATGCCTGGATGCATCACTAAACGAGAGGGCGAGCGATATTATCACAACTCACGGTCTCCCAAATGGAGAAATTCAAATTGGAAGCTGGTCCGATAGCCGTTACCGGTTCGAGCGGGCTGATCGGGTCCGCTCTGGTGCCTGCGCTCGAGGCGCGCGGCCATCGCGTGACGCGCATGGTTCGCGGCGTCCACTGGGATCCAGTCGGCGGGACGATCGACCTGGCTGCCCTGGAGGAGCACCAAGCGGTGATCCATCTGGCCGGCGAAAGCATTGCGGGCCTTTGGACCCGCTCCAAAAAGCGCCGCATCTTCGAAAGCCGGGAGCAGGGCACGCGGCTACTGGCGACGTCGTTCGAAAAGCTCCGCACTCCGCCTTCAGTCCTCATATCTGCTTCAGCCATTGGCTATTACGGAAATCGCGCACCCGCTGAGGCGGTCGATGAGACGGCGGGGCGCGGATCCGGCTTCCTTGCGGATGTAGTGGAGGCCTGGGAACGCGCTACCGATCCTGCGCGCGCTGCCGGTGTGCGCGTCGTCAACACGCGTTTTGCACCGGTGCTGAGCGCGAAGGGCGGCATGCTGGGAATGATGCTGCCGATCTTCCGGCTCGGGCTAGGCGGCCGGCTTGGCAGCGGAAAACAAATGTGGAGCTGGGTCACGATCGACGACGTCGTTGCATCGATTCTATTCTGTCTGGACCACTCCGAGCTTGGCGGACCAGTCATTGTCGTTGCACCGCAACCGGTTACGAACCTGGCCTTTACGCGCACGCTGGGACGGGTGTTGCGGCGCCCGACCATTTTCGGTGTGCCTGCTTTCCTGTTGAAGCTGGTGCTGGGTGAAATGGCGCGCGAGATGTTGCTTTTCGGGGTCCGGGTTGTGCCGCGGAAACTCAGGCAGGCGGGTTATGCGTTCAAATATCCTGAGCTCGAGGTAGCACTCCGGCATCTGCTGGCCGCGCCATAATGCTGCGCGTATCTTCTGGGGCTCCAAGGATTTGAGGGTGAAAGAAACTTGAACAAGGGCTACAGGCCGAACGGCAAGGACACCGGCGTCGTCAAGTCAAAAGGCACGGCGCGGCTGCCAATCCTCAACGGCGAAGCCATCCCGATCACGGCCCGCAAGCCTGAGTGGCTGAAAGTCCGCTCGCCGGGCGGCCCAAACTATCTGCGGCTCAAACAGCTGATGCGAGGCCAGCGCCTTCACTCGGTGTGCGAGGAAGCCGGCTGCCCGAATATCGGCGAGTGCTGGGAAGCCGGCACGGCCACGTTCCTGATTCTCGGCGATGTTTGTACACGCGCGTGCAAGTACTGCGCGATCGCGCACGGGATGCCCACGGAGCTGGATGAGGATGAGCCGCGACGCGTGGCGGATGCGGTAGCAGAGCTGCAGCTCGAACACGTCGTAATAACGAGCGTCAATCGCGATGAGCTGGTCGACGGCGGCGCTGCCATTTTCGCGGAAACAATTCGTCAATGTCGCGCGCGGCGGCCACCGATGACGATCGAAGTGCTGATTCCGGATTTCAAGGGTGATGAAGATGCGCTGCGGCTGGTTGTTGAAGCGCGGCCGGACATTCTGAATCACAACCTCGAGACTGTCGAACGGCTGCATCCGTGGGCGCGTCCAGGTGCTCGCTATTGGCGCAGCATCTCCTATCTCGGCGCGGCGAAGCGGATGGATCCGAACATGCTCACCAAGTCCGGCATCATCCTCGGCATGGGTGAGACGCTGGAAGAGATTCGCGAGGCGCTTGTTGATTTGCGAAAGGCCTCTGTCGACATCATTACGTTGGGTCAGTACTTGCGTCCGAGCGAACATCACGCGCCGGTCGCACGCTGGGTGACGCCGGCGGAGTTTGTGGAATGGAAGCGCATCGGCGAGGACGAGCTCGGATTCAGACATGTCGAATCCGGCGCACTCGTGCGCTCCAGTTATCATGCTGAAAAGCAGGCGCGCACGGTCACGGCGGGTGGCGTCGGTGAGATCAGCGAGATCCTTGAAGCGGCTGTACCTGCACCCGCAGAATTGAAATTCGTGCACATAAGCGGACGATAGCAGTGGCAACGAAAACACCACAGGAAAAAAAGAGCCGCAACGGCAAAGCGAAATCCGACGACTTGAATCGCGAGACATTGCATCTTTACCTCGAGCAGATGCTGCTCGGACGGCGCTTCGAGGAGAAGACCGCCGAAGCGTACGCAGTCGGCAAGATCGGCGGCTTCTGCCATCTCTACATTGGGCAGGAAGCGGTCACGATCGGCACGTACGGCGCGCTGCGTCCGGACGACTACGTGATCAGTGCTTATCGCGAGCATGTGCAGGCGCTCACCAAAGGCATGAGCGCGCGTGAGATCATGGCCGAGCTGTATGGTCGTGTGGACGGCTCGTCAAAGGGCAAGGGCGGCTCGATGCACATGTACAGCGCCGGGAAGAATTTCATGGGTGGCTGGGGCATCGTAGGCGGACAGATTCCGCTCGCCGCCGGCTTCGGCTGGAAGATCAAGTATCGCGGCGAAGACCGCGTTTGCGTGTGCTTCATGGGTGAGGCGGCCGTCAACCAGGGCGCGTTCCACGAATCACTCAATATGGCGGCGCTGTGGAAGCTGCCGGTCATCTTCATTGTCGAGAACAACCGTTTCGGCATGGGCACGGCGTGGGAGCGCGCTTCATCGCTCTATGACATCTCGCAGAAAGCGCATGCCTATGACATGCCTTCAGCGGTCGCCGATGGCATGAACGTGCTCGACATGCGGGAGAAAGTCACGACCGCGGTCGAGCGCGCGCGCGCCGGTGATGGACCTACCCTGATCGAAGCGCGCTGCCATCGCTTCATGGGACACTCCATGTCGGATCCGGTGCATGGCGTGTATCGCACGAAGGAAGAAGTCGAGCAGGCGAAACAGCACGATCCTATCCGCATCTTCATCGACTATCTGAAGAACGAGAATCTGATTACGGACGACGAGGTGAAAGCTCTGGACGCGCGCGCTCACGAGATCGTGGATGACGCGGCGGAGTTCGCGGACAAGTCGCCGGAGCCACCACTCGAAGAGCTGTACACCGACGTTTACGCCGATGACCGGGTGCACGGCCGGCTGTTCTTCGATCAAAAGAACAGGCTTGGCTGATGGCGATGATCACCTACAGAGAAGCGCTCAACCAGGCGCTCGCCGAAGAGATGGAGCGCGACCCCGACGTCTTCCTGATGGGCGAAGAGGTCGCGTTGTACAACGGCGCGTACAAAGTGTCGAAAGGATTGCACGAGCGATTCGGCGATCTGCGCGTCGTCGACACGCCGATTACGGAATTGGGATTTGCGGGACTGGGCGTGGGCGCGGCAATGACCGGGCTGCGTCCGGTCATCGAGTTCATGACCTTCAACTTCGCAATGCTCGCGACCGACCAGGTCTTCAACAGCGCCGCGAAAGTGCTGTATATGAGCGGTGGCCAGTTCAAATGTCCGATCGTCTTTCGCGGGCCGACTGGCGCCGCGCTCCAGCTGTCGGCTCAGCACTCGCAGGCGCTGGAAGCCAACTACGCGCAGTTCCCCGGCCTGAAGATAGTGACGCCCGGCACGCCGGCCGATGCGAAAGGACTGCTCAAGGCATCGATTCGCGACAACGATCCGGTTGCCTTCTTCGAGGGCGAGTTGCTCTACGCATTGAAGGGTGAAGTGCCGGACGATCCGGATTTCGTGATTCCGCTCGGCGTTGCCGAAGTGAAGAAGGAAGGCAGTGACGTCAGCATCATCACGCACGGCAAGATGATCAATGTCTGCCTACAGGCGGCGGCGCAGCTCGAGAAAGATGGCGTGAACGCGGAAGTGCTGGATCTGCGCACACTGCGCCCGCTCGACGTGGACGCAATCCTCGCTACCGTCGCGAAGACGAATCGCGCCGTGTACGTCGAAGAAGGTTGGGCGTTCGCCGGCATTGGCTCGCAGATCGTCGATATCATCAATCACGAAGCGTTCGATGACCTGGACGCGCCCGTGCTGCGCGTGTATCAGGCCGATGTGCCAATGCCGTACGCGAAGAATCTCGAGAAAGCGGCGAAACCCACCGTGGATCGTGTCGTGCAGGCGGCCAACAACGTGATGTATCGCTAATGGCAACCAAGGTTCACATGGAGGCGCTGTCTCCGACGATGGAGGAAGGGCGCCTGGTCAGCTGGCTGAAGAAGGAAGGCGATCAGGTCAAGGAAGGCGACGTCCTGGCCGAGATCGAGACCGACAAAGCGACCATGGAATTGGTCGCGCGCGGGTCGGGCGTGCTCGGCGCCGTCTCGTTGGCAGAAGGCCAGAGCGCTCCGGTCGGCAGCGTGATCGCCGTGATTGCCGCGTCCGGCGAGGAAATGCCAAAAGCGGAAGCCCCGAAAGCAGAGGGCCCGCGCCCCGCGCCTCGCGAACCGCAGCCCGCGCCCGCGCCCACGCCCGCGCCCGCGTCTGCGCCCGCAGGAAACGGCGGAGGACGCGTCAAAGCTTCGCCGCTGGCTCGAAAAATGGCCGCAGAGTCCGGTCTCGAGCTGCGCGACATTCAGGGCAGCGGTCCAGGCGGTCGCATCACCAAGCGCGACATCGAGGGCGCCGCAGCCGCGCCGGCACGTCCGCGCGCGCCCGCGCCCGGTGGTCCCGAGTACGAAGACGTTCCGCTGACGCAAATGCGCAAGACGATCGCGAAGCGTTTGGCGACGTCGATCGGGCCGATTCCCACGTTCTATCTCACCATCGAAGTAGATATGACTTCGCTGCAGCGGGCGCGTGAGAATGTGAACAAGCGGCTCGAAGAGAGCGGCATCAAGACATCTGTCAATGACTTCATCATCAAGGCGGTCGCGGCCGCGCTCAGGCAGCATCCCGAAGTCAACGCGCAATGGACCGACACGGCCATCCGGCGCTTCAACCGCGTGCACATCGGCGTTGCAGTCGCCGTGGAAGATGGCTTGATCACGCCGGTCGTGCGCGACGCAGATGCGAAAGGAGTTGCCGAGATCTCTCAGCAAGTACGCGAGCTGGCGAAGCGCGCGCGCGATCGCAAGCTGCAACCGGACGAGTACACGGGCGCCACCTTCTCGATCTCGAATCTCGGCATGTTCGGCATCGACGAGTTCACCGCCATCATCAATCCTCCGGAAGCGGCGATTCTCGCGGTTGGCAAGTCGGAAGAAAAAGTCGTCGTCGTAAATGGAGAAATGGTCGTGCAGCCGCGCATGCGGGTGACCATGAGCTGCGACCATCGCGTGATCGATGGCGCAACGGGAGCGAGATTCCTTCAGACACTGCGGCAGTACCTCGAAGAGCCAGCCATGATGCTGGTCTAATCATCAATTCTGGGTGAGACAAAAGTGGCGGACAATTTTGATCTGATCGTGATCGGCGCGGGGCCGGGAGGCTATGTGGCCGCGATTCGCGGCGCGCAGCTCGGGATGAGCGTAGC
>JBQTID010000112.1:0-7610 GCA_052389275.1 Gemmatimonadota bacterium | reverse complement strand
GGCACCGCGGAAAGCGGATTCAGGATCGCCAGCAGTGAGGTAAAAGCGAGCGTCCCGAACCGGAGGTATTCCGCCATCAGAGCGTGTCCTTCAAGCGTTTCAGATCGAAATTCCCGCCGCTGGCAACGCACACGACATGGTCGTGCGGGCCGACCTCGATCTTTCCTGCCAGCAACGCGGCCACGCCCGCGGCGGCGGCGGGTTCGAGCAGCAGCTTGCTGCGTTCGAGGACGAGAATCGCGGCGGCGCGGATCGCCGCGTCGTTGACCAGGACGACGTCGTCAACAAACTCCCGCACATGCGCCAGCGTCATGGTACCGGCGATTGGCGCGGCAAGTCCATCGGCAATCGTGTCGATGCGCTCGAGCCGTACCGGCGAGCCGGCGGCGAGTGCACGAGTCATGGCAGGCGCGCCTTCCGGCTCGACACCGATCACGCGCGCCGCGGGGCGCAAGGTCTTGATCGTGGCAGCGATGCCCGCGATCAGACCGCCGCCGCCAATCGGGACTACGACGATAGTAGAGACCGGTGACTGGTCGATGATCTCGAGGCCGACAGTGCCCTGTCCTGCAATGACGTACGGGTCCTCGTATGGATGCACGAGCGTCAGGCCGCGTTCTGCGCGCAGCTGCTCCATCTTCTCGAACGCTTCGAACACGTCGCCATGCAGAATCACCTCGGCGCCGTACTCGCGGCTGGCATTGACCTTCGTCTTGGAGGCATGCGCGGGCATCACTACCGTGCAGCGCACGCCCTCGACCGCGGCACCATACGCGAGCGCTTGCGCATGATTGCCGGCCGAAATGCCTATCAAACCACGCTCCCGCTCCGCATCCGTCAGGTGCCGAATGCGATTGAAGACGCCGCGCACCTTGAATGACCCCGTCTTTTGCAGGCATTCGGCCTTGAGCGAGACCCGGCAGCCGGTGCGCTCCGAGAGCGTACGCGATGACAGCAACGGTGTGCAATGCACCCGCCCGGCAATGGCTTCAGCCGCATCCTGTACCGCCTCGAGGCTCGTCATGGGCGAGTAACATAATGAGTCGGAACAGTCCTTGCCCCTACCACCGGTCATGGAAGAGGACCGTCGTACACGTCCGGCAGACCGGCGGAAGCCAAGCGAGCGCAGAAACCACGCGGAGCGGCGCCACGGCATAGCGCCGGTCATGGGCGATCGCCGCACGCGCTTTTCGATTGCCTACTTCGTGCTCGCGTTCGTGCTGCTGATCGCCTTGAATTACATGCTGAGCCGCGCGAACACGCAGCAGGTGGCGTACAGCGAATTCAAACGGCAAGTCGAAGCAGGTCGCATCTCCCAGGTGGTGCTCGGTCCGGAAATCATTCGCGCCGCCGTCGTCGACAGTCTGGTGCGGAAAGGCTCGCCCGAGGTGCTGACCACCGTCCGCGTTCCGGCGGACGAATCGCTGGTCCCGCTGCTCGAATCGAAGAACATCAAATACGAGGGCACGACCCAGGGCTGGATCACGCAGACCATGGGTTGGCTGCTGCCGATCGCAATCATGCTGCTGTTCTGGTTTTGGATGATGCGGCGCATCAATCCGGCGCAAGGCGTGATGACGATCGGAAAGAATCGCGCGCGCATTCTCGGCGAGGAAGGCACCGGTATTCGGTTCAGCGACGTTGCCGGTGCGGATGAAGCGAAGCAGGAGCTGGTCGAAGTAGTCGAGTTCCTGAAGACGCCGGAGAAGTTTGCGCGCCTGGGTGCAAAGATTCCGAAGGGCGTTCTGATCGTGGGACCGCCCGGCACCGGCAAAACGCTGCTCGCGCGCGCGGTCGCTGGTGAAGCGAACGTGACGTTCTTCTCGATCAGCGGCAGCGAGTTTGTGGAAATGTTCGTGGGTGTCGGTGCCGCGCGCGTACGTGATCTTTTCGAGCAGGCAAAAGTCAAAGCTCCCTGCATCATCTTCATCGACGAACTGGATGCGCTCGGCAAGGCGCGCGGTGTCGGCGGGGTAATGGGTGGGCACGACGAGCGCGAGCAAACACTCAATCAGTTGCTGGTCGAGATGGATGGTTTCGATCCGGCCAAAGGCGTCATCATCATGGCGGCGACGAACCGGCCGGAGATTCTGGATCCCGCACTGCTGCGGCCGGGACGATTCGATCGCCAGGTGGTAGTCGATCGCCCCGACCTGAAAGGGCGCGAAGCAATCCTGCGCGTGCACGCAAAGGCGGTGCGGCTGGCTGAAGACGTCGATCTCGCCGTGATCGCCCGGCGCACACCTGGCTTTGTCGGTGCCGACCTCGCCAATCTGCTGAATGAAGCGGCGCTGCTAGCAGCGCGTGAGGACAAGACGCAAGTCGACATGTCTGATATCGACGCGGCCATCGATCGTATCGTGGCTGGTCTGGAGAAGAAGAATCGGCTGATCAACGCGAAGGAGCGTGACATCGTCGCGTACCACGAGACCGGTCATGCTTTGGTGGCCGAACGCGTTGAGACAGCGGACCCGGTCCATAAGATCTCGATAATTCCGCGCGGCGTGGCAGCCTTGGGTTATACGCAACAGCTGCCGACCGAGGATCGTTACTTGTTGCAGCGTAAGGAATTAGATGATCGGTTGACCGTGCTGCTGGGCGGCCGCGCCGCCGAAGAAATCGTGTTTGGCGAAATGTCGAGCGGCGCTGCCAACGACCTGGAGCGCGCGACCGAAATGGCGCGCCAAATGGTGACACAGCTCGGCATGTCGGAAGCGCTTGGACCGGTGACACTGGGGCGGCGGCGAACTACTTTCCTGCAACCCCAGGATATGGTCGAATCGCGCGAGTACAGCGAGGCGACTGCACAAACGATCGATGGCGAGATCAGACGCATGCTGCTGGACGCGCATCGCCGCGCGCTCGAGATTCTGGAGCGGGACCGGCATTTCCTCGAGGTGATCGCTCGCAGGCTGCTCGAGAAGGAAGTGATGGATCGAGCGGAGCTGCGGGAGCTGCTTGGACTGGATCCCGAAGAATACACGGGGCCGGAAGTGGGACACGTTCCTGATCAAGCAGCGGACTAAACATGGGAGCAACAGGGAACATGGGAGCATGAGAGCATGGGAGCATGGGTGAGTTCGATTACCCATGATCCCATGATCCCATGATCCCATGATCCCACGTATATGGCCAGACCCGAGCGATATCACGATTTCGCAACGAAGGCGGTAGTCGAAGAGCCCATTCATTTCGGCGACGACGAGCGCGCAAAAGCATTCGCGGCATTTCTCGCCCGCCACAAGGGGCAGCGCCACATCACGGCGCTACAGGATTTTCCCGATCCTGACGCGATCTCCTCCGCACTGGCTTATCGACTGCTGGCCGCGAAGTTCAACATCAACGTAGACATCGTTTACGAAGGGCGCGTCAGTCATCAGGAAAACCTCGCGCTGGTGCAGGCGCTCGACATCGAGCTGACGCGCTTCACGGAAGGGCTCCCGCTCGACAGTTACGACGGCGCGGTATTCATCGACAATCAGGGCACGACCACGCGTCTCATGGACCGTCTGGCGCAGGCGGAAGTGCCAACCGTCGCGATCATCGACCATCACGCGCCACAGGGGTTGCTGAAGCCGGAGTTCTCAGATATTCGGCCGGTCGGCGCGGCCGCGACCATTCTGACTGATTACATTCGCAGTGGTGCGATCGTCACGCTCGATCCGGAGAAGGAAACGCACGTACAGCTGGCGACTGCGCTGGTGCACGCGCTTCGCACCGAGACGTTGGGGTTCATCCGCGCCGGGCCGGAAGAATACGCGGCCGGCTCATTCCTCTCGCGCTATCACGATCCTTTGCTGCTCGAGTCGATCCTGCGAGTGCAGCGTTCACGCGGCACGATGGAAGTCATCCGCATCGCACTTACCGACCGTGTCGTCATCGGCGGGTTTTCACTGGCGGGTGTAGGCTACCTGCGTCATGCGGACCGTGATGCGATACCGCAAGCGACGGATTTCCTGCTTTCGGAGGAGAACGTCCACACCGCGATCGTTTACGGCATTCTGGTCGGCGAAGGCGAGCGTGAAGTCGTGGTCGGCAGCATGCGCACATCGAAGCTCACGCTCGATGTCGATCAGTATCTCAAGAGCGCGCTCGGCTCCGATGGCCGCGGCCGCTATTACGGCGGCGGCAGAAGCCGCGCGGGCGGCTTCGAGATCGCGGTCGGCTTTCTCGAGGGCCAGCAGGATGGCGATCAGATGCGCTTGAAGTGGGAAGCTTTCGATCAGCAGATACGGGGGCGGTTGTTGAAGGCGGCTGGATTGAAGGAAGAAGACGATCTCGAAGACTAACGGACGTTCACGTTCACGATCACGTGTACGTGGACGGATTAGCGCTTCCGCCCTTGCCGACGCTTCGGCAGGGGCGGAAAGCTTTCGGGCGTGCTCACCTGCCGGTGAGTTTGAACAGCATTGACACCACTCGCACGATGAGTGTCTTGGCCGATTGCGTGTCGTTTTCTTCCAGCATCTCCATGTCCACCATATGGTCGAGCGCTGCGGATAATTCAGTGGCGGAGCCGCGGGCAATCCTGTAGAAATAGGCCTTTCTTCCAACTGACGTTTCGCCACTGCCTTCGGCGATGTTCAGCGGAATCGATGCGAGCGATCGGTTGATCTGATCGATCAAGTCGAGTCGATCGCACCGGTTACGCGCCTTCTTGATCAGCCGATAAACTTCGCGACTCAGCTCCCGTGCAACCTGATAAACCTCGAGCCTCTCGTGATCGAGCAGTTGCATACTTTCCGCGCGCTGGAACGTTGCGACAAAAGAAAGCATGGACCGGCGGAGATGCGCATAGCAGAAACGGCCAACAAGCTACCGTCCACGTAAACGTGAACGTGAACGTGAACGTAAACGTCCGTTAAAAACCTCCGTTCTACACGTCCGAACTCCACTGACAAATCGGCCCGCCATTGATGACACACCGCGAGTGGGCAACCCGCGCGTTCTTTCCCAGATATAGCGAAGCAATTGCCTCGAAGGCGGAGCCGTACAGTGCGCAGGCCGTGCCGGCGGGTTCGAGCAGCGCGGTCGCGGGCTGATGCAGGCGAGCAACCAGAGGCTTGCCGCGCACGTCGACGTGGTCCGAGCCTGTAATATCCCGTATCAGCTTGCGCGCGGCGCGCGCGACGAACACGAACGCGAGTGCGCGCGGCAGCACGCGGACCAGCTTGATCTTGAAGTCCGGGGTTTTTTCGAATTGGCGTTCGGCGATGCGCGCTCCGGCTTCGCGCAGGATGGGTTCTGAGTCCGGCCGCCGCAGCACGAGCTTCAGCAAGCTGATGAATTCATCGAGCGGAATGCGGCGACCCGCGCGGCCGGCGCTTTCGTAGCGGTTGATTTGCGTATCGATCACGCCACTCAGGCCGAGCCGGCGCGGCAGGCTCTCGGTAAAATCTTCGTCCTCCAGAACCTCGCTCGGCCGGTCATGAGAACGCGTGGCTTCGAGCAGGGTCACGGCGAGCGAAGCCAGTATCATTTGCGGCGTAGTGCCCTCCAGGTTGTGCTTCAAAAAATCTATCCCCATTTTCCATTCCGCACCAACCAGGACGGTATATGGTCGAGGAGCATTGCATCTTTTGCCGGATCATCGGCGGCGAAGAAATGGTCAGCGTAGTGTATGAGGACGACCGCGCGATTGCCTTTCTCGACATTCAGCCGGCCAGCGCGGGCCATACCTTGATCGTTTCGAGAGATCACTACGCGACGATCTTCGACCTGCCTGACGACTTGCTAGCCCACTGCATGAGCGTTGCCAAGCGACTTGCGCGCGGGCTTCAGCGCGCCATCGGCGCGGAAGCCGTGAATCTGTTCAGCGCGAATGGCAAGGCCGGCGGGCAGGACGTTCTCCACTTTCATCTGCATCTGATCCCGATTCGCGCAGGCGAGCCGTTTGCGCTGCAATTGCCGCTTGAGGATGCGCAGATTCCGATGCGCTCCGAGCTCGACATTACAGCGGCGCGCATCAGCCGGGCGATTCAGGAGGTCGCGGGACTCGATTGAATGCGTCGCTATCAGCTGTTCGACCCGCCCGAGTATTTCAACTGGAAAGCTGATCCGAAGCTTGTACGCGAATTCGGTGACGTGGCTCAGCGCGATGCTGATCGGGCCGCCATCATCGAAGCATTGTCGGACGAGCAGCTGCTGCGCCTGTACGAAGGGTTGCTGCGCAGCCGGCTCGTCGACTATGCGCTGAAGCGCTGGGTGCGGCAGGGAGTGATCTCGAAGGCGTGGCTCGCCACCGGAGAAGAATCCGTCACGGTCGGAAATGTGCACGCACTCGAGCGCGGCAGCGACGTGGTTGCGCCCATGATCCGCAACGCGGGCGCCTGCCATGAGATGGGTATGGCGATTGAGCGCATGTTGCATGGCTGCCTGGGCTCGAGTCACAGCCCGAACCGCGGCATCGATGGTCACATCGGCGACCAATCCCTCGGCATCATTGCGCCGATCTCGCACGTCGGCGAAATGGTTCCGGTCGTTACCGGTGTAGCGCTCGCCTTTCAGAAGCGGAAGCAGCCACGCGTCGCCCTCACGTGGATCGGCGATGGCTCGACGAAGACCAGCGCCGCGCACGAAGGCTTCAACCTGGCAGCCGTGTTGAAGGTGCCCGCCATCTTCGTCATCCAGAACAACCAGGTCGCGCTTGGCACGCGCATCGATCAGCATCAGTGCGGTGATTTCCGCGAGTGGGGCAGAATGTACGGCATGCCAATGCTGGTCGCGGACGGCAACAACGTGCTGGATGTTTACGCGGCAACCCGGATTGCGGCGGAGCGCGCTCGCAACGGCGGCGGCCCGAGCATGATGCTGGTCACGACATTTCGGATGGGCGGACACGCAACCCATGATGAAGCCGAGGGGCGTCGCACCTTTGCAGCCGAACTGTTCGATCATTGGGGCAAGCGTGATCCGATTGGCCTGTACGAGGAATGGCTGCTTGGTCGCGGCTTCACACGCGAGCAGCTGAGCGCGATCGAGGACGCAGTAATCGGCGAAGTCGACAGCGCAACCGAGCGTGCCGCAGCCGAGCACGCTACCGTCTTGCCGAATCCCGCGACAGCCGAGCTGTCAGGCGTCAGCGCGGGCGTGAGACAGCCGGGTCTTGCCAGCCGGCTTTAGATGGGAACATGGGAACATGGGAGCATGGGAGCATGGGAGCATGGGAGCATGGGAGCATGGGATTCCTACCAGACGACAGCGCATTTTTCGGCGGGATGAGTTTCGTTGTGTCTATTGTAGTAGCGTATTTCCTGATCAGGAACTCACGCTCGACCATGTCGAGCCGCGCGTCAAAGGCGGGGATCACTCAGACGGCAATCTCGTCACGTGCTGCAAAGCCTGTAATGAGCTAAAGGCTGGTAATGCCGCGTGGCATTTCCTGGCGAACGACAAGGAGAGGCGGGAGAACTTCCTGCGAAACGCAAGGGGCGTTTGGCCGAGGCTCAGAAGAGCAGTGGAGGAAGCAGCACGCAAGAAGAAGTAATCAGCCATGCTCCCATGCTCCCATGCTCCCATGCTCCCATGCTCCCATGCGTCCATGCTCCCATGTTCCCATGCTCCCATTATACTCCCGGCACGTCCGCGCCCCAGATGACCTTGTGCAGTTG
>JBQTID010000111.1:0-9321 GCA_052389275.1 Gemmatimonadota bacterium | reverse complement strand
GCATCGTGAAGGTGGGCGAAGAGATCGAGATGGTGGGGCTGGGGGCGGCGAAGAAGACGGTGGTGACGGGCGTCGAGATGTTCCGCAAGCTGCTCGACGAAGGGCGCGCGGGCGACAACGTGGGTCTGTTGCTGCGCGGTGTTGCGAAGGAGGAGATCGAGCGCGGGATGGTGCTGGCGAAGCCGGGCTCGATCAAGCCGCACACGAAGTTCAAGGCGGAAGTCTACGTGCTGACCAAGGAAGAGGGTGGCCGTCACACGCCGTTCTTTCCGGGCTATCGGCCGCAGTTCTACTTCCGGACGACGGACGTGACGGGCAGCGTGACGCTGCCGGAAGGTGTGGAGATGGTGATGCCGGGCGACAACATCCAGATGGTGATCGAGCTGATCAGCCCGATCGCAATGGAGAAGGAGCTGCGGTTCGCGATTCGTGAAGGTGGACGCACTGTAGGTGCGGGCGTTGTGACGGAAGTGATTCAGTAAGAGGTATTCATGCCAAGAGATAAAGTGATTCTCGCGTGCACGCAGTGTCAGGAGCGCAACTACTTCACGACCAAGAACCGGCGTAAGCATCCGGAGCGCGTCGAGTGGAAGAAGCACTGCCCGCGCTGCAACGCGCATACGCAGCACAAAGAGACGAAGTAGGTTTTATGGCGAACATTCTGGCCAGGACGAAGACTTTCACCGGCGAAGTCGCGGAAGAGCTGAAGAAGGTGACGTGGCCGGATTGGCCGCAGCTCAAGAGCGCGACCGGTGTGATCATCATCTTCGTCGCCATCGTCTCACTGATCATCCTGGGGATGGACCTGGTGGTCCGTAACGTCATCAACTTCGTGATCGGACTTTTCACGTGATCATGGCTGAAGAGGCACGCTGGTACGCGATTCAGACCTATTCGGGTCACGAGAACAAGGTCAAGAAGCTCATCGAGCACAAGATCGCCGAAGAGAAGGGCGAAGTGATCGATGACAAGGAAATTCAGGAAGCGATCGTGCCGACGCAGGATGTCGTCGAAATCAAGAATGGCAAGCGCGTAACGGTGACGCGTCGGCTGTATCCGGGCTACGTGCTCGTGAAGATGAAGGCGAATCAGCGCACCACGCACACGATCAACAACATCCAGGGCGTCATCAAATTCGTCGGCCCCGGCAACGAGCCGCAGCCGCTGCGCGACGAAGAGGTCAACAAGATCCTCGGGCTCGCGCCCGCTGAAGAAGAGCTGGAGCCGAAGGAAGAGATTCCATTCCGTGTAGGCCAGGTCGTGGAAGTAACAGAAGGCCCGTTCACGGATTTTACCGGCACCGTACAGGAGATCTACCACGACAAGGGCAAGGTCAAAGTGGAAGTCAGCCTCTTTGGCCGGCCTACATCGGTGGAACTGGATTACACGCAGCTGAAAGGCTACTGAGTTTGAGAGTGTGAGAGTTTGAGAGTGTGGGGCGGTCTCACATTCTCACACTCACACAATCACACACTCGCAATCGTAAGATTATGGCTAAGAAAGTAACAGGGTTTGTTAAGCTCCAGGTGCCCGCCGGTCAGGCGAACCCGGCGCCGCCCGTCGGACCGGCACTCGGTCAGCACGGCGTCAACATCATGGAGTTCGTGAAGCAGTTCAATGCGCGCAGCCAGAATCAGATCGGGATGATCATTCCGGTCGAGATCACAGTGTACGCCGATCGCTCCTTCACGTTTATCACGAAGACGCCGCCCGCGGCCAACCTGCTGCTGAAGGCAGCGGGCGCGCCGAAGGGCTCGGGCACCCCGAATCGGGACAAGGTCGCGCGCGTCACGAAGAAGCAGGTTCGCGAGATCGCGGAGCTGAAGATGCCGGACCTGAACGCGGCGAGCGTCGAGTCTGCGGTCCGCATGATCGAAGGAACCGCCCGCTCCATGGGCATCACGGTGGTGGACTAATGCCGAAACACGGGAAGAAATACGCAAAGGCATGCTCCGCCTTTCCCGCGAAGGAAGCGCCGATTGCTGATCCGAACGAGGCCGTGAAGCTCGTCAAGGAAAAGGCATTCGCGAAGTTCGATGAGACGGTCGAAGTCGCGGTGCGGCTCGGTGTCGATCCGCGTCATGCCGATCAGGTTGTGCGAGGCACGGTTGTGCTGCCGCATGGAACCGGCAAGTCGGTTCGCGTGTTGGTGATTGCGCAGGGCGACAAGGCGAAGGAAGCGGAAGAGGCGGGCGCCGACTATGTCGGCACGGAGTACATCCAGAAGATCACCGATGGCTGGCTGGACTTCGACGCGATCGTCGCTACGCCGGACGTCATGGGCCAGCTCGGCAAGCTGGGTCGCGTACTCGGACCGCGCGGCCTGATGCCTTCGCCGAAGGCCGGCAGCGTGACATTCGACGTCGGCAAGGCGGTACGCGAGATCAAGGCCGGAAAGATCGAGTTCCGTGTCGACAAGACGGGCAATCTGCACGCTCCGATCGGTCGCGTGAGCTTCGAGCAAGGCAAGCTCGCCGAGAATCTGGAAGCTTTCATGGATACGATCGTGCGCGCGAAGCCGGCATCGGCAAAGGGCACCTACATCAAGACAGTCACGGTGTCGAGCACAATGGGACCCGGCGTCCGTATCGATCCGAACCTCTATCGACGGGTGGCCACGCGATGAATGTCAAGGAACAGAAACAGGCCACTGTCGACGAGCTGCACGCGAAGCTCGAGTCGGCGAATTCGTTCTACCTGACGGATTTCACCGGCCTGACGGTCAAGAAAGTCACCGAGCTGCGCAGCCGTCTGCGCAAGGCCGGTATCGAATACGTCGTCGTCAAGAACACGCTGGCTGAGCGCGCACTCGAGGGTCTCGACGTGCCGGACAGCGTAGCGGACTTTTTCAAGGGTCCGACCGCTGTCGCGATCAGCACGACCGATCCGGTTGCACCGGCCAAGGTGCTGGTCGACTTCGCGAAAGAGAACGACAACAAGCCGGCCATGAAGGCGGCGGTTGTTGACGGCAAGGGTTACACGGCGGCAGAGGTCGAGCGGCTCGCGAAGCTGCCTGGCCGCGATCAGCTCCTCGCGGAGCTTGCCGGCGTCATGCAGGCGCCGATGTCCCAAATGCTTTACCTGCTACAGGCAAAACTTCAGGAAACGCTGGGGCTGTTCGAAGCGCTCCGTGCGCAGCGAGAAAACGCATAAACGCTTTTTAGATCACTCAATACAGGAAGAACGAAATGGCCAACAGAGAAGAGCTGCTCGAAGCTATCGGCAACATGACCGTCCTGGAGCTGGCGGAGTTCGTCGAGGCGTTCAAGACGAAATTCGGCGTGACGGCGGTCGTGGCAGCGGCGGCGCCTGCGGGCGGAGCCGGCGGCGGCGCAGCGGCACCGGCTGCCGAGGAGCAGACTGAGTTCGACATCATCCTCAAGGAAGCCGGCGCCAAGAAGATTCAGGTGATCAAGGTCGTACGTGAAGTCACGAGCCTGGGTCTGAAGGAAGCGAAGGACCTGGTCGACAATCCGCCGAAGGCAGTTCGCGAAGCCGTGTCGAAGGATGAGGCGAACCAGATCAAGGCGAAGCTGGAAGAGCAAGGCGCGACCGTCGAGCTGAAGTAGAGAAATGCTCGTTAGGAGCAACTTAAAAGTTTGAATTACACAGCATCCCCGGCGCTCCAGGCGCTCGGGGGTAGCTGTGCTTTTTGCCTCTCTGGAGGAATTTTGGGTAATCAGACCAATGGACGTGTCCCTGCCGTGAATTTCGGCAAGCTGTCGTCGGGGATGGACATGCCGAACCTGCTGGATGTGCAGGTGCGTGCGTTCCAAACTCTGCTACAGACTAATGCGATCGAGATGGAGCGCGAGGATGTCGGCCTCGAGCGCGTCTTCAATGAAGTTTTTCCGATCACCGACGTCAACGACAAGTTCTCGCTCGAGTACGTCAGCTACTCGCTCGGTGAGCCCAAGTACAGTGTCGAGGAGTGCATCGAGCGCGACATGACCTATGCGGCGCCGCTCAAGGCGACGCTGCGCCTGGTCGTGTGGGAAGATGTCGAGGATGCGGAGCGCCGGCCCAAGGACATCATCGAGAAAGAAGTCTATCTCGGCGATCTGCCGCTGCTGACCGAGCTGGGCACTTTCATCATCAACGGCTCCGAACGCGTCATTGTCAGCCAGCTGCATCGTTCGCCGGGCGTGGTCTTCGAGGAGACCATTCACCCGAACGGCAGCAAACTGTTCAGCTCGCGCATTATTCCGTTCCGCGGCTCCTGGGTCGAGTTCACGGTCGACATCCACGACGTGATCTACGTCCACATCGACAAGAAGAAGAAATTCCCGGCGACCGCGCTGCTGCGCGCGTTCGGTTACAGCAGCGACGAAGACGTATTGCGCCTGTTCTATACGACGCGCGATCTCGAGCTGGTCGGCGAACTGGCGGACCCGAAGGCGGGTGGCCGTCGCGAAGTGCTCGGCTACCTGCTGGCTGAAGCTGTTGCCGATCCCGAGACCGGTGAGATTCTCGCGGAGACCGCGACCGAAATTACGGCCGATGTGTTCAACCGCTTCAAGCGCGCCAACATTGAAACGGTGAAGGTCTTCACCAGTGGCCAGACCGGCCGCGTGGGTGAGAGCCCGCTGCTGAAGAACACGCTGCGCAAGGATCCGACGAGTAACGAGGAAGAAGCGCTCAAAGCCATCTATTCGCTGTTGCGTCCGGGCGAGCCACCCAACCTAGAGACCGCGAAGCTCGCGCTGGAGAGAATCTTCTTCAGCCCGAAGCGCTACGATCTCGGCCGTGTTGGTCGTTACAAGATCAACACGCGGCTGGGCGTAGAACTGCCGCTCAGCACGACCGTGCTGACGCAGCAGGACTTCATCGAGATCATTCGCTATCTGATCGAGCTGAACGAGGGGCGCGGCTTCGTCGACGACATTGACCATCTCGGCAACCGCCGCGTGCGCAGTGTCGGCGAGCTGATCGCCAACCAATTCTCGGTCGGGCTGTCGCGTATGGCGCGGCTGGTCAAAGAGCGCATGTCGATTACGACGGACATCGACAAGATGAACATCGACGATCTCGTCAACGCGCGCACCGTGAGCGCCGTCATTCAGGCATTCTTCGGCAGCTCGCAGCTGTCGCAGTTCATGGACCAGACCAATCCCCTGGCGGAGCTGACGCACAAGCGGCGTCTGTCTGCGCTCGGGCCGGGCGGTCTGACGCGCGAGCGCGCCGGCTTCGAAGTCCGCGACGTGCACTATTCGCACTACGGCCGCATGTGCCCGATCGAGACGCCGGAAGGTCCGAACATTGGTTTGATCACATCGCTGACGACCTACTCACGCATCAACGACCTCGGTTTCATCGAGACGCCGTATCGCGTGGTGAAGCACGGGCGCGTTACGGGCGAGACCGTGTGGCTGGACGCGAATGCGGAAGAGAATGCGGTCATCGCGCAGGCCAACGCGGTCCTGAACGATGACGGTACCTTTGCGAATGAGTTCGTGCTTTGTCGTGAGCGCGGCGATTTCCCGCTCATGCCACCGGAGCAGATCGATTTCATGGACGTCGCGCCGGACCAGTTGGTCTCGGTTGCCGCGGCGTTGATTCCGTTCCTCGAGCATGACGACGCGAACCGCGCGCTCATGGGCTCGAACATGCAGCGGCAGGCGGTGCCATTGCTCTATCCGGCCGCGCCGCTGGTCGGGACGGGACTGGAAGAGAAACTCGCGCGTGACTCGGGTGCGGTCATTCTAGCCCGTCGCGGCGGCACGATTCTGCGCGTCACTGCCGATGAAATCATCATCGATACGGGCGCAGTGTCGCCCGATCGCGCGGATGAACCGCTGGCAAAACTGGCGCAGTACGACCGCTACCGTCTGAAGAAGTACTGGCGCACAAACCAGGACACCGCGATCAACCAGCGTCCGCTGGTGACGCACGGGCAACAGGTCAAGGCCGGCGACATCATCGCCGATGGCGCGTCGACCGATCATGGTGAGATCGCGCTCGGCCGCAACGTGCTGGTCGCGTTCATGCCCTGGTACGGTTTCAACTTCGAGGACGCAATCGTGCTGTCCGAGAAGCTCGTCAAGGAAGACGCGTATACATCGATCCACATCCAGGAGCTAGAGCTGCATGTTCGCGACACCAAGCGCGGCATGGAAGAAATCACGCGCGAAATCCCGAACGTCGCGGAAGAAAGCCTCACGCATCTCGACGAGCGCGGCATTGTCCGCATCGGCGCGCGCGTGAAATCGGGCGACATCCTGGTCGGCAAGATCACGCCCAAGGGCGAGACCGAGCTGTCACCTGAAGAAAAACTGCTGACCGCTATCTTCGGTGAAAAAGCCAAGGACGTTAAGGACAGCTCGCTCAAGGTGCCGCCCGGTATGGAAGGCACCGTCATCGATGTGAAGGTGTTCAGCCGCCGCATCGACGATCCGCTTCTCGAAAAGGAGCGCGGCGAGCGCATCGGTCAGTTCCGTACGGTTGAGCGCGAAGAGATTCAGCGCATCAGCGAAACGCGGGACGAAGAGCTGCGTGAGCTGCTCCAGAATCAGACCGTCGTGCTGATGCTGAAGCGTGGAACGGTGGAGCCGCTGCTGGAAGAAGGCGTCAAGCTGGATGGCTCGACGCTCGGCAACCTGGAGCTGAGCTCGGTCGATCTCACTACGCTCAAGGTTCAGAACCGCGAGGCCAACGAGCGGATCCGCCGCCTCGTGACGGAAGCGAAGTCGCGCATCGAGCGCGTGCGCGAGAAGACCGAGGAGCAGATCGACAAGGTCTTCCAGCCCGACGAGCTCTCACCAGGCGTCGTGCAGCTGACCAAGGTGTACATCGCCGAGAAGCGCAAGATCAGCGTCGGTGACAAGATGGCCGGCCGCCACGGCAACAAGGGCATCATCGCGCGCATCGTGCCGGAAGAAGACATGCCATTCCTGCCGGACGGACCGCCGGTCGAAATCGTGTTGAATCCGCTCGGCGTGCCGAGCCGCATGAACGTCGGTCAGATTCTCGAGACCACGCTCGGCTGGGTTTGTCGCCAGCTCGGATTCGAGGCCAAGACGCCGGTCTTCCAGGGAGCAACCGAAGATGAGATCGGCGCGCTGCTCAAGATCAGCGGCGCCAAGTGGGTGCACGCGGCAGCGGGCGTATCGGCGTCGTTCCCGACTTTCGCGCAGGCGGAGGCCGAACAGTTCATTCGCGGCGGCGCGCAGCACACGGCACGCGTCGCGGGTGTCGCGAAAGAGGCGCATACCGACGCGTTCGCGTTCTCGTTGGGCCGCTCCATCGACAATTACGTCACGGCCACAGAGACGGCGCGCGCAGTGCGCGACAAGCTCGAGGAGCTGCGCAGCTACCTGACGAGCGCAGCGGCAGAAATCGCGCAGCGGAATGGCGAGGATGCCGCGCAGCTGTTCCCGGCAATTACCGCAGCAAGCGCTCAGAAGGGCAAGGGCGGACTCGAAGCAGCCATCGTCGAATACATCAGCGCGCTGGGCGTCACGCCCTCGGGCAAGATCTGGCTGCGCGACGGTCGTACCGGTCAGCGCTTCGATCAGCCGGTAACGGTCGGCGTGATCTACATGCTGAAGCTGTCGCATCTGGTCGACGACAAGATTCACGCGCGCTCGATCGGACCATACTCACTCGTCACGCAGCAGCCGCTCGCCGGCAAGGCGCAGTTCGGCGGCCAGCGATTCGGCGAAATGGAAGTGTGGGCGCTCGAGGCATACGGCGCCGCGCATACGCTTCAGGAGATCCTCACGGTCAAGTCTGACGACGTCGCGGGTCGCTCGCGCGTCTACGAGGCAATCGTGAAGGGTGAGAACCTGCCGGAGCCGGGCATTCCGGAATCCTTCAACGTTCTCGTGAAGGAACTGCAGTCACTCGGGCTGTCCGTAACTCTCGGACGAGAGGAGTAACGATAAATGATTGATTTTCCGAGAACTCGGGAACCGCGCTCCAGTGACTTCGACTTCATCCAGCTGAAGATCGCTTCTCCGGAAGAGATTCGCGGCTGGAGCTACGGCGAAGTCACCAAGCCGGAAACGATTAACTACCGCTCGTTCAAGCCGGAACGGGACGGATTGTTCTGCGAGCGCATTTTCGGTCCGGTAAAGGACTGGGAGTGCCATTGCGGCAAATTCAAGCGCATCCGCTTCCGCGGTCACATCTGCGACAAGTGCGGCGTCGAAGTAACACTCTCGAAGGTGCGCCGCGAGCGCATGGGTCACATCGAGCTGGCCGTGCCGGTCGCGCACATCTGGTTCTTCAAGACTTTGCCGAGCCAGATGGGTTATCTGATCGGCATGACGCTGCGTGATCTCGAGAAGGTCATTTACTACGCGAGCTACGTCGTCACGAACCCCGGCAACCAGGCAGACCTGCGCTACCAGCAGCTGCTCGATGAAGACGAGTTCTACGAGTATCGCATCAAAGCGCGCGAGGAAGGCGATACGACTTTCCGCGCCGAGATCGGCGCCGAGGCGATTCGCACACTGTTGCGTCAGCTCGACGCCGGTACCAAGGGCATCGAGGAGCGCAACAAGGACGGTCGTGGCATCGATCGTCTGGCCGATGGGCTGCGTGCTGAAGTTGCGACCGAGACGTCGCAGCATCGCAAGAAGCAGAAGCTGAAGCGCCTCAAGGTCATTGATGCGATCCGCAACTCGGGCACATCGCCCGAGAGCCGGAACAAGCCGGAATGGATGATCATGGACGCGATCCCGGTGATTCCGCCGGACCTGCGTCCGCTGGTGCCGCTCGACGGCGGTCGTTTTGCGACCTCGGATTTGAACGATCTCTACCGGCGCGTCATCAACCGCAACAACCGGTTGAAGAAGCTAATGGAGATGCGTGCGCCGGAAGTAATTCTGCGCAACGAGAAGCGCATGCTCCAGGAGGCGGTCGACGCGCTGTTCGACAACGGCCGTCGCGCGAAGGCGATTCGCGGCCGCGGCAAGCGTCCGCTCAAGTCGCTGTCGGACATGCTGAAGGGTAAGCAGGGTCGCTTCCGTCAGAACCTGCTCGGCAAGCGAGTGGACTACTCGGGTCGTTCGGTCATCGTAGTGGGTCCGGAGCTGAAGCTCCACCAATGCGGTCTGCCGAAGGCGATGGCGGTCGAACTGTTCAAGCCGTTCATCATCCACGAGCTCGAGAAGCGAGGCGAGGCCGAGACGGTCAAGCGCGCGAAGAAGTTGGTCGAGCGTGATGATCCGAAGGTGTACGAAGTGCTGGAAGAGATCATTAAGGATCATCCGGTACTGCTGAATCGCGCACCGACGCTGCACCGTCTCGGCATTCAGGCCTTCGAGCCGGTGCTGGTTGAAGGAAAAGCAATTCGCATTCACCCGCTGGTCTGCGCGG
>JBQTID010000110.1:0-16372 GCA_052389275.1 Gemmatimonadota bacterium | reverse complement strand
GCCGGAATGACCGAAACCAAGCGTGCCGAGCCGGGGATCACCGGAACGGTCGCGATACTCGTATCCAGTGGGCAGGAAGCTGCCGATGGCAAAGCGGGCATTCGATTCGTACTTGCCGGCGAGCTTGCGGGCAATGGCAACGAGATCCGCATCGAGCTCAATGCCGTACGCTTCGAATCCGAGCAGATCCGCCATGATGGTGATTATACCGGTGGCGGAGCCGCACTCGAGGAAGCGCACGCCGGGCGCGCGGAGTGGCAGCAATCGGCGCAGCACGACGTCGTAATCAGCGGCCACGAATGGATGCCAGTGTTTCTGACGGACTTCGAGATCGAAGGAGTAGGCAATGTCGCGGCCTTCCTCGATCAGAGCGGTCAGCCTCGCCTGGAGTGCCTCGTCCAAAACCTCACTCCATCGTGAATTCGTGCGCGAACGCGACGTCGAACGAGAAAGTCTTCGCGCGCTTGCGTGTCTCCATGGCATCCGCAATGCGCGTGAGTCGTGCCGGTATGCCGAGGATTTTCTCCTGTGCTTTTTTGCCATCTTCGTCGAGGTCGGTCAACGTCTCGAGCTTCCAGTAGCGAATCTGTTCTTCGACGATCTTGATGTAATCGGACGGGCCGTAAATGCCGGCGCGGCGCACGACGTCGGCCATCTCGCGGAAACGAGGCATGCTTACGCCTGGCATGTCGATCGCAGGCATGATGGTGGCGGCCGATACGAGCGCGGCATTCGGGTCGCGCTGCAGGACATTCGCGAAGATCTCGCGATAGAAGGCGTAATGCCTGGCCTCTTCTTTGGCGACATTGGCGAGCACGGTGCCGATCGTGGGCTCGTACTCGCTCGCGAGCTTGCCGGTGTTCGCGTGACTAACCTGGGTCGCGCGCTCCTGTAGCGTTGTGTAGACGAAAACGCGGTAGGGATCTTTGTCCCAGGCAGGGTCGAAGCCCGCCCTGATGTAGTCGAACTGCATTTGCTCGAGGATGGGCGCGTTGAGCACCTGGCTGTCGTGACAGTAGTCGTGCAGCACAGCGCCGTGCCGGTCTTCTTCCGCCGTCCACAAATTCGTCCAGCGTGACCAGAAGCTGTCGCTGCCGAGGTAGACGGCGAGCAAGCGGTGAAAATGCGGCAGTCCCTCTTCGGTGAGCAGATTCAGCGCGAGCGCAACTCGCATTGGCAACGAAATTCCGCGCGCCCGTTCGCGCAGCTCATGGACGTGCTGGTCAGGGTCTGTATCGGGCGGCGGCTTCAACAGCTCGCTCGGCAGCCACAGCACGCGTTTCGCTTCATGCACCTCCATCAGGCGATGCACGACGGGTTCGAGGTCGGCTAGCACCTCCATCTTGGCGATGGTTTCGGTGGCCGGAATCGGCTTCGTCATGGGTACAGATTCGCGTCGAACGGCGCATACGGCAAGACGGAGGCGCGCGCGGGCGCGGTCCGACTGTTTACACCCCAGCCTTCCGCTCTGTATTGTTGAGCCGCCTCGCGACGAGTCTTTCAGCTTCGAAGGAGCCGCATTGCATGCCGCAAACGCAACTCACTGGTTTACCGGCGCGCCACTTCCTGGAGACGCGCCGCCGCGATGCCTGGTGGGCCGCACCGATTACGGTTTTCACAGTGCTCGGCGCCTTTGTCGTCTACTCGACCTGGGCCGCGTTTCAAGGTGCGTATTACGAGTTCGGGCCATACCTCTCACCCTTTTATTCGCCACTCATTTTCGGTGAGTCCGAACACGCATGGTTTCGCGGCGGCGACTGGCTGCCGATCTCGCCCGCGTTTCTCATCCTGTGGGGTCCGGGCGGGTTTCGCCTGACCTGCTACTATTATCGCGGCGCGTACTACAAGGCCTTCTGGGCGGATCCGCCGTCGTGCACAGTGGGTGAGCCACGCAAGAGCTACCGCGGCGAGCGCAGCTTCCCGCTCATTCTGCAAAACGTGCATCGCTATTTCCTTTACCTGGCGCTGATTTTTCTGGTCTTTCTCACGCACGATGTGTGGAAGGCGCTCTGGTTTACTGATGCGACGACGGGGCAAAAGGAATTCGGCGTCGGCGTCGGCACGCTCGTGCTCGCCCTCAATGTGGTGCTGCTCGCCTGCTACACGCTGGGCTGTCACTCGCTACGACATTTGGTCGGTGGCGGCTTGACGCAGATCTCGAAACGGCCGGTCAGGCACCATGCTTACAACGGAGTCAGCGCTCTCAATCGCAGGCACATGCTGTTCGCATGGCTCAGTCTGGTGGGCGTCGGCTTTGCGGACTTGTACGTGCGCCTGTGCGCTATGGGCGTGTGGACCGACCTGCGGCTGATCTGACATGATCATCGCAGAGGCGCAGAGGCGCAGAGAGAGGACCGCGTGATCCACGGGCCCGCGCACGAGTTCGATGTATTAGTCATCGGCGCCGGTGGCGCGGGTCTGCGCGCGGCCATTGCCGCCGCCGCGCAGGGCGTGTCTGTGGGTCTCGTCTGCAAGTCGTTGCTCGGCAAGGCACACACGGTGATGGCGGAGGGCGGCATCGCGGCGTCGCTCGCAAACGTGGATGAGCGCGACAGCTGGCGCGTTCACTTTGCCGACACGATGCGCGGCGGCCAGTATCTCAACAATCCGCGCATGGCGGAGCTGCACGCACGCGAGGCGCCCGAACGAGTCAAGGAGCTGGAGGCGTGGGGCGCGCTCTTCGACCGCACACCCGACGGCCGTATTCTCCAGCGCAATTTCGGCGGTCACGCGTATCCGCGGCTGGCGCACGTCGGTGATCGCACCGGGCTCGAAATGATCCGCACGCTTCAGGATTACGGCGTGCACCGCGGCATCGACGTCTTCATGGAGACGACCATCATATCGCTGCTGCTGGATGATGGTCGTATTTCCGGCGCATTCGCGTACGAGCGTGAGCGCGGCAAGTTCATTCTGTTCAAGGCGGGCGCGATCGTGCTGGCGACCGGCGGCATTGGCCGCGCCTACCGCATCACGAGCAACAGCTGGGAATATACCGGAGACGGACATTCGCTCGCGTATCACGCCGGCGCTGAGCTGATGGATATGGAGTTCGTTCAATTCCACCCGACCGGCATGATCTGGCCGCCGAGCGTGCGCGGTATCCTGGTGACCGAGGGTGTGCGCGGCGAGGGTGGCGTGCTGCGCAACAAGGAAGGTCGCCGCTTCATGTTCGACGACATTCCCGCGAACTATCAAGCCACGACGGCGGCGAGTGAAGATGAAGGTTGGCGCTACACGCAAGGTGACAAGAACGCACGCCGCCCGCCCGAGCTGTTGACGCGCGATCACGTCGCGCGCTGCATCATGCGCGAAGTGCGCGACGGCCGCGGTAGTCCGCACGGCGGCGTGTTCCTCGACATCTCATGGATCAAGGAGCGCCTGCCGAAAGCGGAAGACCACATCAAGCGCAAGCTGCCGAGCATGTATCATCAGTTCAAGCAGCTTGCCGACATCGACATCACCAGGCAGCCGATGGAAGTCGGTCCGACCACGCACTACATGATGGGCGGCGTGCGGGTCGAGCCAGACACGCAAATGTCCACGGTGCCGGGGCTGTTCGCGGCGGGTGAATGCGCGGCGGGTCTGCACGGTGCGAATCGGCTGGGCGGCAATTCGCTGTCGGACCTGGTAGTGTTCGGCAAACGCGCTGGTGATGCGGCGGCCGCATTCGCGAAAGCACACGGTAAGGCCAGCATCGATCCGGATCAGGTCGAGCGGGCCGCCAACGCCGCGGTACAGCCGTTCGAGCGGACCGGTGGTGAGAGCCCGTACCAGATTCAACACGAGCTTCAGGACATGATGCAGGAGCTGGTCGGCATCGTGCGGCGCGAGGAAGAGATGCAGCGCGCACTGGCAGCCATCGCGCGACTTCAGGAACGAGCAGCGCGCGCATTCGTGAGTGGCAACCGCGAATACAATCCGGGCTGGCACACCGCGCTCGACCTCGAGCACCTGCTCACGGTTTCCGAGGCGATCGCGCGCGCTGGCATCGAGCGCAAGGAAAGCCGCGGCGCGCATTTTCGCGATGACTATCCCGAGAAGAGCGCGGCAGCGGCGAAGTTCAATCTGGTCGTGAGCCGCGCGCCGGATGGAACCATGCGCGTGCGGCGCGAGCCGGTGACGGCCATGCCGCCGGAGCTTCAGTCGATCATCCAGGAGATCAAATAGTGCAGACGGCGAGTTTCAGGATCTGGCGCGGCGACCAGTCGGGCGGCGAATTCAAGGACTATACGGCGGAATTCGGCGAAGGCATGGTCGTGCTCGATGTCGTCCACCAGATCCAGGCTGAACAGGCCAACGACCTCGCCGTGCGCTGGAACTGCAAGGCGGGCAAGTGCGGCTCGTGCTCCGCGGAAGTGAACGGCATGCCGAAGCTCATGTGCATGACCCGCATGAGTGAGCTGAACACGGACGCGCCCATCACGATCGAGCCGATGCAGGCGTTCCCGCTGATCCGTGATCTGGTGAACGACGTGTCCTGGAATTTCGAGGTCAAGAAGCGCATCAAGCCGTTCACGCCGCGCGCGCCCGATGCGCCGGACGGCACCTGGCGGATGGCGCAACCGGATGTCGATCGCGTCATGGAGTTCCGCAAATGCATCGAGTGTTATCTATGCCAGGACGTGTGCCATGTCCTGCGCGATCATCACATGCACGAGCGTTTCATCGGACCTCGCTTCCTCGTGCACGTGGCGGCGCTCGATATGCATCCGCTCGATCAGGCCGATCGGCTGTCGGAGCTGCGCGAGCAACAGGGCATTGGCTACTGCAACATCACAAAATGCTGCACGGATGTGTGCCCCGAGCATATAACGATCACCGATAACGCGATCATTCCGCTCAAGGAGCGGGTTGTCGATCAAGCCTACGACCCATTGGCGAAGCTGGTTCAGTTGGTGCGCGGCCGCGGCAAGGGAGCATGAGAGCATGGGAGCATGGGAGCATGGGAGCATGGGAACATGGGAGCATGGGAGCATGGGTAACTTCGAATTGAAAAAATTGCATCCGGAAGCGGTCGCTTCTGCGTTGCAGAAGGCGCAGCATTACCGCCTGCTGAACGAGCCGCGCCAGGCGGAGAGCATTTGCCGCGACATTCTCGATGTGGAGCCCGGACACAAACAGGCGTTGATCACGCTGGCGCTTGCGCTGACCGATCAGTTCGGCGGCGAGACGGCGCGGCTCGCGCGCGAAGCGATGCGGCTGCTCGAGCAGGTGCCGGACGATTACGAGCGCACGTACTATTCGGGATTGGTGTGCGAGCGGCGCGCGACGTCGTATCTCGACAGCCTTGCGCCCGGCACCAGTGGCTGGGCGTACGACTGGTATCGGCAGGCGATGGATCTGTACGAGCAGGCGGAGGCAAAACGGCCCTCCGGCAATGATGATGCGCTCCTGCGCTGGAATACCTGCGCGCGCATTATCACGCAGAACCGTCTCGAGCCGTCGCAGGAACAGGCGCGCGAACCGGTGCTCGAGTAGACAATGCCAAAAGATCAGGGACTAGCGCTGCTCGATCAGATCGTTGAACGCATAGTTGCCGTTGCCAAGCCTGACCGGATTATCCTGTTCGGTTCGGCGGCGCGCGGCGCTGTCAGGCCTGACAGCGACATCGATCTGCTGATCGTCAAGGCTAACGTTGCATACCGCGGCCGCCTCGCCGAAGAGATCTACAAGAGTCTGTTCGGCATTCCCGTCCCTGTCGACGTGATTGTCGTGACGCCGGAGGATATCGAGAAATACCGGAATTCGGTAGGCACAGTGATTCGGCCAGCGCTTCGCGAAGGCAGAGAAATATATGCGGCCTGATCGAGCGCGACAGGTGCCACCATCGCCCGATATCCTGCTCGAGGATCCCGGGGTTGTCGAGGACGTAACCGAGGCGGAGCACCAGGAAGCGGTCGCCGTCGCTGAGGCGGTCTTGTCGTTTGCACAGCAACAGATTGAATCCAGAGATTGAATAGATGGGCGAAACACGTGTAGACCTTGTGCATCTGCTGGAGGATCTGCGTGACGCGTATCCCGGCTCGCTCGAGGAGACGATCCTCACGGAGATGCTCGCCAACTCGCTCGATTCGCGCGCGTCCACCATCGTGCTGCGCGCCGATACCGCCAATGCCACACTGATCGTCATCGACAACGGCAGCGGCATGAACCGGCGCGATCTGACGCGTTATCACGATCTTGCCGCATCGGGAAAACGGCGCGGACACGGGATCGGCTTTGCTGGCGTCGGCATCAAGCTGGGTCTGCTCGCATGCGACGAGGTGGTGACGGAAACCTGGCGCGGCAAGACTCACATCGCGACGAGCTGGCGGCTGGCGAATCGCAATCGGGCGCCGTGGAAATGGCTGGATCCGCCCGGTTACCTCGCCGTGCACGGGACCGCGGTTGCGTTGCGTCTCTCCAATCCGCTGTCACCGCTCCTCGATGCCGGATTTCTCGAGGCAGTCGTGCTACGTCATTTCCAGCCGCTGTTCGAGCCCGAGTTCATCGAGCTGCTCGCGCCGACATACCCGGCATGGGTGGAAGTCGTCGTCAACGGGCGCGTGCTGAGCGGAGAGAACGGAAACGAGGAACGCGTGCCGATCGCGGTGCGCACGAAACGCAGGCGCAAGCCGAGCGCGATCGGTTACCTGGCGCGCCACCCGGCGCCATTGCCGGAGGAAGAGCGCGGCCTCGCGGTCAGCACGCTCGGCAAAGTCATCCGGCGCGGCTGGGACTGGGTAGGCATCGCGCCGGCCAATACCGAGCACGTGAACGGCTTGATCGAGGTTCCCGAACTGGCCGAAGCGCTCACTCTCAACAAGGGCGACTTCATGCGTACCGGCGCGCGCGGAGCACTCTTCCTCGCGTACCGCAAGGCGATTCAGGAATCGGCTGCCGGTCTGCTCGGTGAATGGGGCGCGCTGCCGCCGGCGAAAGCGGAGCGCCAGCCGCGCGTCCGGCCGATCGAGCGTGACCTCCAGAAGGTTCTTGCCGGATTGGCGGACGATTTTCCGTTGCTTGCCACGTTGGCCGCGCGCAGCGCCGGCGGACAGCGGCCACTGCCGCTGGCCAATAGCACCGGTGTGGGTGAGGAGTTGTATCCGTCCGCGCAGGAGCTGGAAGGCGAGGCGGCCGAAGCGATGGCGGCGCCGGCACCGCTACCGGAAGCTGCCGGAGAGGAGGCATCCGAAACCGTAACGTCCGGAGCGACGTCGCCCGAACCAGTTCCGATCACTGGCGATGTTGCACTGCCCGGACGCGCGCGGCGGCGGGCTGCCGCAAAGCTGTCGCTGGAAATTCGCTTCGAAACACTGGACGACGCTGCCGCGCTCGGCCGCCTGATCGAATCCACGGTCTGGATCAACGACGCGCATCCCGCGTATCGCCGGGCCGCAGCGTCGCGCTCGGAAGGATACCACATCGCACTTGCCGTAGCGCTCGCGCTCGCGCCGCTTGCGGTGGAAACGGAAAAGGTCGAGGATTTCGTGTCGGTGTTTCTCGCGCGCTGGGGCGAAGCGGCACTGGCGAACGGCGCAGCAAAGGCGGCGCGGCGCGGCGTGAAACGTTCAGCAGGGAGGATCTGAGCTGATATGCAAGATGGAAACACCAAATCGAAGCTGGACGAGTTCCGGCGCAAGATGAATGAGCTCGAGAAGGCGAAGCGGGATATGGATCGGCTCCGGCAGGAGGCGATTGCGGAGCTGCTTCAGCAACGCAAGGACATCAATCGCCAGCTTCAGCAGCTCGGTTATGAGGGAGAGGCTGTGCAGGAGCGGCCGCGTGCGAGCCAGGCTCGCGCAGATGCCCAGGAATCAGCCGTGCCATGGTCCGCGCCCGAAGCGCGAGCCCGCCGCAGAAGGCGAGCAGGCGAGATCGATACGCAAGCTCGGAAGTGCCCGATCTGCGATCTGCCGGGCCACGACCTGCGCGCGCATCGCGGGCAGGAGCACAAGCGGCCGTTCACGGCTGAAGAGCTGGCTGAAAAGGGCCTCGCGCCGGATCGCGGTGAAGCTTGACTTCGAACGGCGGCGGCAGTCACGCTTCCTCACGCTCCAGAAAATGGTCGGCATACAAGTGCTCGATTGCGCTGACTTCCGCATCCGTCAGCCTGGCGAACTCACCGGTGCGCCCGCGCTTTGACAGCCTGCCGTCGTTTTGGCGCAGGAAACCATGCAGCAGGCGGATAGTGCGATCCGGCATGTCGACAATCTGATTGACGCCCCTGACGAACTCATCGAACGCCTCGAGAAAGCGGACTTCGTCCGGCAGATCCGTCTCCACCGTTTCCTCAACGCAGCCATACAGGAATTCCGCGTGCGCCGTCGCGTCGAAGTAGCGGTAGTAGTCCGCGGTGTCGTTAAGGACTTCAACGTTTCCCTTCGGCGCCGGGCGCCAGTGAATGAAACGCAGCAGCACTCTCGAGTACGACTCGAGCACCAGCCGGTACGCATGGATCTGTCGCAGGATCGCCGCGCTCACCGGAAACGCCAGCTCGCGTGGATTGTACTGCGCTTCCGCCAGGACGTGATGGATCAGCCAGCGGTGCAATCGGCCATTGCCATCCTCGAACGGGTGGACATAGACAAAGCCGAATGCGACGGCCGCCGCGACCACAACGGGGTCCACTCCAGTACCCACAGCACGCTGCGCGTACACGGCCATCCCATCCAGCAGCGATCGCAGATCTTCGGATTGCGCACTGATGTGCTCGGGCAGCGGCTCGTGCGTGCGCAGATCATGATCGCCGATGAAGCCCCCTTCCGTGCGCAGTCCCAGCCGCACGAAGCGATCGTCGCCGATGACGATCCGTTGCAGCCGCTCGAGCTGTTCGACCGTCAGCGGCACCGCGCCGGCTTGCGCGATCACCTGTGCCCACCGCTGCGCGCGATCGCGCGACGGTCTCTCGTCCTCGATCTCGAAAGACGCACGGCTGTCGCTCAGCAACAGAAACGCGGCCGCGCGCCGCACCACGTCCGGATGCGTACGGCCGATGACCGTGCGGGCCCGTTCGTCCAGCCGCATGGCCATGAACGCGTCCAGCGTCGCTGTGCGCCGTACCAGCGGACAGAAGGCCGGATCGCCCGGCAGATTGTTGCGCACGCGGTGCCGTGACGACATTGCCCCGCTCGACGCGGCGTACTGCTGCTCCGGATCTACGGCCAGCACGGCTTTGACATCACCCGAATCCGGCAGCGGCAGCTCGCGCCCGGTCAGCCATTCGTAGAAGAACCAGATGCGCCGGGCATAGGCGCCGGTCGGCTTGGCCCGCGCGACGTCGGCCAACTCGTCTGCGCTGACCCGCTCGAACAGCCGCCGCAAAACGGCCAAGTCCACCCCCTCGTATTTCAGCGCGAACTCGAGGTGTCCACCCAGCGAATCCGCCGGGCGGTAGGCTGGGCTCAGCAGCAGCCAGTTGTCGATCTCGGCGCGGCCGCGTTTCGCGCGGATCGCGGCCAGCCGCAGGGGCAGGGGCACGGCCAGGTCGTACCTATCCCTGAGCTCCGCGTACCCGACCGGTTCGGCGGGTTCCGGTAGCGTTCTTCCGTGAAAAACCTTCAGCAGTTGCAAATTTTGATCAGCCAATCGATATCGTCCGTAAAGATTTTCAGGCTCAGCCGGTGCGGCTGGCCGCAAGACATTCTCTGAAATGGGCAAGAATGATCAGTAGCGCTGTGTCACCGGAAAAAATAATCAGAAGGAAGCAGGTCGGCCAATAGTTATGGGGTCTTGCGGCGTACCATGGTTCCCCCACGAAGCTAGAAGAAAGGATCATCCTCTTCGGCTCGGCCGCGCGGGAAGCAAGCTTCAGGGAGTCGGTGCACCGATTGACGCGAAGGCAAGCTCATGTATGCTGCCTGAGCGATGCATTCGCGTCCGCGCAGGAGTGAATGATCTATCGGCGTTATGCCAACTAAGCCGCCCGAAGGGGCGCCAGGTCCGCCGGGGAAGGCCGTTGCAGTCCTAAACGATCAAACACTGCATTGATCTCATCGTCCGTGACAAACCCGGGTGATATGATCTCGATGCCGAGCGGAGAGTCATCCGCTGCGTAGTCGATCAAGAGCTCCGGCCCCGCCTGCTCGGTTCGGGCGCTCTTCATACCAGGCGAGCGAGCCAGGTAAATGTATGCGGCGAAGGGTTTGCCCTTGCGATATGTGATTTGTAGAGAAAAGGCGCTCATGGGCGGTTCTCAGTAGCGAACGCTGTGACCACGTAAATTAGTCGATCATCCCAATCGGGTTCAAGTACGACGGCCCAACGCACGCCATGATGTCGCGCCGTCACTATGAACCGGCCCGGCTTTCGTGCGGGTGACACGAATGAGGCGGATCACTTTGCGGATTCGGCACCATCGCATGAATCTATCGTTTCGCAGCTCAGCTGGCCTAACGCGATCGGCTACGCGGCTGGAGCCTTGCTCCTCGCCTACCAGGATGCTCAAAAACGGGCTGACATGGGTGAAGGCAGGGCGCTCCGCAGGCCGTGCGGTTTTACAGCGTATCCTGCATAAACCCGTGGTTGGAGCGATCCGGTGGCGCAGCAGTTTATGCAGAGTACGCTGTAAAACCGCAATGGCCTGCGGAGCGCCCTGCCTTCACCCAACCACACGGCCCGTTTTTCAGCATCCTGCTACGCCCTCATAGGGCGGCAGTACATCCGCAAGACCTGCGTGGGCTTCCAATTGGGATTCGCGCTATTGCATCGTTGTGTAATTGACATTGTAGCGGCTACGGAGAACTTGAGTCCGCGCTGAAAATGCCGGATTATTGGATGGCATGGCTTCGCGGGAAGTAACCCTGGAGAAAGCTGCCGCCAGCCACCGGCGAGGGCGAGTATGCTTGCCGTGTTGACTTGTCAGCGTGACGTTCATCATTGGAGGTTGGACCACATTCGCGCCCTGGACAGCCATATGGAGAGAATATGGTGAGTGAAGCTTATCGGAGATCGCCGGTGCGTGGTCAACTCGATACCGGGGTGCTGGCCGAGATCGTTCGACGCGTCGTCGACGTTGCGCGGCCCGACCGCATCATCCTGTTCGGCTCGGCGGCGCGGGGAGAGATGGGGCCGGACAGTGACGTGGATCTGCTGGTCATCAAGTCGGGAGTCGAGCACCGCCGCAAGCTTTCGCAGGAGATTCACATGAATCTGTTCGGAGTCGGCGCGGCTGTGGACGTGGTGGTGGCCGCGCGCGCGGACCTGGCGCTTGCCAGGCGAGCCGGAGACGTGACCGAGGAGGATTGTCGCCAGGCGATTGAGCTGTCGGAGCTTGTGGTACGCTGGGCGCACGATGTGATTGGTAAGTAAGCGGGCGGACCATACAGTGAGGTCGGGAACTCATTATACCTGGACTGCGCCGTGACCCTTGATTCACGGACTGGAGATTCCAATGAGGAAAGCCTCCTCGGAACCCGCTGCAACCCTGCCGCCTGGCGCGCTCGCTGAAGCGATACGGCGTATCGTCGACGCCGTTGCTCCCGAAAAAATCATTCTCTTCGGCTCCGCGGCGCGGCAGGAAGCGGGCCCGCACAGTGATTTCGACCTCCTGGTTGTGAAGGCAGGTACTTACAGCAAATCCGCGCTCATGTCCGAGCTGTATATGCGGCTTCAGGGAGTCGGTGCACCGATTGATATTGTGGTCGCGACGCCGGAGGAGCTGGAGAAGTATGGCAATTGCGCCGCACTGGTCTACTATGCGGCGCTACGCGAAGGCAAGCTCATGTATGCTGCCTGAGCGATATCCTCCGGACGATCCACGCGAATGGCTGCGCCTCGCCAAGGCCGATCTGGCGCTGGCGAATAGCGGGCTGAGCGATGTGCCGCCTGAGCCACTTTGTTTCCATGCGCAGCAAGCTGCCGAAAAAGCGCTCGAGGCAGTGATGCTTTCACGTGCCGTCCCGTTTCCGCACATCCATGATCTTGGCGAGCTGATCGACTGGGCATCTGGCGAAATTGCCGCTTGAGCGGATTGCACACGCGCGCAGTGCGCCATATCGTGCGTAACGTCAACATTTTGCTAACCGTGCATTGAGACAGGTGTCGTTTGCCGTCGGAACTCGGAAAGTTGATCCGCGAACGCCGCGAGGCATTGGGTCTAAGTCTACGGCAACTTGCGAAAACCATTGGCAAATCCCCTTCATTTGTGCTGAGCCTGGAGCGGGAGAGCAGTCCACCATCAGCGTCTGAAGAAACATTGCGTATACTGGCCGGCGTTTTGGACGTCGATGCGGATGCGGTGATCACCCTGGCCGGAAAAACCCCGCAAGACGTAACACCGGAGTCGGCCCTCGAGGTGTCGCTGTACCGGCGCGTGAAGGAAATGAGTATTGAGGAACAGCAGCGGCTCTTGCGGCGGCTTGACAAGCGAGACAAGTAATTGCTCTTTCCATATCTTCCCAACGCCCGGATCGAGCGCGCCGCACAGACTCTATTGTATGAGGCTTTTCACTTGCCTCACATCAAATACCCAGTCGATCTTGACGCTGTCGTGTACGATCATCTTTGCGAGCGGCATGGGCTGTACTTCAATGATGAAGCAGATCTCAATGAATCAGGCGCATGCGACGACGTGCTTGGCAAGACACTGCCGGTTTCAGGCAGGATCCTGATCAATCGAGAGCTGAAGGCCCGCGGCGAGGAAGGCCGCTATCGCTTCACCGTTGCGCATGAGCTGGGTCATTGGATCCTGCACCGGCCGCTCGTACTCGCGGCGGCCGCTCAGCCGGGATTGTTCGAAGATGCAGAACAATACGAGTTCGTGAGTCTCAACCGTGACGTTTTTGCGGCGACCGACCGGCGTGCCGTACCGAGAGAGGAATGGCAGGCGAACCGCTTTGCGGTCGCGTTGCTGATCGGGCGCGATCGTTTGCGCGACGAGTTTGTCGCGAGGTTTGGACCGCCGCCGGTGGTGCGAGCCGGCCGTGAGGCGCCCGGCCGGGCGGCGACGCCTCGCGACCTCGCCAACCAGCTCGCGACGGCGCAAGTGAATACACTACCTCAGCTTCGCGATGTTTTTGGACTCTCGGCGGAAGCCATGGCGATTGCGCTGGAGTCGCGCGGCTATGTGGCGGAGAATGGCCCGCTGGTTTGAGTTGCTTGCGGAGGGCCGCCGACTCGTATAGTGTTCAGTAGACAGTAAACACGAGAGCCTGACATTCGCGCCTTGGCGGCAATATAGAGAGAATACGGTGAGTGAGTCCTATCGGGGATCGCAGGTGCATGGTCAACTCGATATTTCGGTGCTGGCCGAGATCGTTCGGCGCGTCGTCGACGTTGCGCGGCCCGACCGCATCGTCCTGTTCGGTTCGGCGGCGCGGGGAGAAATGAGGCCGGACAGTGACGTGGATCTGCTGGTCATCAAGTCGGGAGTCGAGCACCGCCGCAAGCTTGCGCAGGAGATTCACATGAACCTGTTCGGCGTCGGCGCGGCTGTAGATGTCGTCGTTGCCGCGCCCGAAGACATCGAGCGTTTCGGGCACAAGGTCGGAAGCATCCTGCGGCCGGCGTTACGTGATGGACGTGAGATCTATGCCGCCTGAAGTTCGCGACCCCAGTGATCCTGGCGAGTGGTTGCGGCGGGCGCGCGCCGACTTCGCGCTTGCCAGGACCGGACGCACGGCGCCTGAGGTGTTATATGAAGACCTTTGCTTTCATGCGCAGCAGGCGGCGGAGAAGGCAATCAAGGCACTGCTGGTCATGCGGCAGCTTGAATTTCCCAAGACGCACATGCTGGAACAGCTGCTCGATCTCGCGCGGCGCGCCGGCGTAGAGATTCCAGCGGAAGTGCGGCAGTCCGCCCGGTTGAGCGACTATGCCACGGGTGCGCGCTACCCGGGCGGAGCCGAAGACGTGACCGAGGATGACTATCGCAAGGCGATTGAGTTGGCAGAGCTCGTGTTACGGTGGGCTGAGGATGCGGTTCGGAAATCATGATCGAGCCAATGAACTATCGCATGCTCGTTGCCGCCGCCGCCGGGTTCGAACCAATGAACTGGCAATCCCGCCTCGCCTGCGGCGCACACGCGAATTCTGCTAAGCCGGAGACGCTACAGAAGGGCGAAGAGTGCAAGTCTCGGCTTATCGACATCCCAACAGGTTGTGGCAAGACGGCTGGCGCGGTCCTGGCTTGGCTGTGGAATCGCGTCGTGCTGGAGACGCCGGGCTGGCCCAGACGCCTCGTGTACTGCCTGCCGATGAGGACGCTGGTTGAGCAGACACAGGAGAATATCCAATTCTGGCTGCTGCGCATTGGCCTGGCAGCGACCAAAGGCAACACACCTGAGCGAGTGAAGGTGAACGAGCTGATCGCCCGGCTCAGCGCAGAATCAGCGAAGAAATTTCACGCGTCCATCGAGAATGATGGATCGCTAGCTTCATTCGAAGGCAGCTTGAGCGATCATCTTGCGTCGTCTGCCGTTAGCGCACTGATCTGGCTCGCAGAGCATTCGCCCGTCATTCTGATGGGGGGAGAGGAACTTGACGAGCGCCGACGCGAATGGGATCTCCATCCCGAGAAACCGGCGGTTCTCATCGGCACGCAGGACATGCTCGTTTCCCGCGCATTGAACCGTGGCTACGGGATGAGCCGCTACCGCTGGCCCATGCATTTCGGTTTGCTGAACACAGACTGCCTGTGGGTATTCGACGAGGTGCAGCTCATGAGCGGTAGCCTTACGACCAGCCAGCAACTTCAGACGTGGCGTCAGCAAGTCAACCATTGCGTTGCGCCCCTCGGGACGGCGAATCAGCAGGCCGCGACGTTGCTTCCATCGCACTCATGGTGGATGAGCGCCACGGCTGCCGAGCATTGGTTCATGAAATCCATTGCCATGCGAGATCAAGTTGCTGCGCTCTGGCGGGGCCGCGTCGCAGTCCATTCGCCAGACGAAGCGCAAGCTCTTTTCATGATGCCCAAGACACTCCAGCGTTGCCCCATCACGTTGACCGCAACGCAGGATGAGTATGTCGAGGCTCTTGCCGGACATCTGGCCGACGCTCAGAATCGAAAGGGCAAGAAGAGAGCGATCGACGCGGAAGAGAGCGAGGATGTTCTGACGCTCGTCATCTGTAACACCGTCGAGCGGGCCACAGCCGTCTACCAGGCGCTGGCGAAACTCGAAAAGAACGCATCTCAGGAGCGGCTTTTCGATGAAAATCATCTTTTGCTGCTCCACTCGCGCTTTCGGGGAAATGAACGCACTGCGTGGCGAGAAAAGCTGAAGGCTTTTGAAAATGGTGAAGGACGGAATTCAGGACCACGTATTATTGTCGCGACACAAGTGATCGAAGCCGGTGTGGATATCTCCGCGGCGGTGCTCTACACCGAGCTCTGTCCTCTCGCGTCGCTGATCCAACGTCTGGGGCGATGCGCACGCCGCTCGGGCCAGTCGGGGAAAGCTTTCTGGATCGACTTCGATGCCTTCGAGACGGACGCGCAGGAATTCTCGAAGGAGCAGATCACCAGTGCACGCCCCTACGGTCCTGAGGAGATTGGAGCGGCACGGAAGGCGCTCAGGGATGCCGAAATCCGTGTATCCGCAATCGCAATTCGCGGCAACACCGTTTCGCCGGAACCGGCTCGTGGGTAAAAGATCGAGTTCCGCGAACCGCCAATCCCGCGCTCGCGTGACAACAAAGTCCATCGAGCAAGCGCAACCTGTCGAAGTGTCGCTTGGGCAAGTCCTTAACAATCTGCTTGGTCGCGGCGACTTGGGAGACTGCCTAGAAGTTCGGGCCGCATTTCCGTTCGACCCTCGTCTTGTTCCGCAAACGCGTGATCTGTTCAACCTCTTCGATACAACCCCGGATCTTTCTGGAGCCGACATCGACATCGCTCCGTTCATCCGTGATGGTGAAGACCTCGATGTGCTCGTCTTCTGGCGCGACGACGATTCCGGCTTGGGCGCAGGCGAGATGTGGAAGAGCGGCCCACGGACCGGGTGTCCATACAAGAAGCTTCTACCTGCGCGGGATGAGCTTTGCCCAGTGGCCGCGTGGCGTTTCCGCCGATTCTTTAAAGAGCTGAATCATGATAGGATAACTCGGGTATGGCGGCGTGACTGGCGCAGGGGGTGGGTCAAACTAACGGATCCCAACCACATTTATCCCGGCCAGCTCTTTCTCCTTCACGCAGACGTAGGCGGCTACGATCCACAATTAGGGTGGACTGGAGATGTAGACTCAATTCCTCAACCATGCGCGGTGGTTAAAGCGGCACAGACAGAGGACGACAGTCCTACATTCGGCGAGGGCACGCTGGATGACGAGGAGAACGCCGCTGCCGCCTGGCAGTGCGTTCACCGGCACAGCGTCGGTGTGGCGCGTGAGCTCAACACGATTCTCAATGACCACGCGATCGCAAGTGCACTCACGGCCGTAAGCCTGAAGC
>JBQTID010000109.1:0-13060 GCA_052389275.1 Gemmatimonadota bacterium | reverse complement strand
CGCCGCGCTCGGCCTGCTCGCAGGCGGGCCCACGGTGATCGGCGCATGGATCGGCGGCTTCACCTATTCACCCGTCTTGATCACTCTGTTTTTCGCGATCGGCGCCGGCGCGATCGTTCAGGTCGTGTGGGAGCTTTGGAAGCTGCTGGCCCGACAGACGGAGGGCGGATTGAGCGCTCCCCTGAACGCCGCCGGTGTGCTGGCCGGCCTCGTAATCATGTACGCCACCGGGCTGCTGCTGACCGCTTAGAGCCGGTTGAATGAAGCCCGCCAAGGCGTTAAATTTCCCTGTCTGGCCACGTGATGACGCCGGTCTTTTGCCGGGCGTCTGTGAGGATGCCAGCCACCACCGGCCACAGGGAGAACGTCCCAGCGATGGCGACGACCAGGAAGCTTAACAAGAAGCAGATCGAGCACCTCGAAAAGCGTCTCCTGCGCGAGCGCGAGCGCGCGCTGCGTTCGCTCGGTCAGTTCGACGAAGTTGCGAAGCAGACCGCCGACACACAGGACTCCGACATGTACTCGTACTCCGATCACATGGCGGATCTCGGCACCGACGCGATGGAGCGCGAAAAGATGCTGCTTTTCGCGAGCAAGGAAGGGCGCTATCTGTACCGCGTCGAAGAGGCGCTGCGCCGTCTGTACAAGGAACCGGACAAGTTCGGCTTTTGTCACAGCTGCGGCAACCTCATCGATTTCGAGCGGCTCGACGTCATGCCGCACGCGCGTTACTGCATCAACTGCAAGTTGAAGGAAGAGGCCGACGCGGCGTAAGGCGATAAGTGCGATAGGTGGGATTAGTGCGATAGGTGCGATCCATTCTCGCACTCATCGCACTTTTCGCATCATCGCACTAATCGCTCGTTCCCAGTAGCTTCGCGATCTGGTTAGCAAACGCACCACGGGCCAAGACCGTGTCGGCGCCCGCGTCGCGCGCTTCCGTGATGAGATCCTCGCGCACGTGCGAGACGTAACAGAGCACTTCGACATCCGCCTGCTTCAATTGGCGTATTGTGTCGCTCACGTTCAGGCCGCGCCGATCGAGATCCAGCACCGCGAGCTGCGGTTTCAGCTGCTCGGCCTTCTTCAGCAGATCGGCAGAATCCTTCGCAAGCACAACGGCGGGCGCGGCGCCGCGAATCCGGGCCGCGAAAATCATGTCAGCTGCTAGTGCCACAACGACTTTTTGATCGTTTGCCATTGACCCCCTTTATGGCCGCCGGTATTTTACCGGAAACGTAAGAGGACCGATATGCAAATCGTGCAGGAAAACAGCAAAGAATCGATGCTGCGCGAAGCGCTCGAGGCGAACGGCCAACGCTATACCGACCAGCGTGCCGCCGTCTACCGCTTCCTGCTGGGCACGGATGCGCATCCCACTGCCGACGACGTCTTCACCAGCGTCCGCCACGAGATTCCCGACATTTCCCTCGCGACCGTTTACAAGTCGCTTGAAACGCTGGTTGGCTGCGGCCTCGCCATCAAGCTGACCTACGGCGACGGCTCGGCGCGCTACGATGGCCGCACTGACCCGCATCATCACGCGCGCTGCCTCGGCTGCGGCTCGGTAATCGATCTGCCCGGACATCTCGACACGTCGGCGTTGCAGGCACAGCTGCGGCCGGTGGCTGGATTTGCAGTGGAGGGGTATCGAGTCGAGCTGGTTGGGTACTGCAAATCCTGCCAGCACTGAGCGATAAGAGGGATTAGAGCGATCCATCGCTCCCATCGCTACAATCCCTCTTATCGCACGAACAACATCTCGCGGTATCTCGGCAGCGGCCACAAATCATCCGGCAGCACCTTCTCCAACCGATCCACCACACCACGCACCTTCGTCATCGCTGGAATGATGTTGTCACGCATGTGGTGCGCCTTCGAATGAACGTCCTCGCCGCCCAGCTCCGCGTTCTGTTTCACCAGCTCATCGAGTGATTCCACCAGCTCGTTCACCAGGTCGTTCACCACACCGATCAGCTTCTGCTTGCCTTCCGGCTTGAGACCGAGTGACTTGGTGCGCTCCGCGGCGGTCAGCACTTCGTCCAGATAGCGAACCGCGGCCGGCAACACCATGGTCTGCGCCATTTCCGCCGTGGTTTCGCCTTCGATGTTTACGGTCTTGAAGTACTGATCGAACACGATCTCCTCACGCGCTTCGACTTCACGCGGGGTTAGCACGCCGTACTTCTCGAACAGGCCTATGTTCTTCTGGTCGCTCAGCTTCGGAATCGCATCCAGCGTGGTGCGCAGGTTCAGGAGGCCACGCCGCTCCGCCTCGCTGTGCCATTCCGGCGTGTAGTTGTCGCCGTTGAAGATGATGCGCCTGGTCTTCTTGATATCACGCGAAATCAGTTTCTCGAGCGCGACCTCGATATCGTTTTCCTTCGTGATCAGCGGCTCGAGCTCGTTGACCAGTTCATCAATCGATTCCGCGACGATAGTGTTCAGCACAGTGGCGGCGAATGAGATGCTCTGCGAGCCGCCCAGCGCGCGGAACTCGAACTTGTTACCGGTGAACGCGAACGGCGATGTGCGGTTGCGATCACCTGCGTGCTTCGGCAGCTTCGGCAGCACCGGCGAGCCGAGTCCCATGAGACCGCCGCGCTTGCTGGATTTCGCTTCCCCGCTCTTCTCGATCTGCTCGAAGATGTCCGTGAGCTGATCGCCCAGAAACACCGAGATGATCGCGGGCGGGGCCTCGTTCGCACCGAGACGATGATCGTTGCCGGCGTACGCGACCGCCGCGCGCAGCAGGTCCTGGTGCCGTTCCACCGCGCGCAGCACGGCGAAGCAGAAAAACAGGAACTGCATGTTGTCGTGCGGATTGTCGCCCGGCTCGAGCAAGTTCGCGCTTTCGGTAGCGAACGCCCAGTTGAGATGCTTGCCGCTGCCGTTCACCCCCGCGAATGGCTTCTCGTGCAGCAGCGCGACCAATCCGTATTTCGGCGCTACGCGACGCAGCGTGATCATCGTCAGGTGCTGATGATCGGCCGCGATGTTGGCCTGCTCGTAGATTGGTGCCATCTCGAACTGGCCGGGCGCAACTTCATTGTGCCGAGTCTTCACCGGCACCCCGAGCTTATACAACTCTTTCTCGACTTCCATCATGCATGCCAGCACGCGATCCGGAATCGAGCCGAAATAATGGTCTTCGAGCTCCTGGCCGCGCGGCGGTTTCGCGCCGAACAGCGTGCGGCCGGTCGTCACCAGGTCAGGGCGCCGGAAATAGAACTCCTGATCGATCAGGAAGTACTCCTGCTCAGGTCCGAGCGTCGCGGCTACGTGTGTCGCGGACACGCCGAACAGCTTCAATGCGCGCTTCGCTTGAACCTCGAGCGCATGCATCGAACGCAGCAACGGGATCTTGGTGTCGAGCGCGTCGCCGGTCCATGACGCGAATGCGGTCGGAATCGCGAGGTAGCAGCCGCTCGCGCTCTCAACAATGAACGCCGGCGATGTCGGGTCCCATGCGGTGTAGCCGCGCGCCTCGAACGTCGCGCGCAATCCGCCCGACGGAAACGACGACGCATCCGGCTCACCCTGGACCAGGTCTTTGCCACTGAACTCGGCGACCGCGCCGCCACCCACGTTCGGAGTCACGAACGAATCATGCTTCTCGGCGGTCGCGCCCGTCAGCGGCTGAAACCAGTGCGTGAAGTGCGTCGCGCCCTTCTCCAGCGCCCATTCCTTCATGGCAATCGCAACCGCGTCCGCAAGGCTGGGATCCAGCTCCGCGCCCGTTTCGATAGTGGCGAGCAGCGCCTTGTAGGTGCTCTTCGGCAGCCGGGCCTTCATTTGCGTGAGGCCGAACGTATTCGACCCGAAAATCTCTTCAATGTCCATGGGTTTCTGCCCGGTTCCCTTCCCGTTCCCGTTCCCATTCGAGGGCTTCCAGCTGTTTGCGGCGGCTAGAGTATCAAATCTACGGCCAGTCGTGATAGGGTTCGCCATACGCTCCTCGGGGCAAGGATGTTTTACCAAAAGCGGCTAAACAGCCGTTTCCATCGTGACAGTAAATGCCAAAACCGTTCCTGACGCGCAGGATGTTACTAGAAAAGCGGCCGATTGGCAACATCTGGGTTGACACTCTGGCAGGGTACAAGTTCGATTGCTGGCACGACGTCGTCTTCTGGTACCTGCGCCTGCGAGCGCTGCCCGACCGGCCACACGAATTGCTGCCCCTGAGCCGGCTCATCGGCACAATGGAATGGAACCATGCCATCGAAAAGCAAACGTCGCGATTCTGAGCGCGCGCTGCCATCAGGCGTAATTAGCGAGCACAAGGTTCGTCCATTCGCCACGGGCCATGCAGCGCGCACGCGCGGCGCCAACCGGCAGGATGTGCTCGAGCTGCTGCGCGCGCAGCAAGTCCGCTTCCTGCGACTCCAGTTCTCCGACATTTCCGGCATCATCAAGAACGTTGAAGTGCCGCAGTCGCAGTTCGAGAAGGCGCTGGACGGCGACATCATGTTCGACGGCAGCTCGATCCAGGGCTTCGTCCGTGTCGAAGAGTCGGACATGGTGTTGAAGCCCGATTACGATACCTGCGCGGTTTTTCCGTGGGGAGAAGCGGAGAACCGCGTCGCACGCGTGATCTGCGACGTCTACACGGCCGATGGCAAGCCGTTCGAAGGCGATCCGCGGACCGTGCTCAAGCGGCAGATCGAAAGCGCGGCCAGGCTCGGCTACGAGATGATGGCTGGTTGCGAGGCGGAGTTTTTCCTCTTTCATCGCACGGGCGAGGGGTCGCCGACGCGCGATACGCACGATTCCGGCGGCTATTTCGATCTCACGCCGGTCGATCTGGGCGAAGTCGCTCGCCGCGACATCGTTAACGTCCTCGAGATGATGGGCTTCGAAGTCGAGGCCGCGCACCACGAGGTAGCGCAGGGTCAGCACGAGATCGATTTCCGCTACAACGATGCACTCTCGACCGCAGACGATCTTTCGACATTCAAGTTCGTCGTGCGCAACATCGCGCTACAGCACGGGCTGCACGCCACCTTCATGCCGAAGCCGATTTTTGGACAGAACGGCTCGGGCATGCACACCCACCAGTCGCTGTTCCAGGCTGGCGAAAACGCTTTCTATGATGCGAAGGCGCCGGACCAGATCTCGAAGATCATGCGCTGGTATGTCGGCGGTCTTTTGCGCCATGCGCGCAGCTTCTGCGCGGTGACGAATCCGTTGGTGAACTCGTACAAGCGGCTGGTGCCGGGCTACGAAGCGCCGGTCAATGTGGCGTGGTCGCACCATAACCGCTCACCGCTCGTGCGCATTCCGGCGCGCCGCGGCAAGGGCACCCGCCTCGAGCTGCGCATGCCGGACCCCTCCGCCAATCCATACCTCGCGCTGGCCGTTCAATTGGCTGCGGGTCTGGATGGCATACGCAGCAAGATCAATCCGCCGGAGCCGGTGGATCGCAACATCTGGGAGTTGTCGATTCGCGATCGTCGCAAGTACAAGATCGCGGATCTCCCGCGCGACCTCGGCGAAGCGGTGGACCTGATGAAGCGCAGCAGCTTCATGAAGAGTGTGCTGGGTGAGCACGTTTACGACAATTTGCTCGCGGCCAAAGAGCAGGAGTGGCAGGACTACATCGCGCAGGTGCACGAATGGGAGATTGAGCGATACCTGTCTCAGTACTAGCAAAACCCGAAGTTAATGGTGCCGGTCCTAATGGAGGCGATTTTAACGGTGCCGATCTATGGTGACGAAGTTCAGGGGCCGCTTAGGCACGCTAACTGCGGCACCGTTTGCGTCGTCACCACTAACTGCGTCACGATCAACCGGCACCATTAAGCTCGGCACCTTTACTTCGGCACCTGTCTATGCGCTACCTGCTTATGCTTCTCTGCCTCGCCTGCGCGAGCAACGCCGAGCCAGAGCGCGCGTGCACGCTCATCGGCTGCGAGAACGGGCTTACCGTGGTGGTCAACACAACGCTACAGCAGGATTTCACGGTGAACGTGAAGAGCGGCACTCAGCAGATTCAAACCTTCACCTGCCGGGCCGGCCAGCCTTGCCAGGCGTTCATCGCGAATCAAACGCCCGCGCAGGTCACGGTCGAAGTGGTCAGTCCAACGGGTGCGACGTCGCGCGCCATCACACCGGAATACTCGCTGAGCAGGCCGAACGGACCGGACTGTCCGCCCGAATGCCGACAGGCGACAGTCACAGTCAATGTAAGCTGAGAGTGTGAGAGTGTGAGAGTGTGAGAGCGTGGGGGTGCGAGAGTGATCGTTTCCCACAGTCTCACACGCGCAAATACTCACACTCTCCTACCTTTTTATGGCCTGCGGAAACTCGACGGCCGCGATGGTTCCTGTCTCGTCTGATGTAAACTCGAATGTGCCGGCCAGCTCATCGCGGGCCAGCGCGTCGACGATCGAGCGGCCACTGCCGACCACAGCCGATTTCTTCTCGCCACCCGCGCCTACGCCGTCATCCGCAACCTCGACGCGAACTTTGCCATTGGCCTGGCGAATCGAGATGCGCAGCGTGCCGGCCCTGCCCTCGGGAAAGCCGTGACGAAATGCATTCGTGATCAGCTCGTTCAGAATTAGCGACGTCGCAAAGCCCTGCTTCTCATCGAGGATCGGCGAATCACCTTCCAGCCGCACGTTGATGTGGCCGCTGACGTCCCAGGCATTGCGCAACCGTTGCGCGAGCTTTTCGGTGGTCTCGCGAATGGGCACGCCCATGTAATTCTGCCGACGCAGCGCGTCATGCACGAGGATAAAGGAGCGAAGCCGGTTCTCGAGACTGTCGAGTCCCTGTTCGGCAGGTCGGGGCGGCCGCCGATTGCGCTCCATAGTGATCAAACCAGTGATCACGGCGAGGTTGTTACGAACGCGATGATCCAGCTCGCGCAGCAGTAGCGCGCGTTCCTCGGCATCACGCCGCGCCTGCTCGTAAAGCTGATAATTCTGATCGGCGAGCCCGCGCAGCTGTTCGTTGGTTTTCTTGATGGTCAGCTCCGCGCGATGGACGCGCAGTCGCGACTCGATGCGCGCGGTCAGCTCAGCGACATGGAATGGCTTCGAAACGTAATCGTCAGCGCCCGCCGCGAACGTGCGGACTACATCTTCCGGCGCGGTGCGCGCCGTGACCATGATAATTGGGAGGAGCGGATCGTAGTTCGCCTTGATCTCGCGGCAGATCGACCAGCCGTCGCGGCCGGGAAGCATTGCGTCGAGCACGACCAGCTCGACTTCCGGCAGAAACGAGAAGGCTTCCTCACCACGCGCGACCGACACGACACGGAAGCCGTGCGCCTCGAGCAGGTCCGTGAACATCTGCCGCGCCATCGGCTCATCATCTACAACGAGAATGGACGCCGGCTTGTTACCGGTTCGTTCGAGGCCCGACGTCGCCAGCCGGGCCTCGGATGTTTCTGGTGGGATTGATGTGCTCGGAACCGTTGGCATGCAGTCCGGATACTATTCCTTTTGCAGCAGAGGAGCTGCAAGCAGGATTTTCTTAGCGAGATCGACCATCGGCGTGTTCTTGTCCTGGCTGGTCTTCTGGAGAAAGCGATACGCTTCGCGCTCGCTCAGGCCGCGCGACTCCATAAGCAAACCTTTGGCCCGCTCGACAATCTTTCGCTCTTCGAGTTTCAGCTCGAGCATGTCGCGCTGCCGGCGCGCATCGAGCCATTCGTCGAAACGTGCGCGCGCCACACCGATCGCGGGCGCAAGATCATCCGGATCTACAGGCTTTACCAGGTAATGAAACACCGGCGCCTTGACCGCTTCATCGACCGTGCGAGCATCGCTGTAAGCGGACAGAATGATGATCGGAATCGGCCGATCCTGCGCAATCAGATGCGCGGCCTCAGGACCGCTCATTTGTGGCATGCGAATATCCAGGAACGCGACGTCCGGATGCGTCTGGCGCGCCAGCTCGACGGCTTCCTTGCCATTCGACGCGGTTGCCACGACCTCGTGACCTAGCGTCTCGAGCTGACTGGTCAGCGCGAGATTGTGCAGCGTTTCATCGTCCGCGATGAGGACGCGAAGCGTCTCTGCCATAACTGCCTGCACTTTCCGGGAATTTGTTAAAGAAAAGCGCACTTCTGCGCAGGCGCAAGGCCCGCGTGCCCTCATGCATTTTCAGCGCCAGCCAGCTTCCTCTAACCCTCTACTACTATGAATGCGCCCGCCGTTTCCGCTGTGTGGGAAAGCGAAAGATGAATATTACGCGCCTGCATCTCGTGGATAAGCGCCGACGCTCGGCCACGCACCATTAGCAGGGGCCGCCCCGAAGCCAGGCGCACCACTTCGACATCGTGCCAGCCACCGCCTGTGCCCATACCGGTGCCCACGGCTTTGAAGAACGCTTCCTTCGCCGCAAAGCGAGCCGCCAGGAAGTGCGCGGGATCGACATGCCTGAGGCAGTAGTCCAGCTCGCGCGGCGTAAAAAGCCTGCGCAGCCCGCGCTCGCCGTGACGCGCCATGAAGCGCGCAAAACGCGGCACTGCGACGAGATCGAAACCGGTGCCAAGAATCATTGTGGCGAATGTACACCGCCAGGGTGCCGTGCGGAACGGCCTGTGCCGGCAGCGCGTATAGAAATGCCATTGGAAGGAAAAGTGTACTCACTGCGCGGCGCACGAAGTAAATTGGCTCGCGTCGAAACCCCGCCAAATGACAATGATGATTTCACTTGCACGTGCATGGCCTTCGTCTTGCACTTTTGGACGCGTAAACGATGTACCGACTGAGGATTGAAGCCGAAATACATGCGGATTTCCCTGACTTTGCTGGTTCTGACACCGATGCTGGCGCTGGCGTCGACGCAGGAGATGCTCGCGCCCAGCGCACCATTGTCGCCTGCGCCAGCGGTCGCGGCCGATCCCAAGCCAGCGCTTAACACACGGCTTCAAAACGATCTCGAGCGCATGATCGAATCGCCGGGCTGGCGTGGCGACCGCTGGAGCGTGCTGGTCGTATCACTCGATAAAGGCGACACCCTTTTTAGCCACGGCGGCGATGAGGCACTTGCACCTGCCTCCGGCCTCAAGCTGTTCACTACCGCAGCCGCGTTGTATTACCTCGGTCCGCAATTTCGCTACAACACGTTCCTGCTGACGGATGGCAAGATTGAAAATGGAGTGCTGGCTGGCGACGTCGTCATATACGGCACCGGCGATCCTTCATTCTCCTCGCGCTTCGGACGCCGCGACGGCGTGTGGCACGCGTTCGCCGACACATTGCTCGCGCTCGGCGTGCGCGAGGTGCGCGGTGATGTGATCGGCGATGGCTCCTACTTCGTCGGGTCCGGCAGTGGCACCGGCTGGCAGGAAGATTACATCAATGCGTCGTATGCGGCGCCGTCGAGTGCGCTCTCATATGCGGAGAATATTGCCACACTCCAGATCAAACCGGCTGCGGTCGGCGAGCGGCCGCTGGTAACGCTCCAGGATGGCTCGGATGGCGTCGTCGTCGTCAACGAAGCGACGACGGTCGCGCGTGGCCGCTCGTGGATCAATGCAACGCGCACTTCCTACGACGGACCAATTCTCGTGCGTGGCCAGATCAGCCGCGCTACCGTTTCCATCCAGCGCACGATTCCGGTTTCCGATCCACCACGTTACGCCGCCGCCGTATTCCAGCAGATCCTCATCGACAAAGGCATCAACGTGTTGGGTAGCGTGAAATCCGTAACAGAAGCGGAAGCGTCGCCGGTGACGGGTCGCGTGGTGTTCGCGCCCGCGCTCGATGGCGCGCCGCCGCTACGCGTGCTCGCGATCTATCAGTCGCCACCGCTGATCGACATCCTCGACATCGTCAACAAGAAGAGTCACAACCTGATGGCCGAGCAGACGCTGCGCACGGTCGGCCGCGTCGCGGTGGGCGAAGGCAGCGTGGCCGGCGGCTTCAAGGCGGTTCAGGCGCTGCTCGAAAGCGAGACGGGATCGGTGCCCGAGGATTTGCGCATGGATGATGGCTCCGGTTTGTCCGTGCTCGATCGCACATCGGCGCGCACGATGATTCATCTGCTTTCCTTCATGGCGAAATCGCCGATGTGGGATGAATACTGGTCGACCTTGCCGGAAGCGGGGGTGGCGGGCGGATTGCGCCGCATGCACGGCACCGCCGCCCAAGGCAAACTCAAGGCTAAAACCGGCACCATCGACAACGTGTCATCGCTATCCGGATACGTGACGTCGGCAAATGGTGAACGGCTCGCATTCAGCATTATCGCGAACAACATCCCGTCCACCTGGCGCGCGAAGCGAGTGGAGGACGCGATCGGCGTGCGTCTCGCGGTCTATAATCGTGACAACGACAACGCCGTGGTCGAACCGGATCTCGGCGGTGATACGCCCGACGCGCGACCCAGCGGCCGGACGTACACGGTCAAGAAGGGTGATACGCTGAGTGGCATTGCGAAGCGCTATAAGACGACGGTCGCGAAGATTCGGCGGGCCAATCCCGGCGTCAACGCCAAACGGATTCGGCCAGGGCAAAAGATCAGGCTGCCCTAATCAGGCAGCACGCGCTGCGCCGTCGTGAACAATCCTCTGAGTCTGACCTCCAGCTCCTGATCACCCGAGAGATCGTTCACATCCACACCGCCGTTGGTCAGCGCGGAATGCACGATGTGGGGGCCGCCGAGCGAGATTGCCACGTGGCTCACGCGCGCAGGCGTTTCGGAGAAGAAGAGTAAATCGCCTGGATTGAGATTCGAGAAATCAGGCGCGAGCTCGAGCTTCGCACCGGTGCGCGACTGTTGATCCGAATCGCGCGGCAATGCGATGCCGTGCAGCCAAAACACAGCCTGCACCAGTCCCGAACAGTCGACACCCCCGGTCGTCACGCCGCCCCACAGATACGGTGCGCCAATCCAGCGGCGCGCCGTGCGGGTCACACTGTCGCCACGCGCCGGAAACCAGTCCGCCAGCCGGTCTACATCGACGACTTCGCCCGCGCCGATCGTGCCGCGTCTGCCATCCGGCAGCTCGTACTGCTCCGGGCCGAGCCGCACGACGCGTGCGCCCCACGGCAAACGCGCGAAGGCGCGTCCGGCCTCGTCCAGCAATTCGGCGCCGAGCGAGACAACCGGCTCGCCGCGCGTGCCGCGCTCCCACGAAAACGCCCACTCGCGCGAACCAAACTGGAGGTAGCCATTGTGAACCCAGCCGATGTAACCGTCTTCCAGTCTGACGCGACACCATGCGCCGGCGCGCGCAAGCGGATCGAGACGCTCACCGAGCAGCGCCTGCGTGATCTGGGGCGCGGGCAGCGCGGGATCGCCATACACGGGCGCGAGCGCCGCGCGCACGACCGCGTGCGGCTGCTCCGCGACTGAAGCATCCGGCAACCGGACGACCTCGTCCTTGATGTAGCGACGGTCCTTGATGCCGGCGAGCTTGTCGATCAAATCGTCGACGGCATCCGGCACGGTAGTGATGCCGAGCACAACCAGCCGGCCGCCGCGCTTCTCGACGCGCAGGTCGAGTATGGATGAGCGCACGTCCAGGCTGCGCGTAACGCGAATTTCTTCTATGTAGTCGTCAAATTCGTTCACTACGCGCGGAGGATTGCGGATTTGAGACGGCGGCGCAACTCGAAGTCGGACATGGTAGTCAGCGTGCGCGCCGCGGTCGGCGCGGTTTGCCAGCGAATCTCGGGTACCGGATACACACGCGCCGGGTCGCTCTGCGGATGAAAGACCAGGTACCACGTGCCATGGTGGCGCGGCGTGTCTTCCTCGAGCGCGGTGGCCACCCAGTTCTGTCCGTTGTCGTCGCTAAAAGCTTTCACAGGAATATCCTCGCAAATTCCAAGCTCTTGCGCCAGAGTAAATTTGAGCGCAGCCTTCACCCCGTACTCTCGCAAGGTGAACGTTAATGCTCAGCGCCGCAGATCGTACAAACGCCCGCCGCCCCCTGGCGTCGGGCTCGCAAGGAGAGGCGGCTTAATGTGGGAAGCGCTGGCACAGCGACTCGAAGAAGGCATCACACAGATTTATCTGTTCCTGCCTCGGTTGCTGGCGGCCATCGGTATTTTAATGGCCGGCTTTGCCATCGCTAAGATGGTGGAGCGCGGCACCGACATCGCGCTGCATAAGATCGGCTTCGATCGCTTGATGAGCGAAGGCGGCGTGACCGAGGCACTGGAGCGGGCCGGCACCCGTCTGGATCCTTCGTCCGTCATCGCGAAGCTGGTCTTCTGGACCGTGATGCTGCTGGTCATTCTGCTGGCCGCTGACGTGCTGGGCGTACAGGCCGTGAATGTGCTGTTCGCGGAGCTGGTCGCCTACATCCCGAATGTCATCGCCGCCGTCGTCGTGCTGGTCCTCGGGATCCTGCTCGGTGAATTCGTAAAGGATCTCGTGCTTGCGAGCGCCGGCGGGCTGCCGGGCGGGCCGACACTCGGCCGCGCAGCCAAAGCCGCGGTAGTTCTGCTGGCGGTGTTCATGGCGCTCGAGCAGCTCGACATCGCGCAGGACATCGTGCTGGTCTTCTTCATTGCGGTGGTCGGCGCGGGCGCGCTCGCGGCCGGCATTGCATTTGGTCTGGGCAGCCGTGAAATCGCGGGTGAAGTCGCACGCGATTGGTACGAGCGGATGCGCTACTCGCGCGAGGCGTTGAAGGAGAAACGGGAGGTGGTGACGCCACCGGTTGTGCCGCCGCCCGCGCCGCCGACGGATATTGGGAATCCGCCGCCGAATGACGCGCGAGGCTGAGTTCAGGAGCTCCACTTCGCGCGCACCGATTCACCTTCCTGCAAAGCCTGAATCAATTCCTGAATCGTGGCGTTGGCGAGCCAGCCGGACGGCCGGTAGGTGATGCGCTGGATGCTGCCGGGCGGTGTCGTGTCGAACTGGATGACTTCCCAACCAGTACGAGATTGCATGTCGGAATCTGGTGCGCTGCCGTCATGAATCTGCGCGATCCAGGTTCTGCCGTCTTCGGAATCGAATCTGCGTGTGCTCATATCGTCGGTTCGCCCTGCATCAGGGTTTCGGCACAATCTACTCCGCGCGCAGCCGCTTTTCCAGACTGACGGGGCCTGCTTTCACTGTTCACGAGCGACCGTTCCGCACATGA
>JBQTID010000108.1:0-1901 GCA_052389275.1 Gemmatimonadota bacterium | reverse complement strand
ACCGTACACGTACACGTGAGCGTGAACGTGAACGTGAACGTCCGTTAGTCCGTAACCCACCACTGCGGCAAATTCACAAACGTCCCGCGAATGTCCATTGCGACACCCTGTAACCGTTCCCGCGCGGCGTGCAGCGTCGAGTAGGAGTATAGGAAGCTCCATGGCTGCTCATCCCGCATTACTGTCTGAAGCCGCCGCCATGCCGGTCGTGCTTCTCCGCGCACCGTTGTTCGTTGCAGCTTGTCCAGCAGGCTGTCGACTTCGGCATTCCGGTACGATGCGAACTGGAGCGGATTGCGTATCGATTTCGAGTGGAAATTGTCGTAGATGACCAACCGGAAATCGTTCTGCCACGCCATCAGCACCGCCTGGAATTTGCGCTCGGGTGACATGACGTCCTCGATCATCGTGCTGAAGTCCGTAGGCCGCGTCACGATCCTGACCCCGAGTGCCGCCAGGTCCGAGCGAATCATCTCGGCCATGTCGCGGTTGAACGGGTTGTTCGCCGGCAGCTTCAATTGAATCTCGAATGGCTTGTCGTTCGCCAGCTCGAGCGTGCCGTCGCCATTGCTGTCATCGATACCGGCCGCGGCGAGCAGCGCGCGCGCCGAATCGACCGAGTATGGCAATGGTCGAATATTCTCGTCGTAGGACCAATGGAAAGCTGGCACCGGCCCGGCCACCACCGCACCTCGCCCACTGCGCAGCACCTTGACGAGCTTTTCGCGATCGATGCCCATGGTCAGTGCACGCCGCACGCGAGCATCATCGAGTGGCGGAATGCGCGTGTTCCACGCAATGAAGCCGAATTGGCGTCCCGGCTGCTCAATGCCGCGGATCTGCGGCTGCGCATCCAGCGGCTGGAATCGTTCGGGGCGAACGCGCGTCATGAGATCGACGTTGCCCGCGATCAGCTCTGATTCCTGTGCCGTCTCATCCGGGATGATCCTGAACACGATGCGGTCGAGCAGCGGTCTGCCGCCCAGCTCGGCGGGATAATCGGCGTTTGCCGCGAAAATCCAGCGCTCGTTGGGACGATATTCCACGAAGCGCAATGGCCCGTTGCCGACCGGCTTCTGATTGAACGGCGCATTGCGCAGCTCCCGCGGCTTGATGCGCTCGAGCAGATGCCGTGGCATGATCGGAATCCACGCGAGATTCGCCAGCACTTCCGGCTGCGGCGTGATGCTGAAGCGTACGCGGAAGGAGTCGAGCACCTCTGCACGATTCCAACCTTCCCAGTAATCGCCATTTGGATAACCCGTATCGGGATTCTTGCCGTAGCGGTACGTGAATTCGACGTCGTGCGCGGTTGTCTTTACGCCGTCATTCCAGTGAACGTCATCGCGCAACTGAAGCACGACCGCGGTGTCCCCTTCGATGTGCCATGAGCGCGCGAGCAGCGGCGCAATCGCGAGGTTCTGGTCGTAGCGGACCAATGGCAGGAACAGCAGCCGATTGATCTCCTGGCTGTAGATCTCACCACTCAGGAGCCCGTTCGCAAAATCGATATCCGCCGCAAGTGCGACCACCGCAGTGCCACCTGTGTCCGGCCGCACGCGCGCGGCATCATCTTCACCGGTGCGCTCGCGACAACCGGGCAGCAGCAAAAACATGCAGGCAGTGAAGATCGACGTCGCTTTCATGACTGCTTTCATGCGAGTGCGCGTACCACGCCCCGCACGAACGCGGCGAAACGGGGGCGCGCCTCCTCGCCCGCCGCGATGACTTCATCGTGCGTGACTGGCTCGCCGGTCAACCCCGCGGCTGCGTTCGTGATCAAGGAGATGCCGAGCACACGAACACCGAGCGCGCGCGCAGTAATGACTTCGGGTACCGTGCTCATGCCGACGGCGTCCGCACCCAGCTTCTCGTACATCCGGATTTCCGCGGGTGTTTCA
>JBQTID010000107.1:0-16439 GCA_052389275.1 Gemmatimonadota bacterium | reverse complement strand
CCGAGGTGTTCGGCGAGGGCTGGTCGATGGGCCCGCTGAACGAGGCCATGAAGCAGGAGCTGCGCGCCGAGCAGGCCGACATCAGGTACGACGTCGCCTGGACCACGCTCGGCGAGTATCTGGAATTCCTCGAGCAGAAAGGTATCGCCACGAATGTCGCATCGTTCGTGGGCGCAACGACCGTTCGTATTCACGAGCTGGGCGAAGCCGATCGCGCACCGACCGCGGCGGAGCTCGAGCGTATGCGCGGACTCGTGCGGCGGGCAATGGAAGAAGGCGCGCTCGGAGTCGGCTCGTCACTGATTTACGCGCCCGCGTTCTATGCGAAGACGGATGAGCTGATCGCGCTCGCCCGTGAAGCCGGCAAGTACGGCGGCATGTACATCTCGCACATGCGCAGCGAAGGCAACGGCTTGCTCCAGGCGGTGGACGAGCTGATTACGATCGCGCGCGAAGCAAACGTTCCGGCCGAGATTTATCATCTGAAAGCGGCAGGTGCGCAGAACTGGGCGAAGCTGGACAGTGTCATCGCCAAGGTAGAGGCCGCGCGTGCGCAGGGGCTTCGCATCACTGCGGACATGTACACGTACCCGGCAGGCGCGACCGGGCTCGACGCCGCGATGCCGCCGTGGGTGCAGGAAGGCGGACTCCAGGAATGGAAGCGGCGCTTGCGCGATCCGGCAATTCGCGCGCGCGTGCTGCGCGAGATGCGCACGCCGACCGACGAATGGGAGAGCCTCTATTTGCTCGCGGGCTCGCCGGAGCGCGTGCTGGTCGTCGCGTTCAAGCAGGATTCCCTCAAGTATCTGACCGGCAAATCACTGGCTGAGGTTGCGAAACTGCGAGGAAAATCGCCAGAGGAAACGGCAATCGAGCTGGTCATTCAGGATGACAGCCGCGTCGGCACCGTCTATTTCCTTATGTCTGAAGACAACATCACGAAGCAGGTTGCATTGCCGTGGATGAGCTTCGGCTCTGACGCCGGCTCGCTTGCGCCCGAAGGCGTCTTCCTGAAATCCAATCCGCATCCACGCGCGTATGGCACCTTCGCGCGCGTGCTCGGCAAATACGTTCGTGACGAGCAGGTGCTGCCGCTGCACGAAGCCGTCCGCAAGCTCACATCGCTGCCTGCCACCAACTTGAAGCTGAGGAAGCGCGGCGCATTGAGGCCGGGCTTCTTCGCGGACGTGATCGTGTTCGATCCATTGGCCGTGCGCGATCACGCGACGTTCGAGCGGCCGCATCAGTATGCCACCGGCATGAAACATGTCTTCGTGAATGGCACGCAGGTGTTGCGCGACGGCGAGCACACCGGCGCGCTGCCGGGACGGGTCGTGCGCGGACCTGGTTGGAGGGGCAAGTGAGCGATTGGAGCGATTGGAGCGATTGGAGCGATTGGAGCGATTGAAATCGGACATCGCGACGCAGCATCGCGCGGCGGGCATAGGCGCGCTCGCATTCGCGGCCGCGACCATCACGGCACTGGCCGGCGTGTTCGTGCTCGATGTTCGCAGTGCACGAGTCGCGGCCGGCTTCGAGCTGGATGTGCTGCCGGACCCAACGTGGCAGGCGGAGTGGCTGCCGGGAGCCGTTACGGCCGCGCAACAGCAGCAGGCCGCACTCGAACAGTGGTTGCACCTGGTGCTGATCTTTGCAGCGATAACCGCCGCGGTCGCGTGCATCAACGCACTGATCGGCTTCGTCTCGTACGCGAACGAGCGGCGCTATGAGACGGCGCTGCGCGGTGTGGTCGGCGCTTCGCCCAAACAGCTGCGCCGCGCGCTGCTGTTGCAATCGTCGACGAACGCGCTGCTCGGCGCGGCGTTGGGTGTAGCAGCGGGTGTAGCGCTCGCCACCGTGCTCCGCAGACTGTGGCAAACGCAATCTGCCACCGACGTCGCGTGGCCGCTGCTCGCGTTCAGCGTATGCCTCGCGCTCGCGAGCTTCGCGGCACGCATCACCGCGCGCAGATTCACGCGCAGCGGCTGGCTGGGTGATGCGCTCGCGCCCGAAGCGCGCAGCGTGCCGGGCTTCGGCGCCGAAGATCTGAGAGCGCTGTTGACGGCGGCGCAGCTGACCTGCGCGGTGGCGCTCACTACGGTCAGCCTGCTGGTCTGGTCTTACGCGAGCGCTCGGACGCACGGCACCATCGCGCAGCCGGATCGCTACGTCGCCCAGATCGAAGGCGGCTCGTACAAAGTCGTGCGTGCCGCGCTGCGAGCCTCCGGCATCGAAGCGGAATCGATCGCGTCACCGGGCGCTCTGCTCGGCATTGGCAAAATCGACAAGATCGTCTCGGACTGCGGCCGCTGCTCGCGCGCCAATATGCTGGTTCCGCTCTTTCCGGTCGAAACCCAGCATCACGTAGTGGGTCCGCGCTTCTTTCAAATCGCCGGCATTCCTGTAAATCGCGGCCGAGAGTTCGAGGACGGTGAGCCCGATGAACGGGCAGTAGTCGTAAATCGCAGCTTCGCGCGCGAGGCATTTCAGCAGCACGATCCGATCGGCAAGCGCATTCTGGTCGGCGGTTTCGAGCGCGCCGAATGGTACCACGTCATTGGCGTCGTAGCCGATGTGCGCACGACCGGCCTTCAGCTGCTGGCACCGGAGCCCGGCGCCGCCAGCGTCGCATCACTGCCACGCCGGCCGCCCGCGATCTACTTCTCGGCCAACGCGCATCCACCCACCGAGTTCGACGTCATCGTGCGCTCGAGTACGCCGGTGGTGCTGGCGGGCTTCAGCTTCGCGCCCCTCGCGCGCGTGCTCGCACGTGCGAACGATCAGCAGAAATCCCTGGCGCGCGTGTTGACGCTGCTCGGCGTGCTTTTGTGCGGGGCCGCTGTGCTGGGCTCCTTCACGACGACGCTGCTCGGCGTGCGCGCGCGCCGCATGGAGATCGCGGTGCGCCGCGCGCTCGGCGCGAAGCGCGGTGATGTGCGCCGTCTCGTCTTTGCGCGCGTCGCGGTTATCGCGCTGCGCGGTATTGGCGCAGGGCTGATCGTTTCCGTTGCACTCAGCCGCGCGGTCGAGCCTTACGTGCCAGGACTGCGCGCGTTCGATGCGCGGATCGCGCTGGCGGTCGCGCTTGCGTTCTTCGTGATCGCGCTGGTTGCGGCGCTGCTGCCGCTGCGCCTCGCGTTGCGTATCGCACCGGCCCAAGCTCACGATTGATGTCGGCATACGTCTGCATTCGACACGAGTCGCCGGCCGCGTTTCTCGCGCGCGCTGAGCCGTGGCTGATCCGCAATGAAGTAGAACACAATCTCATTCTCGGCGTTGCTGCGCAGCTGAAGCAGGCAGACAACCACAGCGCTTATTTCGCGACGCTCGAGCATGACGGCCAGGTCACAGGCTGTGCGTTTCGCACGCCGCCGTACAAGCTCGGCGTGACGCGCATGCCGCTCGCGGCCGCTGCCGCGCTGGCCGCCGATGTCGTGCAGGCATTCGACGAGGTGCCGGGTGTGCTCGGGCCGGAGGCGGTGGCGAGCATCGTCGCACACGACATCGCGAAACGGCAGCAACGCCGCGCGCAGCCCGGCAGGCAGTCGCGCATCTACGAGCTGCGCAAAGTCGTGCCGTCCGAACCGCCGCCACCGGGCCGCTTGCGATTGGCGCAGCCCGCGGATCAGCCGGTGCTTGCGAGCTGGCTCGAGTCATTTGCGCGCGAGACCGATCACGCGCCCACCGACATGCGCGGCTACACGCAGGCGCACATTGCGAACAAGACCGTGTTCGTCTGGGATGATGATGGACCGAAGACGACAGCGTTGTGGGCCGGCATAATGCCGCACGGCGTGCGCATCGGTTTCGTGTTCACGCCGGCGGAGTTTCGCGGCCGCGGTTACGCATCGGCGGTAACGGCAGGCGCGAGCCAGCGCGCACTCGATAGAGGCTACGATTTCTGCTGCCTCTACACCGACCTCGGCAATCCTACCTCGAATGCGATCTACCAGAAGATCGGCTACACGCCTGTCTGTGACGTTGTCGACTACGCGATTACCTGGTTACCGTAATCGTCGTGGTCGCTTTAGGACCTGCCACCAGTCCCGTCACCATGGCCATGCGGGCAGCTTCGATCGTCGCGGTTCCCGCGGTAACGTTTTCGCCGCCGGTCGCCGTGAACGTGCCCATATTGGATCCCGCCGCAATCGTAATTTTGGCCGGCAGCGCAATGGCTGCGTCTGAGCTGGTGAACGTGATTGTCACGCCACTGGCCGGGGCCGCCGCGTCCAGCGTCACGGTTCCCGCAATACTCTGACCGGGACGAATCTCGCCTGCTCCGAGCACGACCGACTTCACCTGCACAGCCTTCACGAGCAGCAATGCCTGCTTTTCCTGGCTGCTACCGCTCGTGCTTCGAATCGTCGCATTTACAGGACCGGTCGTGTTCGCGGTGAGCGTGATCGACTTTTGACCGGCTGGTACCATCACGGTAGTCGGCACTGCCACGTGCGAAGTCCCACTGTTCAGCGTCACTAATACGCCGCTCGCCCCCGCTACTGCATCCAGCGTGACGGTCACAGCCGCGCTTTGTCCCTCGCTGACTGTGGTCGGGCTGATGCTGAGCGACTGTAAGGCAGGGCCCGGAACGGTCAGCGTTGCGGATTTGAAATCCATCGTGGTTGCGCCGGTACGCCTGGCCGTCACGGTGCGTGTCGACGTCGCGGCTTCGGGCACACTCGCTGCGAATGTCGCGCTGGTTGCGCCCGCGCTGATCATGACCACAGCAGGCACGGTCACATCAGTTCCGTTCAGGGCGATTTCGACGCCGCCATTACCCGCTGGTGCTTCGAGCGTGATCGTGCCGGTCGCGGTGCCGCCTGCAGTTACCGTGGTTGGGCTTAGTGTGAGCGAAGCGATCTGATTGCGCTTCACCGTCATGGCGAGCTGCCGCTCGCGTATGCCGTCCACACGCCTTGCCGTGAGCGTAGCCGACCCCGCGCTGGCCAGCAGGATTGGAAATGTCCCTGAACTCGCGCCCACGCCGATCGTGATTTCGGGTGGCACCACCACCGCACTGCCCGAACTCGCGAGCGCGATCTTGAGAGGACTCGTAACAACGGGAGCCTGCAGCAATACGGTTCCCGTCGCGCTGCCAAGCTCGTACGGATTTGCAGGCGCTTCGATGCGGAGAGCTTCGACGAGTACGACCGCGAGCGGCGCACTCGTCTTTCCGACACCGTTACCGCGCTGGGCGATGATGTTCGCGTTGCCGAGCGAGGCCGCGGTGGCCGGGAAGGTCGCCGTGGTTTGACCCGCCGCGACGGTCACGTCCGCCGGCACCGTAACGGCCGGCGCTGAACTCCGCAGCGTTATGCGCGCACCACCGGTCGGTGCCGCCTTATCGAGTGTAATGGTCACGGTTGCACTGCCGGCTTCATAAATGTGCTGCGGATTCAACGTGATCGACGCGACCTGTGCCGCGGGCTCGAGCATGATCGATGTCGTGACCGTTTCATTTCCGAACCTGGCCGTGATGACGACTGGCGTCGGCGAGCTCACCGGCTGCGTGATTAGCGTGACGGGAATGTTGCTCGCGTCGCCGCCGAACTCGCCACCCCCGCCGGCGGCGGTGAGTACGGCGGCGTTGCTGCTCTCGACGGAGACGAAACGCGACATACCAGGGGTCCCTGCCCAACTCACACAGTTGCACCGAACGCGCGCAGTACTCTCACTTCCGCCGAGGATGGTTTGTGGCGCATCGATCGACGTGAGCAGCGCCGGCATGGGCTTGATCATGACAGTCGCGGTCTTGGCACTCGCGCCTTGACCCACGGAGATCGTTGCGCTCACATCCGCCTGCACAGCGGCCGCCGGAATGTGGAACGTCGCGCTGCTCTGCCCCGCGGCCACGAAAACGGGTGACGGTACCACTGCGGCGCTGTGGCTGCTCGACACCGTTATCGCGACTGCACTGGATTGAGCCTGGTCCAGGGTGACCGTAGCGCTGAATCTCCCTGCCCCCCCAATGGCGGTTGGTATCGGCTGGCCCACGGACGGCGCAATCGTAAAGGACGAAATGTTGGTCGTTGCCGGTATTGCCCTCAGCGACGCGGTTTTAGTGACCGTCTTATAGGTCGCGCCGATGGTCAGCGTCGCTTGCGTCGCTTGTCTGGGCGGTGTCGTTTGAAATGTCGCGGTCTGTGCATTCAGAACCGTGATCGATGACGGGCCCGCGCCGCCGCCGTGATCGAGCGTAACGACCGCGCCGCCGGCCGGCACGCCGCTCAGAGCAACGCGTCCGGTCGCGGCAGTTCCAGAGATAACGGAATACGGCTCGACGCTAACGGACAACAATTCCGCCGGCGTGACCTGTAGCTGGAAATTCTTCGTAACGCCGTTGTACGTGGCAGAGATGATGACGTTGCTGGTCGTCGCAACCACAGGCATTGTGGTCTCGAATGCCACCGACGCGGAACCGCCAGGTACCGTGACGGTTGCAGGACCACTGCCACCGCCGTGGTTCAAAGACACCACGACACCGCCCTTGGGCGCCGGCCCAGTGAGATCGACCGACAAAACATGCTTGCGTCCGCTGGGTGAGCTTGGATACGCCATCACGTTATCGATTTCCTTCAGCGCCGGCGGGTTCTGCGCGCTGAGCGCGGGCGCAAAGCCGAGGCTATTCAGTACGAATGCTGCGGCTGCAAAAGTGACTTTCATTGTGTCCTCCTCAATTGGCGCCATAGGCTCTTCTGGAGCTCACGCGCGTTGGCATCCAGACTGACTACACGCCAGCGGCCGTTGCCATCGGGAATATCCGCGGCAGCGAATGGGGGTAGCTGATAGGCAGGGATTGCGGCATCGACGATCGCGCTGAATACGAGCTTGCTGTCGCCGGTGCGCTCGAGCTCGAATCGGTAGTAACTCGCGGATGGCTCCGCGATCCAGCTGAACGTTGGTACCGAGTCCGCCGCGAACGTCGCGTCGTCCAGGGGTAGCAGCAGGCGCAGATCGCCCGCGGTCGCAACGCTCAAATCGGAAGCGCTAGCGCCGACGAAGTACCGCAGTGTCGGCATCGGAAAGCCGGCGACTGCGCCGCTGTGAATGACCCCCTGCCCGGCACCGACAGATGCAAGCCGCGAATCATTCTCCTTGTCATCCGACGCTTCGATGCGGAGCAGCACGAAATACGTGCCGTCGATGGTGTTGGGTAAACGCGCGGGATCCGGTCCCGGCAGCACGACCCGTCCCGTCGGTGGCAGGAAGATGTTGAAGCGCTCGATTTCAGCGTAACGCCTCTGGAGACCACGCTCATTGGGTGGCAGCGTTGCTTCCGTAAGCAAATCGCGTGTGCTCGGCAGTTCTTCTCCCGGCAGCACGATCTCCCAGCGTCCGCGCAGCCGGCCGGTGCCATTGTAGGCGATCTCGGCATGAATCGCGGGTAGCTTGTCACCGGCTTTGACCAGCAGCAGCGGCGACTCGACGTCGAATCGCATATCGACGTGCGTGAGACCGAACGGCACGCGCGCACCGCCGCCGGCCAGGCGGCAGGTGACGGCTACGTACTGGTCGGCGCCACCGGTGCGACTGACAAAGCGGCGAACGTAGAAGAAGCTCGAGGTCTCTCCGCTCAGCGCGGCCTCGTACGCGCGTCGTGACACCGACGCGGGGATCGACATGATGTCCGTGAATGTGCTGTTCTGAAGCTTCGATCGGTCGTAGCGAATCGGCAATTGACCGAAGATCGTGGCCGGGTCGCAGCGTTTGCCGAGCGCAGGTGCAGCTGGAACCACGCGCCCGCACCAGATCGCTTCGACCGGTACGTAATCATTGAGCCCACCGAACGTGAGAAATACGGTCGTTGCGCCCTGAACGTTTACATTGACGCCGTTGGGATCCACGCGGATCTGCGCGTGAACAACAGACGCCGACAGCATTAGCAGCACGAGTGCTGCGCCTGGACGATTCATGAACATGCTCCTAGAAGAGCCGCAGGCTGAGGCCGGAAGCGACATTCCATGACGCTCCGCTCTGCGCGGGAGGACTGAGCGCTGCATCACCTGCCTGTGTCAGCGCGTTCGATTGACGCGCTAGTCGAACGAACAGCTGGCCGGGCGGCGCCGCGCCATCCGCGGTACGCCAAATTTTTATGGCGCGGGACAGACCGATGCGCGCTTCCGTGAAGCCGGCGGTGCTCGCTGCGGCCTCGTCATTCGTGGTCGACCGGCTGACGAACGCGTCGATCGTCGTCTGGACGTTCATGCGCCAGTTGGCCGTGAGACCGAGCCGCCGAACGCGATTCACCTGCGCGAACTCCAGGTTTTCCTGTCGTTCGAGACTCGCGTCCAATTGCATGTCGACGTTTGCGCCTGGTATATAACCGATCGTGAAATTGTTGCTGCCTGCTTTCAAATCCGACGCTTCGCGTCCCGGCTGCCGATTGTCCTGCTTGCTGCGATTGAAGCGGTAGCCGAAACGCAGGTGTGTGCCCTGCCACTGCAGTGACATGTCCTCCACGACACTCAGCTGATCCGGCACGTGCGATGGTTGGAAGTCCGCGTTGTCCGGCAGCGTCTCGCCCTGCTGGTGAGTCTGTTGCCGTGTGATCGACAACATAGGAAACAGCGCCGCTCTGCCGGTGATTCTCAGAAGTGTGGCGAGCGGCACACTGAGCGAGGCGCCCGACACGCGTGTCGAGGTCGTGAGCACGGAAGCCACATGGTCGAGGTTGTCGCCCGATCGATTGTGGCTGAACTGGACGTTGACCGCGTCCATGTTGCCGCTCAGCTCGAACACGTTGCGATCGATGTCGGCCTGCGTATACGCCGCAACGCTCCGGTACAGCGGATCCACGCGCTCGTGACGGTACGTTGCATTCATGGTGGCACTGATCGCCTTGAGCAGCTTCGCGTTCTGCAGCAGGCCGGCCGTGGCTTCGAAATAGCGAGCTGCCTTGCGTTGCGCGCGCGTTGGAACCACGGACAGGTCTCCGAAAAGCTCGGAATCCGCGCCGTTGTCGAAGCGCGTTCGCGTCATGCCACCCGAGGCGCGCAGTCGCTGCGAAGCAGTGCTGGCCGCGAACTGCACGCCGAAGCCCAAGCTGGTTTCTGCGTCGACGACGCCCGCTTCGGAATAGCCGGTGTTCGGCAGCAATGAGCCGTCGAGCACGGAGAAATCGATGTGCATACCGCCCGGTCGCTGCGGCATCAACTCGAGCGCCAGCGCTGCTGCGGTAACGCGGTGATCGCTGTCGTTCAAGCCAATAATGTTGTCCCAGCCAACGATACTGCTGCCGTTCATCGCACCAACCGACAGCGTTGCCGGGCCGCGACTCACGACTGCAGTGACGCCGCGACTCGTAAAACCGCTGATCAGATGACGGTTCTGACCGAAATTCACCTGCCCGGCCGCGAGCTGAGCACCCGCTCGTTCCAACCGCACCACGTAGTCGGAAAGATCGATGCGCATCGCATTGTCCCCCTGCGTTCCGAAGCGGAGCGCTTCCTTCTCATTCGTCACGCCCATGGCGTTCATCTGCGTTTGCAACGTCCAGCCATTTCGTACGTGAGAAGTCTGCAGGCCGAACGATGCAGTAGCGTCCTGATACGTCGCACGCTCTGGCTCTGCCGCGCTGCCCGAATACCCGGAGGCGAGCTGTCCCTTGTTATTCAGCGTCAGCCCCGGATCAATCGCGACTGATTCGAACCCGCCGCGGGTCAGCACGCGCAGCGGAAAGCTGGCGATCTCACGCCAGGCGCGCTCGGAAACCAGGAACACCTTAACGTCAGTGTTGCCGCCAGGTAGTCGAAAGCGGTGTCCGCGGAAGACCAGCCTGGTTGCCACATGCTCGAACAGCGGCGTCAGCTCATGCGCTCCGACCACGATCGCGATCCGTCCTTCGTCACCGCGCAGCGCGCGACTCAACGTGATCTCGATCGCCGCATCAGCGGCCACGAATCTGTCCGCTGGAAAGCTCGCGGATGCGGTGAGCGGAGCCACATCCGGCTCCTGCGCCCGCGCCGACGGATTCAGTGCAAGAGCCGCTACCGAGAACGCGACACCCATGCGGGCTATTTCGGCAAGCGCACGCACTATTGCCCCTGACTTCCGGACGCTGTGGTAAGGGTCACTTGTACGGTACGTTTGTTGTTGTACGTTGCCGAGTTACCCGTTTCCCCCTGCAGGTTCTGCGGATCGACCTCCGCCACGATCTGGTGCGTGCCTGCGATCGCTGTCCACGTCGTTGATATCAATTTGTTTTCATTATATGTCATGCTGCTGGTAGTTCCGCTCGCGACCGTAGCTCCATCTACGAGAATGCGCCAATCGAAATTTCGACTGCCGTTCGGGCAAAGATTGCTGATAATCGCATTCACGGTTACTTGTTGCCCTGGCGTGATAGTGCTCGGCGTCGGCGACAGGGCTATGGACGCCATGCGGACTTTGTCCGCGCTGTTGCAGGATGCAGTTCCACCCGCCAGGGCTCCGACCGTCAGCTGCAATGTCTGACGATTGTTCGCGCGCGCCACGGCCGGCTCGTTGAGCGTATTCTCCGGGTCCGCCATTGCGGTGAACGAAAACGTGCCGCTGCTCACAGGCCAGAAAGCGTTGACAACGGCTGTGCCGGACGCCGGAATCAATACCGTGCCCGACCCCAGCGGCGTCGCACTCCCAGCCTTGGTAAGACGCCAGTGCGTGATCGAGCCGGAGCTCGAGCCGGTGCACAGGTTCGAAATTGTGATGAGGAATTTGTAGACATCCGGCGCCGGGTTGACCGCTGCTTTCTTGAGCTCCGAGACCTGGACCTTGTCCAGGCACGAGGTGCCGACTTGGGCGGCTTGTTGCGCCACCTGCGTCAAACCCGCCGTGGGCAGCGCGAATAAAAACATGACGAAACAGTAACCTGCAATTCGACGACGCATTGGTTGTCTCCTGAACATTGGATGATGGGTTCGGGTGCAGTGCCTAGGAGCCTGCCCCTACCGTAACGGTGATGTTGGAGTGGGTGTTGGTGCGCGCACTCGGGGGCTCGTCGATGGTGCTGCCAGGATCGATCACCGCGCTGAACGAGTGCGTCCCGGTCGTCGCTCGCCAGCTGTGCGATACCGTGGCACTGCCGCCGCCGGGAATGCTGGCTGAGGTGCCGCTGCGCAGCAGAGTCGTACCGCGCCAGACCCCCCACGGAAACGTGCGCGCGTGGGTGCAATTGTTTTTGATGATGATCTTGAGCGTGACCTGTTGATCGGCCACCGGCGCGCCGGGATTTGTCGTGAAGCTCGACAGCTGAAACTTGTCCGCAACGGTGCACGGCGAAATAGCCGCCTCCCCCGCCGCAGCGGTGGCCGCCGCGACCTGTGCAATCGCCTGGTTGATGTCGGCAGACGTGAAGGAAATCTGAATACCCGTCGGCAGGTTGTTCGCACGCGCGGCGGTGGATTCATTGAGCGTATTGCCCGGATCCGCTTCGCCATCGAAGGAGAAACTGCCAGGCATGATTGTCCACATCGTCACTGCTACCGCGCTGCCGCCCGGCGGTATCACGAGCAACCCTGAGCCCAGCGGCGCGGATCGGCCCGCCACCGTGATTCGCCACGGAACGTTCAGCACTGATGCGGTCGCGGTTCCGGTGCAAAGGTTCTTGATCGTGAGCGCGAGTCTGCGCTCCATCGGCGTTGGCGATGTGATGGTGAAGTCGGTAACGCGCACTTTGTCCGTGCACGCCGAAGACGCGGTCATTTGTCCGGATTGTGAGGATTGCGGAACTTGCGCTGCGGTGGCGGATGGCAGCGCTGAAAAGACCATAGCCAAAGCGAAGCCGGTGAACAGCTTTGTGTGCATGAGTACCTTTTGGCATTATGTTGGACTAAGCCGCTTCTGCAGCTGTCTCCAAGAACCTGCAGTGCCGCTCGCAACTCCCCGTCACCCCGACGCAACTCTTACGTTCGCAGGTAGTTATGCAGCCGCTGCTGCACCTCCAGAGTCTCGGCGATCTGCGTTTGCGCGGACCTGCAGGCGATCTTTTGCCGCGCCGGCGCAAAGAGCTCGCGCTGCTGGTCGTGCTCGCGGCGCGCGCGCCGCGCGCGATGCGGCGCGAAGAGATGCAGGCGTTGCTGTGGGGGGAACGCGACGAACAGCGCGCGCGTCATTCGCTGCGTCAGACGTTGCTGCGTCTGCGGCGTGCCTGCGGGGAGGATGTCCTCGAGATCGCGCCGGACACGCTGCGGCTCAAAAACGATCGGATCGTGTTGGATGCCCGCGAGTTCGCGGCGGCCGCCGCGGCGCGCCGCTTCGCCGAGGCCATCGAGCTTTGGAACGGCGATTTCATGGTGGGCTGCGAGGACGTCGGCGGCGAAGAATTCGCAACATGGTTTGAAGCCGAGCGCGCACGGCTGCGGCAATTGCTCTACAGCTGCTTCGATTGCCTGGTCAGCGAGCTGGAAAGCGCACAGGAATGGTCGGAGATGGCGCGCTGGGCTGCTCGCTGGACGGAGCAGTTCGCGGTTGATGAACACGCAGCCATACGGCATGTCGACGCCTTGTGTCAGGCGGGCCAACCCGCCGCGGCTACAGCCGCGCAGGCCGCGTTCATCCGAGGCCTGTCGCGGGAACTGGAGGAGGCTCCATCTGCAGGCTGGCTGGATCGCACCAATAGAGTCATAGCGGAAACGCCACCGCCGTCGGTGCCCGCACGCATTGACGCGGCCGTTGAGGCTGGATCACTCGTACCGCGTACGCGGAAACGCACTCGCCGGATAGCCGTCGCGACTGCCGCGAGCGTCGCGGTTGTCGCGACCGCTGCATGGACGGTCGATCTGCTCGATTTCCGCGACGACCGCGACCTCGTACTCGCGGTCGGTCACATTGAAACCCTTGGCCTGCCGGACTCCGCGGCCGCGCTGCCTTCACTCCTCGCGATTCACCTCGGCCGCGCTGCGGGCTTATCGATACTCAGTGAAGGACGAATTCAGGAAGTGCGCGTGCAGATGGGCAGTCGCGGCAACGTCGCGGCGGACTTGCAGCGCGCTGCACAAGCAGCCGGCGCCGACGAGATCATCGAAGGCGTGCTTGCGCGTCGCTCGGACGGCACGCTACGCCTGGATCTTCGGCGCATCGACCTCGATCGCCATACCGCGCGCGCAACGTATTCCGTCGAGGCCGCCGACCTGTACGGCATTGTGGACAACGCCGCTGAACGCATCGCGCGCGACCTCGGCGTCGCACTTGCTCCGGATCACCTTCCCGGTGGCCGATCCTTGAATGCCGTGCGTCTGTATGAGGAAGGCCTGCTTGCATTCTACAGCGGCGAGGAGCGAACTGCCGAACGTTTTTTGCGCGCGGCGCTAACGGAAGATTCAACCTTCGCGATGGCTGCGTACTACGCCGCCCGTATAAACGGGGTGAGTGATCGCAGTGCGCTGCTCCACCAGGCTCGTCGCATGTCGCAGCGCGGGCCGGACCGCGAACGGCTTTTCATTGAGGCACACTGGCTCGGCGCGCGCGACGAGCCGTCCCAGCTCGCCGTCGCCGAGACGCTCGCGATACGCTATCCGACCGAGCCGGGCGGGCATTTCGAGTACGCTCGGGCCCTCATACGATCGGGCCGCTTCATCGACGCGATCCCGCAGTATCGACAGGTAGTGCAATTGGATTCCCTCGGCCTGCGCGGAGACCATGCGCGTTGCCTCGCGTGTGACGGCTATTACGGCATGCTCGACGCTTACCGCCTCGCCGATTCCATGGCGGCGTCGGAGCGCGTAGCGCGCGAGTGGATCGCGCAACAGCCACGCTCGGCCGGCGCATGGGCGTCGCTCTCGCACATACGCAAAGTTCAGGGGCGTTACCGCGAAGCTATCCAGGATATGACCAAGGCTGCGCGCTACGATCGCACCAACAGTATCGCGGTGGGCGGCATGATGGACCTCTGGCTGCGCATGGGGGATTTCGAATCTGCGGATCGCTTCTGGTCGGGGCTGCTTGCAACGCCTGGCCACGACCTGCAATCCAACGCCTTGGCCGATGCAGTTTCGAGCCTGCGCACGCAAGGGCGTCTGATCGAGGCGCTCGATGCCGCGTTGCAGGTCCGCGCCGTCGCGACCGAGCGCAATCTTCCCCTTGGGGATGCGTTCACGCATGCAACCGTATTGTTCGATCTCGGCCGGTACCATGAATCGGCCGCGCTCTTCGATTCCCTTTCGCGCGCCGATCCGGCAGACTCGCCGGCGCGCCAAGGACGTAACCGCGCATGGTTTCTTACGCACGCTGCTACCGCGGTTGCTGCTCTCCGCGATACCACGCGCCTGCGCAAGCTCGAGGATACGATTCGAGTGCGCGGCTCCCACAGTGGATTTCGTCGCGATCAGCTGCTGCATCACTACGCACGTGGGCTGCGGCTACGGCTGCAGGGCCGGCCGACTGAAGCGGTGACGGAATTTCGGCGGTCGCTCTATTCGCCGGTGGAAGGGAACACGCGGGCGAGCATTGAGTTGGCTCGCACGCTCATCGATCTCGGGCGCTCTGCTGAGGCCACACGTGTGCTACGCTCGGCGCATTGGGGACCGATCGGCGCATCGGGCCAGTACGTCAACCGGACCGAGCTCGAACTACTTCTCGCTCGCGCTTTCGAGGCTTCTGGTCAGCGCGACAGCGCGGCGGCGCATTACGAGTGGGTCCTCAAGGCGTGGAAGAGTGTGGACGCCCCGCTGTACAATCAGCGAGTCGAGATTCGAGAGCGCGCTCGCAAGCTGGCTAACCGCTAATCCCTGCCTACGTCGCGATGTTCATAGCTTAGTGCGAACACGGATCTTCAACATCGGCTACAAGCCTGTCTGTGATGTCGTCGACTACGCGATCAGCTAGTGCGCCGCCGATGCTCGGTGCGCGCGCCGATACGCGCCCGGCCCAATCCCATGCACGCGTGAGAATGCCTTGTTGAATGCCACCGCATTCGCGTACCCAACCCGATCGGATATCTCGGAGATGCTGCGATCGCCCGTGGTGAGCAATAGTGCCGCCTTGGTCATGCGCCAGCGCGCGAGGTATTGAAGCGGCGGCTCGCCCACCAAACGAGTGAACCGCTCGGCAAAAGCGGACCGCGACAGCGCAACGCTCTTCGCAAGTCGCTCGACTGTCCAAGGCTCGGCAGGGCGCGCATGCATGACACGCAGCGCGGTGCCAACTGCCGGGTCAGCCACCGCGCGCAGGCCGCACGACTCGGCGCCCTTCGTGGCGATCCAATAGCGTAGCGCGTGGATGAGCAGGAGATCGGCCAGCCGCGCGAGGACGATGTTAGCGCCCGGCCCCGGACTGGCACTTTCGCTGAGAATGAGCGACACCACGCCGGCCAGCTGCGGGTTTGCTGCCGTCGCGTTCGCAGGCAGATGCACCAGCGGCGGCAGCGAAGACAGCAATGGGTTTCGCGACGCCGTGCCGCCGAAAGTGAATTGGCCGGTCACCAAAGAGGTCACCGCTCCGCCGCCGCCGAATCGAGCCGACTCGCCAATCGCGACCTGCGGGCACGCCGCGTAATCGAAGACCTGCGGCGGCGCCTCGCTGCGCTCGCCATCCCGCAATGTGTGCGCGGAGCCGCGCGGGAGAAGGACAGCGTCGCCTGCGGACAACGCCAGACCGGGAGGCTCCTGATCGCTGCTCTGCACGCCGTCGACTTCGATCCATGCACTGCCGCGAGCCACGATGTAGAAGCTGAGGTATCCGCGCGCGGGGATGCGGAGACGCCAGGGCGCACCCGCCTCGAGGCGGCCGTGCACGGCGGTAGTAAGGTGCACGGCATCCAGGATATCGCTGACGACGTCGACACTGGAGTCCGCCCCATTTGGACGATTAGACAATAGATCAGGCGTTTGGTGCATTGATGATCTATAACAGACACGGTATCGTTCGTCAAGTGATCAATTCCCTGGAGGGGGATAATGGCAATGTACTATGACTTCGGTACCTGGGCGGTCAATGCACTTGCGTTGAGCAGCGGCTTGCTGGTCGTCCGGATTGTGTTTGGCCTCTACATGGCGGCGCATGGCGCGCAGAAGCTGTTCGGCTGGTTTGGCGGTTATGGGCTCGCGGGCACGGGCGGCTACTTCGAGCAAATCGGGTTTCGGCCCGGGCGTCTGTTCGCGGCTACCGCGGGCACTATCGAGATCGCGAGCGGATTACTCGTAATACTCGGGTTGCTCGGTCCGGTCGGGCCCGCGCTCATGCTTTCGGTACTGATCGTCGCGGCGGTCAGCGTGCATTGGCAGAACGGTGTGTTCGTGACATCGAACGGGATCGAGCACACAGCGGTGTTTGGGGCCGGCGCGTTTGCGCTCGCTTTGACGGGTCCCGGGATTTTCTCTGTGGACTCGTTGCTCGGATTGCACACGCTATGGACACCGAGTATCGCCTTGGCGGCACTGACGCTCGGCATCATCGGGGGCGTCGCGAATCTCGCGATTCGGCGGCCGGCGCCGCTGTCGATCTAGCAGGTTGCTGAAAAACGGGCT
>JBQTID010000106.1:0-1738 GCA_052389275.1 Gemmatimonadota bacterium | reverse complement strand
TGCGCGATCGCGCGCTGCGACTGACCTGCGGCGAGCAGCCGCAGCACTTCCTTGATCCTGCGCATGGACAACCGATCTGCCGCCATCAGCTCCTCCGTAGGGGTCAACGCCGCGGAGAAGCTATGAGCAGCTTGAGGGTTTGCGGTTGCCAGCGCCGCTTCAGTTCACCTTGAAACCAGGGGTGGCCGGATTCTGCCGGAATGGCCGGCCGGAATCATCGGAATCAGTGGCCGGCTTGCTCCGGAATGGGTGGCCGAAATCGACCGGAATCAGTGGCGGCGGCCACAAATTCTTGCCTATCTTAAAGCGACCCTGAAACAATACTTTTCCGATCCGCTCGCGCGATCAGAACTAATTCACCAGGACCGCTATGCTTTTGACCATCGATCTCGCGGATAGTACCGGATCGCGCTTTGCCGAACGATTCGCGCACGGTCGCACGGAGACGTGTCATTTCTCCGGTGGCCGCGTCCACATGTTTCTCGAACGCACAGACAATTCGGCATGCTTTACGATGTTATTGGAGTCCTCCCCACCCGACACAAGCTTCAATGAGGAGAACCGCGATGAGTTGCGAGCCGGCGCACAGACCTATGCCTCGGGTACGCTGCTCAGCAACGCACTTGCAGAAGTGCTAGCGCCATTGGTGGACCTTGCGGATGCCGGCCTGGTAAACCATCTGGAAACGTGTCAAATCGTGAGGGCGCATGTCGCCGTTCTACCATCCTCCGATGGGATCATCAGTTTCCAAAAGCTCTTCGAGCCGCTCGGCTACAATTTCCGCGTCACCACGCACGCCCTGAGCGAACGTTTGCCCGAGTGGGGGGCGAACTCGTACTACTCGCTGACGTTGTCCGGAAGGCTGAGCTTACGCGACCTGATCATTCATCTGCGGGTATTGGGTCCGCTATTTGACGAAACGTCAGTCGGGAAGCTGAATGAACAGGGGTCCGCGCAACTATTGCGATCTAGTCAGACGTGGCTCGCGAATCATCCGGAGCGCTCCGGTATCGAGCGGTCACACGGCCGCCGGGGCAGCTCGGATAAATATCACCTGCAACGATTCGAGGCGGTTTATGCCGCGCTCAAGTACTACGGGGCTCGGCGCGTGCTTGACTTGGGCTGCGGCACCGGTGAATGGATCCGCTATTTGCTGCCCGATTCGCAGTTTGAAGAGATTGTTGGCGTCGAGGTGTCCCTCGAAGCATTGCGGTCGGCCCGCGCGCAGGTTCCGATTCGAGACATATCCCGCGTGCGTCTGCTGCATGGAGCTCTGACGTACTGGGACGAGCGGCTTATCGGGTTCGATGCCGCCGCGGTCGTCGAAGTGATAGAGCATCTTGATCGAAGTCAGCTCGATGCGTTCGAAAAGGTGCTGTGGCACTTAGCGCGCCCGGGGCTGATCGCCGTTACAACGCCCAACGCCGAGTACAATCGGCTACACCTCTGGCATAAGAGCGGGAGGTTGCGTCATCCCGATCACCGCTTCGAGTGGACGCGCGCCGAGTTCGAGTCTTGGAGCAAGGAAGTAGCCGGACGTAATGGGTACGATGTGACATTTGCGTCTGTTGGTCCGAGCGATTCGCGGGTCGGCGCATTGACCCAAATCGCTTTATTTCGACGGCGTTCGACGCAGTTACTCGCTGTCATTCCCGTCGAAGAGACTCACACAGCCGAGCCATACTACAGCCTGCCTGCACTCACCGACGTCGTGGGTGAGCGTGCTATAGCACGCTCA
>JBQTID010000105.1:0-3996 GCA_052389275.1 Gemmatimonadota bacterium | reverse complement strand
GGAATCGTCTGCAATAACAATCGTATCGTCGAGAACGTGATTACGAGCTTCAACGCCGGCATTGTTGTGACTTTCATCAACAGCGGCAACGAGCTGCGCGGCAACGAAATTACTACCAGCAGTTCCCTGCCGCGATGCGCGCGGTCGACACACCGCTGGATTCGGTGCTCGCCCGCGCTGGCAGGCTCGACCTGGACCGCGCACAGCGGTTGGAGCTGCGCGCGCTCCGCGCCTTCACACAGGACGACCAACAGGAAAAGGACACGGTCCAACGCGCGAGTGAGATCGCATGCCTGATCCCTACATAGGCGAGATCCGCATGTTTGGCGGCCGCTTCGCGCCACCCGGCTGGCTGCTCTGCGACGGACGCGAGCTGCCCATTAACGGTGAGTACGCCGCGCTTTACTCATCGGCACCACGTACGGCGGTGGTCCGGATACCTTCGTGCTGCCCGACATGTGCACGGCACCGCCCGGCGAAATCGGGCCGCCGTCGGCCATCAGTTTCATTATCGCGATTGCCGGTCGGTCACCAACCCAAACACCAGACCCTCGGGCAGGATCTACGCTCCACAGCGGACCGAACGCTTAAATCTCTTCCGCCTCGCTCCTGATTCGCTCCCACAGGTCCGCGACCCCAAGCCGTTGGGCCCACGCCTCGATGTACGGCAGGTCGAGCACTTCTGCCTGAACTTCGTATACGCGCAGCGCGTCCATGAAGGCCGTCTCGCTACCTCCGGCAAGCCTTGCCCACCGCAGCTTCGCCAGAATTGTATCCTCCGGACTGGAGACTTTGATCCGCGTGCCAAAAACCTTTTCCTCGACCTTCCGGGTGAACCGGGATAGATCAAACGGATCCCTCGTCAGCATCCAGAAATCGACCTTGTCGCCCTCCGCGACATCAATGACGTTGAACATCCCGCCCGTGCGGATCGCCTCGCGCGCTGCTGTCTCGGCCAGATAGAACTCGGGCCGCGGAAACGCGGAAAGAAGCGCCGCGAGATTCTTCTCTTCGATCTCAATTACCACGTCGAGATCGTGCGTCGAGCGCGGCTCTCCATGGAGGCTCGATGCAACCGAGCCGGTGATCATGTAATCGATCCCGGCCCGCTCCAGCGCACCGACAACAAGCTTCAGGAGATCCTGTTGTGACATTTCTCCAATCTCTCACGCGCGAGACGCCTGAGTTCCGCCTCTCCCAGATCCGGGAACCGCTTCCGGAGCCCGTAAAGAAAAAGCGCCCTGGCAAACTCCGAGAGCTCAAAGGCCTTCCGCAGCCTGTCCTCGGGCGACATCCGCCGCAGGATACTCAAGTACTCACGATGGTTCGGTCGCGGTTTCATTCGCGTTTTTCTCGATCGGTGCCCATGAAGAAATTTGCTTAGACGCGCACTAGCTGCGGCAGGTGGTCGAAATGCCGGTCGCGGGCGTACAGTACCAGATCGTGCTGAAGCACGAGGGCCGCGATCCACATATCGTTGGTCGGGATCGGCGTTCCCTGGACGCGAAGCTGCCGGTAAACCGACGCGTAATGATGCGTCGTCTGCTCGTCCGCGAATACCACGGACACGCCGTCCTGCATGAGGAAGCGCCGGAGCGTGCGTTCGTTTCTCGCCCCTTTCGAGCCGACCGCAAAGCCGGCTCGGAGTTCGCCCACCACGACGAGGGGAATGTAGACAGCCTCGGCGTGCTCGAGCATCGTAATGACATCCGCCGCTCCGCGGCAGAAGTCTACGTAGCGATTTGTATCCAGCGCGAGTCTCACGACCAGATGGCGGTGTCAATGCGGTCATGCTCGGACCGCACGGTGTCGAACTCCGGATCCTCCTGCCAGGTACCAGCCAGATCCCGCAGGTCCCGATAGCGAACCGGCTTCTCCGCGACACCGACCGCGCGGGCCAGCGCACGAATCGCGACCTCGTTCAAGCTCTTTCCCTCGCGGCGCGCGACAGCGCGCAGCGCCCGATCGATGGCCGCCGGAATGTTACGCAGTGTGTATTGCATGCTGATAATGTAGGCAATGCATGCATGGCAAACAAGCTGCGGAGCGCGGTTTTCAGCCTTCAGCGTGGAAAGCCCCGCAAGCAGTTCTTGCAGTTTGCTTATACTATTTGGTATAATACCGGGACGTATAATCAAAGGCCCGCAAATGCAAAATCCTTTTGAATACGGCCGCGAACTCGGTCCTGGTGAATTGGTGGACCGCGAAGCCGAGCTGGCCGAGGTCAGGACCGCACTGCTCGAGGGCGGCAAGCTGTTCCTTATCGGACCTCGCCGCTTCGGCAAAACTTCCCTGCACAATGTGGCTGCATTCGAGGCTCGCCATGAAGGCGCGGCGGTCTTGAGATACAACGTGGAAGCGTTTCCGCGCACGAGCACGCTCATCGCAACTCTCATTGCTGACACCGCACGTGTCCTGTCGGGTCCAGTCGAGCGGGTTGCACAGACCGTCATCCGGCTGTTTCAGCGGCTCCGTCCGTCGGTGAGCTATAATCCACTAGACCAGACGTGGAACATCAGTCTGGGGCTGGACACAGAGACCGAGCCTGTGCCGCATCTAGCGCATGCCCTGAACTCGCTGGAGGCCGCCGCCAGCGAGGCGGGGCATCCGGTAGGCCTGATCCTGGATGAGATTCAGCACCTTTTGATCCCCGGTGGTACTGCTGCCGAAGGGCAACTCCGCGCCGCCGTACAGGAGCATCGGCACGTAGGCTATGTATTCGCGGGATCGGACACGCGGTTCTTCACGGCCGTGACCATGGACGCGGGCCGCCCGTTTTATCGGCTGGGCGCAGTCCGTGTGCTGGGTCCGATACCGTCGCCGGCTTTCCTCAGCTTCCTGGCGGAAGGCTTCGCGCGCTTGCCGGTCAAGGTCGCGCCGCACGCGCTCGAGGCCATACTCGACTTGTCAGATCACGTGCCTTACAACGTGCAACAGCTTGCCAGCTATATCTGGGCTGTACTGGCCGCGGAGGGCAACGGCGCGCTTCTTACCCCCGTGCGCGTTGCCGAGCTTCGGGACGAGCTGGCGCGCCGCCTGGATCCGCTGTACAGCGCGGCATGGGTTGCACTGACCTCCGCGCAACAGGCGGCGCTGCAGGCCGTGGTCCATGAGGCGGGTTCCGGAGTCTACCGGCGTGAGGTCCTGCGGCGTTACGACCTGAGCGCGAGCGCAATGAAGAAAGCGGTGGATGCGCTGCTCGACCGTAACCTTGTACGACGTGAAGTCCGCGCGGGACACGATCGACTGACGCTGGAAGATCCGCTGTTTGGAAGTTGGGTGCGAATCGTTACGCGCTCATCGCCGTAATCGCCCGATCCGCAGCTTGTCGCCAAGTTCCAATTTGCAAACGTGACCGACACCTCATGCCTGATCTGTCAGCCGCAACAACAGATAGACGACGTCGTCGCCGCCAGCACCGGCAATCATGGCGCGGCCGTCGCGTACGCCGCGCGCATGCTGGCTGTAAGGGCGACGTTTTTTCTGCCCGAACATCCAAATGGCGTCAAGCGCGCACGCATCCTCGAGCAGGGCGCGCGCGTCGTCGAAACCGGCAGGGACATCGCGGCCGCGTGTATCGCTGCCGAAGCGTTGCGCGCGAGCGCGGCGCGTACCTGCTCGATGATGCAACCGATGCGGAAATACCGGCGGGCCCGGCGATCATCGCGCTCGAATTGGCGGAGCAGATGCAGCCGGACGCGACCTGGTTCGTGCCGGTCGGCGATACGGGCCTGATCCGTGGAGTGGCCGCGATCGCCAAGGCGCTGCGCCGCAACATTCGCGTGGCCGGCGTGCAGGCGCAGGGCGCGCCCGCCTACTACAACTACTGGCACGCCGGGCGAGCATGGTGCGGGTCAGTGATGAGCAGCTGCGCGCGGCGATGCGGCAGCGCCCTGGCAAACTCCGAGAGCTCAACGGCCTTCCGCAGCCTGTCCTCGGGCGACATCAGCCGCAGGCGCTCAAGTACTGACGATGGTTCGGTCGCGGTTTCATTCG
>JBQTID010000104.1:0-6744 GCA_052389275.1 Gemmatimonadota bacterium | reverse complement strand
TGCCGACCCTCCCGCTCGAAGCGCTACCCGTCAGGCTTATATCACTGCCCACCACGGCGCGGCTATGATGCCTCCATCAAGCTGCGTGATTTGAGGATCGCACGTGAGGAGCAGGCCACGAGGTGTATTCGAATGCCGCTCGCGAAACGTGCGTAGATGCTTCGCGTTTCGTGAGCGACTGTCACTTGTCGCTTTGATTTCCACCGGGAGTAGCTGCTGATTCTCCTGTAAGATAAAGTCAACCTCTTGACCACCTGCAAGTCGCCAATGGTATAAGGCACGGCTCGGGCTTTCATCCCGCCAAGTCAGTAGGTCTATACAAGCTAGTGTTTCAAGATGGAATCCGGTCGGCTCTGTCTCCCGAGCTCCAGCGAGAGCGAGTGCCGGATCCACAACGAAGATCTTGGGTGCGTTTATGACACGCTGGCTTGCGTTCCGTGAATAGGGCTGAATTAGCTCGATCAGGAAACTGCGTTCGAGTGCATCGATCCATCGGCGGACGGTATTAACTGGAATTCCAAGATCGCGCGAAATGGCCGCCGCGTTCAGTTCTTGGCCGGTCCACGCACACACTAGCCTAAAAAAGCGCTCAAATCGTTCTGGAGACTCAACACTGATCACTTCCCGAATGTCTCTGTTCGTAAAAACATCGATGTAATCGTTCAGAATTTGACTGCGATAGTCTTCCGGTGCTGCCAACGCACGCGGATAGCCACCGGTCCGGACGATATCACGCCAGTCGAGTTCGCCACTGCTGTTCGCCCGTGCTTCGAGCTCTGCGAGTACCGCAGAATCGTCTTCGTCGAAAAGGAAACTCCATCCGGGATGAGATTCATTTAGGCGGAGTTCGCTCAACGTTAACGGCCGGAGTGTCCTATATGCTGCCCGCCCCAAAAGCGAATCTCCGACTTCCCCTGACATCCTAGGCTGATTGGATCCGCTGAGGAGATACGCCCCAGGTCGTTGCTCGCGGTCCACGACCGCTTTCATGGCGAGGAATAGCCCGGGGGCCCGTTGCGCCTCATCGATGAACGCGCTCAGCCCGAGCTCATCAAGAAGTACCTCTGGCGTCTCTACGGCCTTGCGTAGGTAGTCCGCGTCGTCAAGCGTACATACAGCCAAGTCGTGGTCGTGAGCTATTTTACGACACAGGGTACTCTTGCCGACCTGCCGGGCGCCCATTACCGCCACTACTGGGTAAATCCCTAAGTCGCGCCTGATAATCCGCTCCGAGGCGCGGGGATATTCAGCCTTTGCCATACGTCCGCAATACAGTTATATTGTCCACCGGAGAGCAATATAACGTTTAGGGGCACATAATGGCAAATGACTACTCAATGGGCGATCTGCTCGATTTTCTGAGCCACGCAGGTGATCGGGGATTGATGCCGGCCGCGACCGCCCAGGCTCTCGCTGTGGCCGTCCGAAATGTTTTTAGCGTTCTCGGGGATGATGAGCAGGAAGATCTCAGAACGCTCGATCTAGACGCGACTATCAGGCGCTTCAACAATAAGCGCGCAAGAGACTTTAATCCGGCGTCATTGACGGAATACGGCCGACGCGTTCGACGCGCCGTCGATCTTTATAACCAGTGGAAAGAAAACCCGGCTGATTTTTCGGTAAGGACTCGAGCTGCACCTGCTACAGCTAAAAAAGATCGGGCGCAGCAGGCCGAGGCGCCGACATCGAGCTCGTACGTTTCGCCAGACGTGCCAGCCGCGCCAACACGATCCGGTGGTTATCAGTCTTCATTTCCAGTTCGTCCGGGTCGCGTAGTAACTTTGTCCAACATTCCAGAAGATTTGACAGCGGCTGAAGCGGAAAAGCTCGCGCAATTCGTACGTATGCTCGCGGTCCATTGAGGCACGTTCTTGCGGTCGGATCGCGCGGCATAACGAAGTAGAGATTCTTGCCGCGCGCAGCCGCGGCAAAATCTGGTGTTGAACTTAATTCGCCGGTGAAGCGCGCGAAAAGCTGGTGTCCTTGGACTTTCAATCAGATTGAAGCTGGTATTGTTGATCGAGGTAAAGGCCAGACGGCAGTCGACTCCGCCAACGCTAAGCGTTGGTAATCTCTGAAATCGGGCGTCCCACGCTGACCATGCATCGATGAGCACCAGCACGCGATGGTGCGGGAGCGGTGATATAAAATCTCGCGATAGAACGGACCACTGCTCAACATCTAGATCGCGCAGCTCGGGCATTGTATCCTGACTCAATGCAACCTGCTAGGTCGAACGGAGCGAGCGCTGAACTGGCAATCTGTGCAACTTGACGACAATTATCCCTAAACTCACGTGGCGATATTTCCCATGTCGTTTTAACACGCGATGCAAATACAGCCAATGGATTAGCTTCGATTCCGACGGAATCAACGCCGAGTTTCGTCGCTTCAACTAGGGTCCTTCCTGTTCCGCAGTGGATCAAGGACGTATTGATTGTCAACGCCGGGCTTTATTCCAAAGCGTTCCAAGTACTCGCGAACGATATGGCCAGGATACGACAACACGAAACGGTACCATTCGTGTACCGGCCGATCTTCGGGAAGCAACTTGTTGCGGTCTGGAACCGTCCTCACTGCCCAGTCTGTTTGAGCGCTGCGCTAGCAGCCAAATCGCGTGCCTTGGACTACTACCGCGCATGCTTATACATCAATTCAACCAGCTCATCATACATCGCCTCCGCCTCGCCCTCGCCCGCCCTAATCGCCGACGCCGCGCAATGCTTCAGATGATTCCGCATCAGCTCGCGGCCGACCGCGCGCAATGCCTCGTGCACCGATGAGATCTGCGTCATGATGTCCGCGCAGTAACGGTCGTCCTCGATCATCTTCTGCAGCCCGCGCACCTGCCCCTCGATCCGCCGCAGCCGCTTCTGGTTCTTGTCCTTGATCGCCGGATCGACCGCGAGCGCCTTGCGACCAGCCGCGTGATCGATGCCACAGCCACACGCCGCACTCGTATTCTCGCTCATGAAGGCCTCCAGCGCCGCAGGCGCAGACTGTTCGACACTACACTCACCGAGCTGAACGCCATTGCGCCGCTCGCGATCATCGGATTCAACACCAATCCGATCACCGGATACAGCACGCCCGCCGCTATGGGAATGCCGACCACGTTGTAGATGAATGCCCAGAACAGGTTTTGCCGCATCGTTCGCATGGTGCGGCGCGATAGCGCGATCGCGTCCGGCACGCTGCGCAGATCCGCGCGCATCAAAGTCACATCACTGGCTTCGACTGCGATGTCAGTGCCGGTGCCGATCGCCATGCCAATGTCCGCCTGCGCGAGCGCGGGCGCGTCGTTGATGCCATCACCGACCATGGTGACGGTGCGGCCGCTCTCCTGGAGCCTGCGCACTTCCGCGACTTTCTGATCGGGCAGCACTTCCGCAATCACCCGCTCGATGCCGGCCTCGCGCGCAATCGCTTCCGCGGTGCTGCGGTTGTCGCCGGTCAGCATGACGACGTCGAGTCCCATGTCGCGCAGACGCTGCACGGCTTCACGCGACGTCGGCCGCACCGGATCCGCGATCGTCAGCAGTCCCGCAAGCTTATCATCGACCGCGACGAAGACACCCGTGTGCGAGCGATGCTCGCCAACCGCAACACCCAGCTCAGCCATGAAGCGCGCATTGCCGACTGCGACGACGCGCTCGCCAACACGCCCGCGCACGCCACGACCGGTGACCGACTCGAAATCGCTGACACGTCCGAGCAGCAGCCCCTTCCGCTGCGCCTCCTCGACGATCGCGCTCGCGAGCGGATGCTCCGACGCGCGCTCGAGCGAGGCGGCCAGACCGAGCAGCTTGTTGGCATCGCTGCCGTCGAGGACGACAAGATTGGTGACGCGCGGCTTGCCTTCCGTGACCGTGCCGGTTTTGTCCAGCACGACCGTATCCAAATCGCGCGTCCGCTCGAGCGCCTCGCCGCCCTTGATCAGAATGCCGAGCTCGGCGCCTTTGCCGCTCGCAACCATCACTGCGGTGGGAACGGCGAGGCCCATGGCGCAGGGACAGGCAATGATCAGCACGGCGACCGCCGCGGCGACGGCGCGGACCAGCGGCGCAGTGTCGGCCACGACGAACCACACCACGAATGTCAGAAGCGCGATGGAGATGACGACCGGCACGAAGACGGCGCTGATGCGATCGGCCAGATGCTGGATCGGCGCGCGCGAGCCCTGAGCATCGCGCATCAGCTTCACGATGCGCGCGAGGACACTGTCGGCGCCGAGCGTCGTCGCCTTGAAACGGAAGGAGCCGGTCTTGTTGATGGTGCCGCCCACCACCGCGTCGCCCGACTGCTTTTTCACCGGCATCGATTCGCCGGTCAGCATCGATTCGTCGACGGCGCTCATGCCCGACACGATCATACCGTCGACCGGAATCCGCTCACCCGGCCGCACAATGATCACATCGCCGGTGTGCAGCTGCTCGACCGGAGTGTCGACTTCGCTGCCGTCGCGCAGGATCCGCGCGAAACTTGGTTGAAGATCGGCCAGCCGACGGAGCGCGGCCGCGGTATGTTTCTTCGCGCGCGCCTCGAATGCGTTGCCGAGCAGAATCAGCGCGATGATGATAATGACCGCTTCGTAATAGACGTCGGCAGACAATCCGTGCGATATGAAGAGCGAGGGCGCGAAGGTCGCGACCAGCGAATACACATAGGCCGCGCCGGTGCCGAGAGCGATCAGCGTGTTCATGTCGGCGGAGTGATGTCTGAAGGCGGCCCAGGCGCGCGTGTAGAAATGACGCCCCGCCCACAGTATGATCGCGGTGGTCAGCGCGAAGAGGCCGTACGAAATGAGCGTGTGTCCGACCGACATGAATAGCATTGGCACGAACATCGCCACCGCGCCGGCAATCAGCGCGACGCCGGCCTTGAGCCGAAGCTCGCGATACTCTTCGTCACGCGCGCGGTCCTGCGCTGCCTGCTCTTCGATGGCGGAGCGCGCGTCCTGCGGAGCTTCCGCGCCATAACCGGTCGCACGAATGCGGTCGAGTAGCGTATCGACATTCGATACGTCAGGATCGAAGGCCACGCGTGCCTGACCGGTCATCAGATTCACCGACGCGTCCTGCACGCCGGGTGTCTTCTGCAAAACGTTTTGCACGCGCGCCTGGCAGGACGCGCAGTGCATGCCAGTCACCGGGATGGTGATGGTCGACGTCGCATGCTTATCGTGACTCATCGTGCTACTCCGCGACTAACCGTCCGCGCAGCATGCTCATGCCGCACGTGAACTCGTACGTGCCGGGCTTTTCCGGACGCACTTCGATCGTGGTCTTCTCGTGCGGCGGCAGAAAGCGGCGCACGCCGAAATCGGTGCCTCCAATCCATACCCACGAGGGGTATATTAATATAGGGGTGGAGGGTATGTCAAGTTTGAACGGAGGTTTACGTTCACGTTCATGCTCACGTTTACGTGTACGACCAGCGCGTACGCTTGAGCCGAAATCCTTGCCGAATAAGCCACCGTACACGTAAACGTGAGCGTGAGCGTGAACGTTCCTGGATGCCGTTCGGGCACGATTGTGGCACCTGAATCAGCCACATTCGCCGAGCGTGCCCGAACTGGAGGCGTTACAAGCCGAATGAACACCTGCGTCGCACTGGTCGGAGCGTACCTGCGCTTCAACGGCTACGTCACCGTCCCGGAGCAGCCCGTCCTGATTGGGGAAGGCAAGCCGTACCGCTATCACACCGCCACCGATGTGGACATCCTGGCGGTTCGCTTTCCCAATGCTGCGGTAGTCGTGCCGCGCGCGTTCGGTAAGGTGGACGACGATCTGCACCTCGACATCGATCCCGTGCTGGCGCTCGAGAAGGACACAGTTGACGTCTTGATCGGCGAGGTGAAATCAGGGCGGCCGCGGCTGAATGACGGACTGCGCGCGCCGGATGTGCTTTATGCGACGCTGCGCCGCGTCGATCCGGGTTTCGACGCGCCACTCGAGCATACCATCGGCCGTCTAATCCGGCATGGTGAAGCGCGCTGCAAGTCGGCGGGGAAGAAATGGCGGATTCGCCTCGTCGCATTCGGTGAAGGGCAGCCCGGCGCGGACGGCGGACCGTTCATGGTGGTGCAGCTGCGGCAGGTCGCGGCGTTCTTGTTGCAGAAATTGCGCGAGCATCACGAAGTCTGGAAGGACGCGCAGTTCGGCGACCCGGTGCTCGATTTGTTGCACCTGTTCGACAAGATGGGCTTTACCTGGCAGCTGAGTCAGCGTGATGCGGAAGGCAATCCGGTCACGACCGAGCCGAACCTGGAGCCGATCGAAGTGGAAGCGGTGCAGAACGGCAAACGCGCCGCCAGGAAAGTGGCGCCCAAGATCGTGCAGCCGCGTAAACGCACGAGCCGCAAGCGAACGGAGCTATCATGACGCAGCCGTCCAGAACGACGGAATCGCTTTCACGCGACAATGCGACGATCCGCGACATCATGCATCAGATCAGGGATCGTCTGACCGTTCCCGACCGCGCGACGCTCGCGCTGGGACTGATCGGCCATTTGGCCACGCTGATGAATCGCAGCCAGATGACCAAGCTATTGGCGGAGCTGCAAGAGGAAGCAACCAAGGTCCAGGACGTACCGCCCAAGCGCGAGTCCTAGCAGGTTGCTGAAAAACGGGCGGGTGGTTTGGGCGAAGGCAGGGCGCTACGCAGACCGTGCGGGTTTTACAGCGTATCCTGCATAAACCTGTGGTTCGAGGCGGTCCGGTTGCTCAGCAGGTTTATGCGGAG
>JBQTID010000103.1:0-7310 GCA_052389275.1 Gemmatimonadota bacterium | reverse complement strand
GCGGGTCAGCGAATCGGCAAGCTCGCGCACGCGTCGTGACAATGGCGGCACCCGCAAGTAGAACCGTTCTGCCGGCAGCGAAGCCGCAGGCGCGCTCCGAAGCTCTTCAATGTCCGGTATTCGCACTGCCGAAGTGACTTCATAGATCGGAGAGCCCGAGCCGAAGTACCAGAGATCGCCCGCATTGTCCTGCATCGCGCGCAGCGCTGAGCGTGGCCGCACATTCAGCACGGCGTGCAGGCCAAACAGCACCGGCACATCGAGCGGGACGGCATATATGCGTTGCAGCACACGCTCACGCGGCCAGCGTGCCGCATAAAACGCGGACGGCGGAGACGCCATTGGCATATTCTGCGAGCGGTGCCACGCCACGCCGTCGAACGCATCGTACGAGCGGCCGCGCCAGTAGAGCGCGCGCGTGTCGGCAGGCAGACCGTCCGGGAATTCCACGCGCAGCACGACTTCCGGATTCGGATAGATGCGTCCGCCGTGCTCGGCGAGTGAGACGCGATCGGAAAAGCCGATCACACTCGCGGATTGCGTAGCGCCGCGCATGGCCCAGCCGCGTGATACGCGCGGAAACGCCGTGAATACCAGCGCGCTCAACGCCAGCATGACACCCGACATGGCCGCGATGCGCAGCAGGAACGCGCGCGGTAGACGAACATCGCGCGCGTCGTGCTCCGCCAGCTTGCGAATCAAATGACCGACCATCAAGGTCACGGTCGCGAGCGCGGTGTAGGTCACGAAGGAAAGCGCGAAGCCGACGCCAGGCCGGTATGCGCATGCCGCTACCAGCAGCGCAAAGGAAAGCGAATAGACGCGCGAATCACCGGCGGCGCCGCTCTCCCTCAGGTTCTCTGAGACGAGCAGCACCAGCAGCAGATCGACCATGGGCAATACCACGTCATCTGGGCTGGTAAATACCCGGTAGAGAGCGCGCGCCGTGAGCAACAACGCGGCCGCGCGCCAGATCGGATCGAGCAGGCGTTGCAGGCGCGGCCCTGGCGCCCATACCAGAGCGAGGCCGAGCGCGGCCACGGCGAGCAGCGGGCTCGGCGTCTCGATACCCGCGCCGCTGATGAACGCCGCGAGCGCGGCCAATCCCATGGCCGCCGCGAGGCGACGATGCAGAACTCGGAGCGGCTGAGCGGTGACGGGGGTCGCGGCCGAGCTCATGTCGCACTTATCGCGAAGACATCGCCGAATCCGGACGCGTGCGTCGTCGTTACCGCAACGCATTCGGATTGCGGGACCGGCGGCTGGAGCCGGGGCGCATCGGTGCGGAAGCGCGCGCGCGCGAGTGCTTCCAGAATGCGCTCGAGCTGTGCCTGTCCACTGCCCGGATCGACGACCACATCGTTCGTGACCAGGGCGACCCGCTCGCCACGTGCGATGCAACGCGCAGCCAGCGCGGCCACGCTTTCAACCGCGATTTCGGCAGCCTCATCTTCGGACGCTCGCAGCTCGAGCGCGAGCCACAGCGTCTCGGTCGCATCACGCTCGTACTCACGCACGACCGGCTCGCTGTAGCGCGCGCTCGTGCGCCAATGCACGTCGCGCGGATCGTCGCCGCGCTGGTATGGCCGCAAACTCCTGAACTCGCCGCGCCCGCCAGCTGATGTCATGGCCGGCGCGGCGCCGCCTCGCCGCATGCGCGTACCCGACCGCAATGGTTCGCGGACCACGCGATCCGTTCGTGGCCACACCACTATCGTGCCGGGAAACGCAACGTCGCGCTCCTTCACGAACAACCCGAACGGGAATGACGTACCAATCACGAAACGGTGCAGGCGGTACACGCCACGTAGCCTGAAGCTGACATCGGTGCGCGCGACCGCGGTTTTGCCGGCAGCTACGAGCGGCAGGAACGCGGTGATCGGTGCGCCGACTTCGCGGAACTCGAGAGCCAGGCTGGGAAGACGTCGCTTCGAGTTCGTGACTTCGTAAGTGAGTGAGAGCGGCTCACCAGCCATGCCACGCGGGGTGCGGCGTACGATGCGCAGGCCACGCACCGCCTGTTCGGATAGCCAGCCACTCACGACGATCAGGCCGAGCAGTGCGCCGAGCAGCAGATACAGGAGGTTGTTGCCGGTATTGAGGGTCGCGAAGCCGAGCGCGATCACGCCGGCTGTGAACAGTACGCCGGTTCTGGTGAAACGCAGGCGCCTGGGCGGTCTCAGCCATTCGCGCATGGTGGCCCAGCGCGCTTGCCAGCGTGAGAATGTGGCAGTGTGCGAGCGTGAGAGAGTGAGACTCACACCGGAACCGGGATATCGGAGAGGATGCCGTCCAGCAACGTGGCGGCCTGGTCATGCGCTTCAGCGCTCGCGGTCGTAACCGCGGCCGGCAACAAGCGATGCGCGAGACAGGGCACGACCATGATCTGTACGTCATCGGGAATGACAAAGTCGCGATCATTCATGAGCGCGTGCGCGCGCGCAACGCGGAACAATCCGACCGATGCCCGCGGGCTCGCGCCCATGCGCAGCCGTGTATCCGCGCGTGTGGCGCGCACGATCTGCGTCAGATAATCGACAATGGCGGGATCCGCATGCACGCTCTCCACCCTCTGCTGGAGCGCGAGCACTTCGGTCGGCGTCAGCACGGGATCGAGCGAGTCAACCGGATCATCCGCGCCGACCGACTCGACCAGAATGCGCCGCTCGGCTTCGACATCCGGGTAACCGATTGTCAGCCGTATCAGGAAACGATCGAGCTGGCTCTCGGGCAACGGATAGGTGCCGTGATGCTCGAGCGGATTCTGCGTAGCCATGACCAGGAAGGGACGCGGCAGCTCGTGCGTGCGCTCGTCGATCGTAACGCGGTTTTCCTGCATCGCCTCGAGCAAGCCGCTCTGCGTGCGCGGCGGCGCGCGATTGATCTCGTCGGCAACCACGATGTTCGTGAAAATCGGACCGGTGCGCGTCTCGAAGGTGGCGGTTTGGGGATTGTAGACCGACACGCCGAGCACGTCCGAAGGCAGCAAGTCGCTGGTGAACTGGATACGCTTGAAGCTGAGCCCGCTGGTAGTAGCGAGTGCGCGCGCGAGCGTGGTCTTGCCGACACCCGGAATGTCCTCGAACAGGATGTGGCCACGCGCCAGCAGTGCCGCGACGGCGAGGCGCACCACGTCGCGCTTGCCGTGAAACACGGTCTCGACCATCTCGACGAGCACCTCGAGCCGTTCGGGATGGGCGTCACGGATTGGTAGAGCTTCAGCCATAATAGGCACGGGAGTGTGAGAGTGTGAGAGTGTGAGAGTGTGAGAGTGTGGGATTACTTTTCTCACACTCACACCCTCCCACGTTCTCACATTCGCCTGCATTATTCCTTCTCTTCGTACTCTTCCTTGAGCTTCGCCACGACATTCGCGTCCGCCAGCGTAGTCGTGTCACCGATTGCCCTGCCCTCCGCAATATCGCGCAACAATCTGCGCATGATCTTCCCCGATCGCGTCTTCGGCAGGTCTGCTGCAAAAAGAATGTCATCGGGGCGCGCGATCGCGCCGATCTTGGCGGCGACATGGGCTTTCAGCTCGGCCTTCAAAGCGTCATCCGCGGCGATGCCTTCCTTGACCAGCACGAACGCGGCAATGGCCTGACCTTTCATCTCGTCCGCGCGGCCGACGACGGCTGCTTCCGCCACCGACCGGTGATCCACCAGCGCACTCTCGACTTCCATGGTGCCGATGCGATGGCCCGCGACATTCAATACATCGTCCACGCGGCCGAGGATCCAGAAATAGCCATCATCATCGCGCTTGGCACCATCACCGGGAAAGTACACGTTTGGCCATTTCGACCAGTAGGTTTCCTTGAAGCGCGCGTCGTCGCCCCAGATACCGCGCAACATTCCAGGCCAAGGCTTCATGAGCGCGAGGAAGCCGGCATTGACGGATGCCGCATCCTTGTTGAGAACGGCGGCTTCGATGCCGGGAAACGCGACGGTCGCGCTGCCCGGTTTGGTGGCGACAATGCCGGGCAGCGGCGTGATCATGATGCCGCCGGTTTCAGTCTGCCACCATGTATCGACGATCGGACAGCGCTCGCTACCAATGTGTTCGTGATACCACATCCACGCTTCCGGATTGATCGGCTCGCCGACCGTGCCGAGCAGACGCAGCGTCGCCAAACTGTGTTGCGCCGGCCATTGCGTGCCCCAACGCATGAATGCGCGAATAGCGGTAGGCGCGGTGTAGAAGATCGTGACGCCATACTTCGCGATCATTTGCCAGAAGCGACCGCGATCCGGCCAGTCAGGTGCGCCCTCGTACATAATGACCGTCGCGCCAGTCGCGAGCGGACCATACACGATGTAGCTGTGACCGGTGACCCAGCCGACATCCGCCGTGCACCAGTACTTGTCATCCTCCTTGAGATCGAATACGAGATTCGTGGTTGCATACACATGCGTCATATAGCCGCCGGTGGTATGCACGATGCCTTTCGGTTTGCCGGTGGTGCCGGATGTGTAGAGGATGTATAGCAGATCTTCGGAATCCATCGGCTCGGCCGGACAATCATCGCTCTCATTCGCAACCAGGTCGTGATACCAGACATCGCGTCCCTGCTTCATCTCACAGGGCGCTTCCAGCCCGCCGCCGCGCTTCACGACAATCACGTGCCTGATGCTCGGACACTCTTCGAGTGCGCGATCCGCGCTCTCCTTCAGGTTCACGACCTTGCCGCGGCGGAAGCCGCCGTCACTGGTGATCAGCGCGGTGGCCTCCGCGTCGATGATGCGGTCGCGCAAGCTGTCGGCGGAAAAACCGCCGAACACAACGGAGTGTGCGGCGCCGACTCGCGCGCATGCGAGCATTGCGATCGCCGCCTCGGGCACCATCGGCAAATAGATCGCGACGCGGTCGCCTTTCCTGACGCCGAGCCGCTTGAGCCCGTTGGCAAGACGCGCCGTCTCGTGGTGAAGCTGTTCGTAGGTGAAGGCGCGCTCGTCTCCCGGCTCGCCTTCCCAGATCAGCGCGGTTTTGTGACGGCGCGGCCCGCTCAGATGCCGATCGAGGCAGTTGAAGGCGGCATTGAGCTGCCCGCCCACGAACCACTTCGCGTTCGGCGGCGTCCACTCGAGCACCTTCTGCCACGGCCGAAACCAGACGAGCTGCTTCGCCCATTCCGCCCAGAAACCTTCGGGATCGCTGGCAGCCCGGTCATAGATTGCCGGATCACTCGCGTTGGCCTGGTCGCTGAACGCCGGGCTCGGTGGAAACCGTCGCTGCTCGTCGAGGAGCGCCTCGAGCAGCTGCTCGTCTACAGCCATCCTGTCCTCCGTCCATGGGTTGCTGGATCATAGCGACGCGCCTTGACAGTCTCCAAGATTTAGCTTATCCTAAATTTTGCTTGCGAGAACCCTTAATTCCATTCGTGTCATGGCTGAAAACAACTCTTCCGATGCCCCGCGCGTCAGCCGCCGCGACCTGCTCAAGGCCGGCGCGGTCGGTGCCGCAGGTCTGGCCGCCGCAGGCGGCGCATTTGGCCTGCGGCCACGTACGGCCGCCGCACAGCCGGATCATACCGGTGCGCATGACCAGCACCTGATGGAAGCGGTCGGCGAGATTCGACCCGGCGCGTTCAATCCGAGCGCCTTCATTGAACACTTCGATTACGGCAAGACTTCGACCCTGCCGGACGGCCGCACGCTGCGCGAATACCGCATGGTCGCGCTCGACACCGAGATCGAGGTTGCGCCAGGCGTCTTCTTTCCGGCGTGGACGTACAACGGCCAGGTGCCGGGGCCCACGCTGCGCTGCACGGAGGGCGACCGCCTGCGCATCCACTTCTCGAATGCGGGAGCGCATCCGCACACCATTCATTTTCACGGCATCCACCCCGGCAACATGGACGGTGTTTTCGAGCAGGTTCAGTCAGGCGAGACCTTCGTGTACGAATTCGATGCCGAGCCCTTCGGTCTGCAGCTGTATCACTGTCACGCCATTCCGCTCAAGCGCCACATCCACAAGGGGCTGTACGGCACCTTCATCATTGATCCGGCGCAGGGGCGTCCGCCCGCGCGCGAGCTGGTCATGGTGATGAATGGGTTCGACACCAACTTCGACGGTGACAACGAAGTGTATGCGGTCAATACGGTCGGATTTCACTACCAGAAACATCCGATCGAGGTGAAGCTGCACGAGCTGATGCGCGTTTATCTCGTGAACCTGACCGAGTTCGATCCGATCAACTCGTTCCACCTGCACGGCAACTTCTTCAAGATGTTTCGCACGGGCACGGATCTGGAGCGTTACGAGTTCACGGACAATCTCATGCTGTGCCAAGGCGAGCGTGCGGTGCTCGAGTTCTCGTTCAAGCATCCGGGCAAGTACATGTTCCACGCGCACCAGAGCGAATTCGCCGAGCTGGGGTGGATGGGAATGTTCGATGTGAAGGGGGCGCCAAATGCATAGGGTGCTCGCGCCCAAGGATACGCCCGTGGAGGCGGAGCCAGTACAGGAATCGAAACAGCTGCCGAGCTGGGTAAAGGGTCTCGCGCCGCTCCTGTTGCTCGGACTATTGGTGGCCATGTTTCTGAAGGTCGGCCCGCTCGGCGTCTTTCGTCAGGCCTTTCCGCCCATCGAAGAACTCACGATCGAACGCATCACGCTGCCGCAGACCGGAGAGCTGCGTGTGCGTGTCGTGAATGGCGGGCCGGAGCCGGTAACGATCGCGCAGGTGCTCGTCGATGATGCGAGCTGGGCGCATACGCTGGACGGTCCGCGCACCATTGGCAGGCTGGAGTCGCGTGAAATCTCGATTCCCTATCCCTGGGTCGAAGGCGAGCCTCATTTCATCAAGCTCGTCACAAGCACGGGTCTCACGTTCGAGGGCGGCGTGGCCGTGGCGACCCAAACACCGGCGGCCGACGCCCGTTATCTGACCACCTTCGCGCTACTCGGCGTTTACGTCGGCGTGATTCCGGTGTTTCTCGGCTTGCTCTGGCTGCCTTTCCTCCGCTCGATCGCGCGCCGCTGGCTGAACTTTTTCCTCAGCCTCACCGTTGGGCTGCTCGTGTTTCTGGGAGTCGATGCGCTGGCTGAAGCGCTGGAGACCGCGCAGCGCGTGGCCGGCGCATTCCAGGGCGTCGGGCTGGTACTCATCGGTTTGGTCGGAGCGCCACTCGCGCTCGGCGCACTTGGCGAATCACGCAAGCGACGCCGCGCCACGGCATCGACGCTGTACGTGTCTTTCCTGATCGCGGCCGCGATCGGACTGCACAACCTGGGCGAAGGTCTGGCGATTGGCGCCGCCTACTCCACCGGTGAAATCGCGCTCGGCACCTTCCTCGTGCTGGGCTTT
>JBQTID010000102.1:0-5744 GCA_052389275.1 Gemmatimonadota bacterium | reverse complement strand
ATCGCCTCGATTGCCGGCTCGTCCAAAATGCCGCCCTCCAGGAGCGCGGCGGCGGTCAAACCGTAATAGGAGATCTGGACGCGGCGAGCGAGCGAGGCGACGTCGCAATGCGGGAGCTCGCCCCTCTCTATTGCCGAAGCCAGGGAAAATGCGATGTGTTTCCGCAGCTCGAGCGAGTAAACCGCCGCGCCCGCGGGACGAGGAATGAAGAAGGCCGCGTGGCGCGCCGCCGCGATGTCAGCGAGGCTGCGGCGCAGATTGGCCAGCGGAGACCCCGTCGATCCGCTGAATGCGGCGCCCACCCCGGCAACATGCGCCGTGGCGATAGCATCCAGCAGGGCCTCACGTGAGCCGAATCGCTGCACCAGGGTAGCTGGCGCAAGTCCTGACACAGCAGCGACATCGGCCAGCCGCATGTGCTCGGCGCCGCGCTCGCCGACCACGCGAATGGCCGCCTCTATGATGTGCTGATCGGCGAATCGCCTGGGTCGCGCGCACATTATTGAATCTCCGTTCGTATTGCAAAGTGAATAGTCATTCACAAATACGGGAGGCAACCGACCTAAGTCAAGGGAATTGCGAACCTTCGCCAAACACACAAGAATCCGTAGACCCCCGCTCGCTTTTCTGGGCGCGCCGCCTCCGGGCGGCTGCGCTCGGGCGCAGAAGCGCGCTGGCGGGGGAGGCCAAACCTTTCGAGCGGGGGATGGGACGTTGCTTGCCACGCAAATCCGACAGAAAGACAGCGTCTTCTATTTTGTCGCATATCCGGCGGAAGACCTGCTCGAGAAAGTGATGTTCATCAGCCGGTTCTACGGCGAGGGCGAGCAGATCGCGCCGGAAGAAGTACCGGAAGATGACGACGTCGCAAAATTCATTTCCCGGGTCGAGCACAGCGAAAAAGCATTCCAGCGGAATATCTCGAAAGCCAAAGTCCGCTCCATCAAGAATTTTTACGAGACCGCCGTTTCGCAGCCGCCGATTCCGGGATCGGTTCTGTTGTTTACGCCCGAGCGTCTGAATTTCGATGGTGTCGGCAAATACGAGAACGTCGGCGACATGCGCGAACCGCGCGGCGAATATCTGATCGTAGACGGCCAGCATCGTCTGGCGGCGCTGCACTTTTATCTGCAAACCCATCCGGAAGAAGCCAGAACGATCTACGTGCCGACCGTGATCTTCGACGGGCGCACGGAGGATTTCGCGGCGGAGATGTTCGTCATCATCAACTCGACGACGACGCGCATCAACAAGAGTCACCTGATCGATTTGTACGAGCGCGTCACCTGGGCCTCACCGGACAAGCGTTTCGCGGCGCGGATTGTGGACATGCTGTATCGCGAAGGTGACAGTCCGCTGCGCTACCGCATCAATCGCTTAGGCGGACGCAGCCGTCAGGACAAGTGGATTCTACAGGCAGAGCTGTTCAACGAGATTCACCGTTTGGTCAATTCCGAGTGGCGGACGATCCAGAAGCGGAATTACAACGCTGACCGCTATTACAAGATCGTGCGCGACTTTTTCAAGGCGGCGGCCAACGTCTGGGAAGAGACCTGGGCCGATCCGGACTACATGGTGACTAAGCCGGTGACGATCAAGGCGATGATTCGGGTGTGCGCAGACCTCGCGAAGCAGGATGCGGATCCGCCGGCCGAGCGCGTGGTGCGCTGGACGTATCGCCTTGCGCCATGGGTGGACATGTATCGGCAGTTCCGCACGGACGGCTTTTACGAGCGGTTCCCGGCAAAGGGACAGGTCGAGCGAGTATCCAAAGTGCATCGCGAGCTTGCGCGCGCCGTGAACCTTTAGTTATATATGGGCATGATCATCTCGATGCAGGCGGCCTACTATTATTCGTACACGACCCTGAATGCGGGCCGTGCGCGAAGCCGTTTGTGTAGCTGATCCAGCAAACTCTTCGTCGCCAACAGGCGGTCCGCTTTGAAACGGGCCGCCTTTTTTTATTCCTCGCAGAGACGCACATACACAGAGAGAGAGACGCAAATATGATCAAGCAGAACTGGGACGCATACAGCGCGGAAGCCCACGAAGTTTGGGGATTGCTGTTTGCGAAACGAATGCGCGAGCTGGAGAGCACGGGCTCGCGGCTGTTCCTGGAGGGCGCACAGACCATCGGACTGAGTCGCGACGCCGTGCCGGATCTGGCGGATGTGAATCGCAGGTTGCAGCCGCGGACCGGTTGGCAGGCGGTGCCGGTTGGTGGCTTCATACCGGCGGCGGAATTCTTCGCGTCGTTATCAGTGCGACGTTTTCCTACCACTGTCACCGTGCGCCCCAAGTCTCAGCTCGATTATCTCCCCGAGCCCGACATCTTTCACGATGTCTTCGGCCATGTGCCACTGCACGCTGATCCGGTGTTCGCGAATTTTCTTCAGCGCTTCGGCGCGATCGCGACGCGCGCGCGCACAGAGGAGGAGACACGCTGGATGGCGCGGCTCTTCTGGTTCACGGTCGAGTTCGGTGTGATCGAAGAAGCAGGCAAGCTCAAGGTGTATGGCAGCGGCCTGATTTCGTCAGCGGCAGATGCAGCAAACGCGTTGAGCGAAAATTGCGAGAAGCGCGCGTTCGATCTCGACGGAGTCATCACGCAACATTTCGATATCGACCGGCTTCAGGATGTGTTGTTCGTGATCAACTCGTTCTCGCAGCTGTTCGATGCGGTTGCAGAGATGGAACGGCGGCTCGAATTCGTTTCAGCCTGAGCATTGCAACGATGCCGAACGCGGGGCCAATAGCCAGCATGCCGAATGCGATGCGCCAGTCGAATGCCGTGTGCAGCCGAATCGTGAGCCAGATCGTGAATGCAGTGAGCAGAAATCCCAGCGATGTCTGAAGCGTGAGCGCAGTGCCGACCGCGTGCTTCGGCGCGACCTCGGTTACGATCGCGCTGAACTGCGCGGAATCCGCGACGATCGTAAAGCCCCAGATCAGCGCAATGACGAGCATCATTGCGGGCAGGCTGATCCAGCCGATCATCAGCGCACACGCGCCGCTGATGAGCATCGACCAAATGGTGACACGCTCACGGCCGACCCGGTCGGCCCACTTGCCGGCGATTACGGATCCGAGCGCGCCGGATGCAATTACGAAAAAGCCGGTCAACGGACTGCCGGTAAAAACGGCGATGAGACTCCACATCGCATAGAGCTCCCACATGTGACCGAGATAGCCGGCGATCGCGAGGCGCGTCTCGCGATGCCGGACCACCGTGCCAACCAGGCTCCACGAGAATGGCCGGCGCTCAAAGCTGTGTGGTCCATCCCTATAGAACAGCGCGACTAGCAAGGCAGCGATGATTGCCGCACCCGAAGCGGACAACACAACGAAGCTCGGACTGACACCCTCGAGGGCCCTGATCAGGTATGGCAGCGCCTTGCCGATCGTCAGTGCGCCGACCAACGCGCCGATCGCGAGGCCCCGGTTCGCCACGAACCAGGTAGCAATCATCTTCATTCCCGGCGGATAGACGCCCGCCAGGAAAAATCCGGTCAGAAAGCGCATGGTCAGCGCGGTCGTGTAATCAGCCGTCATGATTACGAGCGCGTTGGCGATCGCGCCCAGAATGCACGAGCCCGCGACCAGCCAGCGGGCCGGCCATATGTCAGCCACATTCAGGAGCGCGGCGGTTGCCGTCCCGGCCACGAAGCCGAGCTGGACGATGGTCGTGAGCCAGCCCGCCTCGCCGGCCGTCAATCCCCAGAGCTGCTGGAGGTGCGGAGTTACAGCACTGGCGGTAAACCAAAGCGACATTCCCAGCAGCTCGACCAGGCACAAAACTGTGGCCGCGACAAATGGCCGGAAGGAATGGTCCTTGCTCTTATCCAGAGTACCCTATTCCGCTTTGGGAGGGCTGATGTCCGATTTCAAAACGCCCGGCAGCGCCGCCGAATTCGATATGGAGGAAGGGCTCGCCCTGGCCCTTTCCTATTTAGAAGATCCGTCAGACGTACCGTGCCCGCGTTGTGGACAGGACAAGATTGAAGTCGTGTGCTATCTCGATGCGCGCAGCATCGAGAAAGGCGTTGTCGTGCCCACTCCGCCCGAAAGCGACTATACCGTCGTCCTTTACTGCCATGGCTGTTCCCGCGCGGCGGCGCTGGACCTCAGCCGCGACGAGGAGCAACGGGACCGGTATGCGGCCTAAAACTCGAAGACCGCGGCCGGCACTGATGTCAGCACGCGCACGTTGTCGAAGCGAATCATTGAGTTTCCATCCAGTGCCGGCTTCTCCGTTGCGAGCATGATAGGCCCGAAGCGCTGCCAACCGGTCCAATCGAACATCGATGACCGAGCACCCTCCCTCTCAAAATGATACCATCGCTCCATTAGCGCGGTTTGCGGATTTACAAGGGCTAGATACTGGTTCTGCGGCGTCAAGCCGACATCCGCGAATGTCAGCTTGACGACGTCCCAGGTCTTGCCCGTATCGTCCACCTGCCGCCCCTGGTACGTCACGATCACGCCGGCATCGCGCCATTTGTACGGCATGATGAGCCAATACGAGTCATTGATATGGCGGGCATAGGCAAAGGTGAGCAGGGTATCACGCGTAGCGGCAGTGACCTGCGCGCCGTTGACCGTGACCCGGCCTGCCTTTGGGTCGTTCAGGTTGAAGATTGCGACGATGGTATCCCCATTTCGCACTCCGCTGAGACGATAATCGCCGCGCCAGCGATCCCAGCGGTGACGCCACCGGGCTCTCTCCTGGCCCTGTCTGACAGGCACGAAATCAAACTCGAAATAGCGCGCTTTCTGCCACGCCTCCTCGCCACCCATGGCCAGTAGCATATTGCTATGGATTCGCGCAGCGGCGCTGTCCATCTGGCTTTGTGTGGGATTATCGGCAGAATTAAGTTGATCCGGCGCCACGCTGCGGGAGCAGGCGGTCAGAATCAATAACAAAGGAAGAGCGGCGCGCATGGGTGCCTCCGATAGCTGTACGGGGCAATATCAGCGAGCTCCAGGACTGACGCAAACGAGATGAGCAAATTTTCACGCGGCGCTTCGGCCTGGAAGGAACACCGTATAGCCGATTCGCTGGCGGTTAACGACGTGGACTACACGGTTCAACTAGTAGCGAGGCGAGGCACTGGCTTTCAGGGCTACCGCGTGACTCTGCACTTCATTCCGCATGACGCCGGTGAGGAGATTCAAGTCGAGCTGCCCAATGCATCGAGCACGGCGGATGTGCATCGGATGTCGCGCGAGCTGTCGGGCGATCCGGCGCGCGTGAAGCAGCTATTCACGGACTCGAAAGCGAAATGATAGACGTGCGCGCACGGCTTCAGCAGGTCCTCGCTGCCAAGGATATTGACCTGGCGCACGCCGCGCTGGTCATTGCGCAGGAGGAATACCCGCAGCTGTCGCCGGAAGCGTATCTGCATCGCCTCGATCTTTATGCCGAGATGGTGAAGGATCGGCTCGCGAACGAGACCGCTGCGCCCGTTCTGCTCGGAGAAATCAGCAAGCTGCTGTTCGAGGAAGAACATTTCCGGGGCAATGCGGAAGCGTACTACGATCCGCGCAATTCATTTCTGAATGACGTTCTGGATCGCAAGCTCGGCATTCCCCTCACGCTCAGCATGGTGTATCTCGAGGTCGGCTGGCGCTTGGGACTGCCGGTCGAAGGGGTGAACTTCCCGGGACATTTCCTGGTTAGGTATGAGGGGGAAGCGGTCAGGCTGCTGGTCGATCCGTTCCAGGGCGGTCTGATCCGCTTCGAG
>JBQTID010000101.1:0-23786 GCA_052389275.1 Gemmatimonadota bacterium | reverse complement strand
GCACCACTAACAGCGTCACCTATAACGGCGTCACCTTTAACGGCGTCACCTTTAACAGCGTCACCTTTAACGGCGTCACCTTTAACGGCGTCACCTTTAACGGCGTCACCTTTAACGGCGGCCTTTGGTTATAGCTCCTTTTGCAGGTTCGCATACCGCACTACCACCTTCTTGCGACCGACGCCCTCGAAATCGATCACCGCTTTGAGATCCTGTCCGAAGCCGGACAGCTCGCGGATGGTGCCGCGGCCGAATTGCGGATGCCGCACGCGCTCGCCTTTGACGAAGCGCGGCGCATCCTGCGCATCCGTGTAGTCGATGTAGCTGCCGCTCGTATCATCGGCGCGCCGGCGCGAGCTGCCGTAACGTGCCGCGCTGCCGCCACGCCAGCTGATCTCGCCCTGATAACGCACGCGTTTGAGCGCGGCGGTCACGGTGGCTGCCACCAGGTGTTGTGGCAACGGCGCCAGGAAGCTCGATGGAATGCACGCGAGCACCTCGCCCGCGCGCCGGCGTGTGCGCGCGTACGTCAGATAAACCTTCTGCTCCGCCCTCGTGATGCCGACATAGAAAAGGCGGCGCTCTTCCTCGAGCTGGTCAGGCTCGTCGTACGCGCGCGCCATCGGCAACAGGCCGTCCTCGAGGCCGGAAATGAATACGACCGGATACTCGAGCCCCTTCGCGTTGTGCAGCGTCATGAGCGTGACCGCTTTCGCCTCCGGATCATGACGGTCCACATCCGTAATGAGCGAAACTTTTTGCAGGTAGAGATCGAGTTGAGTCAACGGCTCCGTTTCAGCATCCGTCTCCGTCTCAGCCTCTGCGTCCGTTTCGAACTCATGGGCACCCGCAACCAGCTCCTTCACGTTATCGACGCGATCCTCGCCTTCAGGCCCCTCTTCCCGCAACGCATCAATGAGCCCGGTCTCCTCGACCAGCTTCTCCAGCAGATCGCCGACTTTCAAATGCGCGGCCAGCGCGGTGTAACGCTGAACCAGCTCCGCGAATTTCTTGAGCGAGGTGACCGCCGCTCCGCGTAATGCGGGGTTTTCGTCCGCGATCAGCGCCGCCTCGAGCGGGCTGAGCCGGCGCTCGGCAGCCCAGGCGAGCAGCGCGGTCTTGCTGGTGTCGCCGATACCACGGCGCGGATAGTTGACGATCCGGTCGAACGCGCCCGCGTCACGCGGATTGGAGATCAGGCGCAGATACGCCAACATATCCATGATCTCGCGCCGCTCGTAGAACCGCGTGCCGCCTATGATCTGGTAGGGCAGATCGTGCCGGCGCATCGCTTCTTCCATGGCGCGTGATTGCGAATTCGTGCGGTACAGCACGACGAAATCCCGCGGCGTCTTCGCGCGATCCGCGGCCATGCGATTCTCGATTTCGGTCGCGATCCATTCGGCTTCGTCGCGCTCGTCCAGCGCCTCGACCTTGGTCAGGATCTCGCCCGGCCCGGCGTTCGTGCGCAACGTCTTGCCCTTACGCTTCTTATTGAGCGCAATGACATGATTCGCCGCGTCCAGGATATTGCCGGTCGACCGATAGTTCTGCTCGAGACGAATCACCCGCGTGTTTTGAAAGTCCTTCTCGAAATCGAGGATGTTGCGAATGTCGGCGCCGCGCCAGCCGTAAATGGATTGGTCATCGTCGCCCACCACCATGAGGTTCGAGTGCTCGCGCGACAGCAGCTCGAGAAATCGATACTGCGCCTGGTTCGTGTCCTGGTACTCGTCCACCAACACGAACTGGAAGCGCCGCCGGTACTGCGCCAGAATCTCAGGTACATTCAGGAACAGCTCGACCGGCTTGACCAGCAGATCATCGAAGTCGAAAGCGTTCTGCTCTTTCAGTGTTGCCTGGTACTGCGGATATACATCGGCAACAACCAGCGTGAACGCGTCCGCCGCCAGCCTGGTATACTCGTCCGGATCCACCAGCTGGTTCTTGGCCGCCGAAATAGCCGACCGCACCGCTTCCGGATGCCAGCGCTTGCTGTCGATGTTCAGCCGTTCCATCGTGCGCTTGATTTCGCGCAGCGACTGGTCCGAATCGTAGATGCTGAAATTCGGCGTCCAGCCCATGCGTGCCGCGTAACGCCGCAGCAGGCGCGCGCCGATCGAGTGGAACGTCCCCATCCACAGCCCGGCCGGCTCCTGGCCGAGCATGGTGCGGATGCGATTACGCATCTCGCCGGCTGCCTTGTTCGTGAAGGTGACTGCGAGAATTGCCGAAGGATCGACACCGTGGGTTTCGATCAGGTTCACGATGCGCGTGGTGAGCACGCGCGTTTTGCCTGAACCTGCGCCCGCGAGCGCGAGGATGGGGCCCTCGAAATGCTCGACGGCAGCGCGCTGTTCCGGATTGAGACCGTCCAGGTACTTCAAGTCTTGAATACGCCTCTGGTCTTGCGCTTCGTTCCAGCCGGCGGCAACCGAATTTCGAACACGGTACCGCCGCGTTTGCGCGCACGCGCCGTAACGCGTCCGCCGTGCAGATCTTCGATAATGCGATGTGTGAGCGAGAGGCCGACGCCCCAGCCTGATGATTTGGTTGTTACACCAGGCAGGAAGATACGGTCTTTGACGCCGGGCGCGATGCCGGGACCGTCGTCGGCAATGTGTATTTCGAGACCGCCCGCGGCGGCGGCGCCGGCAACAATCACGATGTGCCCGCCGCGTCCCGCCAACGCATCGATTGCATTCTTCACGATGTTCTCGAGCGCCCAAACCAGCAGCACGCGATTGCCATCGATCGCCGGCAAGTCGGCGCTCAGCCGCGTCCGCATTACGACACCACTCCCGAACCGTGGCAGACGCGGCCGAAAATAGCGATCGAGCTCATTGATCACGTCGGCAACGCGCACGGTGTCGATCTTCGGCGGCTTGCCGATCAGCTCGAAGCGGCGCGACACGCGATCGAGCCGCTCGACATCGGCATTGATCATGTCCGCTATCTTCCGCCCGGACGCCATCTGATCGCGTTCTTCGTGCGGCAGGCGCAGCACTTCAATCCAGCCGGCGAGCGACGACAGCGGCGTACCCATCTGATGCGCGAGCTCACGCGCCATTGCAGCCCACAATCGCTCACGCTCCTCGCGCATGCTGGCGCGGATGATGGCGAGCGCAATGACGATCAGCATGAGTGCACCGCCGGTTTGCAGCCACGGGATCCAGCGCAATCCGGTTGTGATCGGTGGCGGCCCGAAGTACAGCCGGCCGACGCCCGGCGCGTCGATGGGTGGATTCTGCCGTGCCAGCCGCGCCGCGTATTGGCCAATGCGGGCTTTGCCGGTGTCGGTCGTGAAGGACGGCGTGAATGGCAGATTCTCGGCCATGGTAGGCCGGCCGTTGACGTCCAGGACAATGATCGGAACGCCGAGCCTCTTGAGTGAGGCCTGCAAGTCGATCAGTGCGGTGAGGCCGGCGTCTTCCTCCACTGAGAAGAGGCCGCGCTGAACGGACGCATACATTTGCGTGTGGATCAGTGCTTCCTCGCGAATACGGCGAACCAGGTGATCGGTGTACGCGAGGTACGAGCCGAACACGAGGACGGAGAGGAGAGCCAGCGCGACCGGCCAGTAGCGTCGTCGCATCAGTCAGCGAGTGTGAGAATGTGAGATTGTGAGATTGTGGGAGTGTGCGAATGGCGCGTGAAATTCTCACACTCACACATTCGCAAACTCACACACTCCCCAGTTTGTTCGTCCCTACGTATTGGGCAATCGAGTCGGGCAAGGCAATAGTGCCATCGGCCTGCTGGTACGTTTCCAGGAGCGCCGCCATCGTTCTCGGCAACGCGAGCCCGGAACCGTTGAGCGTATAGACGAACTCGGGTTTGGCATTGATCTCGGGACGGAAACGTATATTCGCACGCCGCGCCTGGTAGTCGTTGTAGAGCGAGCAGCTCGAGACCTCGAGCCATTTACCCACACCGGGTGCCCAAACCTCGAGGTCGTAGGTCTGCGCGTTCGCGAAGCCCAGGTCACCCGCCGAAAGCAGCAGCACGCGATAGCGCAGCCCGAGCATTTGCAGAATCGTCTCCGCGTGCGACGTCAGCTCCGCCAGCGCAGCGTGTCCGTGCTCGGGCCGCTCGAAGCGCAGAAGCTCGACCTTGTCGAACTGGTGCACGCGCAAAAGGCCGCGCGTATCCTTACCGTGCGCGCCTGCTTCGCGCCGGAAACACGGCGTATACGCGACGTATCGTTTGGGTAACGCATTCGGCTCGAGCAGCTCCCCGGCATGCAGATTGGTTACCGGCACCTCCGCAGTCGGAACCAGATAGAATCCGTCTGCGGGCACGTGATACATGTCTTCGCCAAACTTCGGCAAATGCCCGGTACCGATCGCGGCCTGCTCGTTGATCATGAAGGGCGGCGACAACTCGGTGTAGCCATGCTGCCGCGCGTGCACGTCGAGCATGAAGTTGATGAGCGCGCGCTCCAATCGCGCGCCCAATCCCACGAACAGCGGAAATCCACTGCCGGCCACTTTGACACCGCGCTCGAAATCGATAATGCCGAGCGTCTCGGCAAGCTCCCAGTGCGGCTTAGGCTCGAAATCGAACGCGGGTTCGTCACCCCACGTCCGGATCGTCTGATTGGCGGATTCGTCTCCTGCCGGTACCACGTCTTCTGGCAGATTCGGAATGTTGAGAAGCAGCTCGCGAACCGCGGATTCGACGTCGCTCAAGCCAGCTTCGAGTGTACTCATCTCCTCACCGAGCTTGCGCATCTCCAGCACGAGCGGCTCCGCCTCTTCGTTCTTGCCGGCCTGTTTCAGTTTGCCGACTTGCGGCGAGACCTCGTTGCGGCGCGCCCGCAGTGCATCGACCTGTGCAATGCTCGCCCGACGCTTCTCGTCGAGCGCTAGCAGCCGGTCGATCGCTTCAATGAATTCGGGCTTCCCGCGCTTGGCCAGCCGATCGCGCACGAAGCCCGTTGCTTCCCGAATCCGCTTCAGATCTAGCATGATTTTGGGAACGTCTAATCTTCTGGAGGCACGAACGAGCGGTCGTTACAGAGCGGATTCACGACCACCGCGAATGACGCTCTGCCCGATGGAGGATCGACCGCGACCGCCTTGATCTTACCATAATGCACCGCGCTACCGAAACTGCACGGCACGCGTCGCGTTCGCACGACGTAGACGCCACCGACTGTGAGAGTCACCGGCCGGCTGCTGAAGCGCGCCGTGTCATCGGGCGCCTCGAGCAGAGCATCGAAATCAACCCCGGTAATGGTGGCGATCGCGGCGCGCGAGCCGCCCTGCCCTGCGAATCCCGAAGCCGGAATCAGCTGGAGCTCGCCATTCGTGCCGCCCAGGGCAAAATCCCAGGCACCGGTGGAACCCGGTGTCTCGATTTCGATGCGGCGGTGATTCACGGCGTCGAACGCGGACGGCATGCCGAGCAGATCGCTGCGCGAGAGCGAAAAGAGCATGATGGTGTCAGGCGTGGCGTTCCACGGCTGGGGACCGAATTGATCGTCACATGCCGGGACCGTAACGGCGGCGAGGAGGGTCAGTGCAAAACCAATACGCACAGGAGCTAACTTCCTTTTTGACAACGTGAAACGCGGAAATTACCGGACCGGGTTTTCCAATGCAACGTCTAGCTTCTACGCACATGAGTGTAGCTTGGGTCCCTAGCCGAGGCACATTTTTAGCACTGCCTGCCTGGCGACCCCTGATCGAGCACATGATCAAGTGACTACGGCGGTGAACACGCGAAACGTCCTGGTCGTTGATGACGAGCCTTACATTGGGCGCATTATCCAGATGAAGCTCGAGTCCGGACCATACCATGTCGAGCTGGTACAGGATGGCCGCAGCGCCCTCGAGCGGCTGCACTCCGACAACCGCATCGATTTGATCCTTCTCGATATCATGATGCCACATGTCAGCGGGCTGGACGTCCTCGCTGAACTCCGCCAGATTCCGCATCGGCGAACGACGCCCGTTATCATGCTCACCGCGAAAGGTCATGAGACCGACCGCGAGCAAGCGGCGACGCTCGGAGCTACGGACTTTTTGACGAAGCCATTCAGCCCGAAGAAACTACTTGCCCGAATCGACGAGCTCTTCTCTTCCTGAGCTGCATCTCTGGATCACCGTCCTGGCCGGCGGTGTTGGTTCACGCTTCTGGCCGGTATCCACAGCGACACGACCAAAACAGCTATTGCCGCTCGCTTCAGAGCAGCCCCTGATTAGTGATACTATCGCCCGCGTTCTCGCACTCGTGCCACGCGATCACATCCGCATTCTGACCGGTGAGCATCTCGCGCAGCCGATTCTCAGCGTGGTACCCGAGCTGACGACCGCTGAAGTGATGGTGGAGCCCAGGGCGCGCGGCACCGGACCCGTGCTGGCATGGGCAGCCGCAGAGATTTATCGACGCGATCCGGCGGCCGTCATGGCGTCATTGCATTCCGATCACGTGATCGAGCCGGACACTGCGCTGCGCGAGGAGATACTTGCTGCTGCGCAATGCGCCGCGACTCATCAGCGGTTGATCTGCATCGGCATTACGCCGACGCGGCCGGAAACCGGTTACGGTTATCTCAAGCCGGGCGCGCGCCTTGACGCGCAGTTCGATGCTTACGAAGTGCAGCAATTCATCGAGAAGCCCGACCCGGAGCTGGCCACGCAGTACGTGCAGCGAGGCTACGTCTGGAACAGCGGCATCTTCGTGTGGCCGGTGAAACTGTTCCTCGACGAGATCAGCAAGCACTCGCCGGAGATTGCGCCACAGCTTAAATACGCCGCGGACGGTGACAGCCAGAAGTTTTTCGAAGGTGTCGGCGACATCTCGGTCGATCAGGCGGTGCTCGAACGCAGCGATCGCGTAGCTGTAATGCCTGCGCAGTTCCGTTGGGACGATGTTGGCACATGGGATGCCGTTGGGCGGACGCGGACGACCGACGCGAAGGGCAACGTCACGGTTGGGCAGGTCGAGCTGATCGACACGACCAACACGATTGCCTGGTCGGAAGACGGCGCCATTGTTGCGTTCGGCCTCGACGACCTCGTCATCGTGCGCACGAAAACAGTTACATTCGTGACGCACCGCGACCGCACCGCGGAGCTGAAACAGATGCTGGATCAAATAACACCCGCGCTACGCGAGCATACTCAGCGCAATGGTTGATGTCGAGCTGATTGTTTTCGACGACGCCGTTGCCCGCGATTGGTATCCCTTCACACTGACTCGTCCCGCCGGCGAGCTGTTGCTCGGCACCCTCACGTTGCGCGAACGCCTCGAGCGGGTCACGGAAGCCCGCTGCGCCGGCTACATTGCGAATCCGGACCTGATCGGCTTCGACGAACCAGGCGCACCGCATGTGCTCGAACCGGCTCAGCTGAGCACCACGCGCCCACGTCTGTTTCTTTCGGCGCGCTGCATCCTGCATTGGGATGTTGTCGTCGATATGACGGAAGAGGCGACCTACCGCGTGGCCGATCAGGTCGTCGGCTGGCTCGTGCCGGCGGGCGCGCCGGCCCCGACCGAAGACGATGTGCTCGCGCCGGCCCGCGTGCGCGGTGCGGTCTACGTACTCGGCGGCAATGTGCTCGAGCATATCTGGGAGCTGGTCGAGGACAATACCGATCACGTCGCGAGCGACATACTGCACCTCCATCCAGCCGCCGAAATGCAAATGCTACCCGCGAACACGTACACGATCGGAGATTACCCGGTTGTATGTGGTGCCGGCGTTACCATCGAGCCGGGCGTCGTATTCGATGTTTCGGCCGGACCGGTCTGGCTCGATGAAGGGGTCGTAGTTCAGGCGCTGACTCGCATCGCCGGCCCCATGTACGTTGGCAGGCATTCGACACTGCTCGGCGGCGTCTACAATGCCGGCTCGATCGGCCCGCGCTGCAAGGTCCACGGCGAGTTCGAGGAATCGGTGATGCTCGGTTATTCGAACAAGGCACACGACGGTTTTCTCGGCCATGCCTATGTCGGCATGTGGACGAATCTCGGCGCGCTGACCAGCAACAGCGATCTCAAGAACAACTATTCGACGGTGCGGGTCTGGACGCCGGGTGGCGAGCTGGATACGGGAATGTTGAAACTCGGCTGCCTCATAGGCGATCATGTAAAGACAGCGATCGGCACAATGCTGACTACCGGCACGGTGATCGGTCCTGGCGCAAACGTATTTGGCGCAACGCCGCCGAAGCACATACCGCCCTTCAGCTGGGGCGAAGAGGATTACGAGTTGGAGAAGTTCCTGCAAACCGCAGAGCGCGCGATGGCGCGGCGCGATGTCGCCCTGAGTGAAAATCAGCGCAAGCTGCTCTCCGTGGCTTGGGAGAACGCGCAGTGAACGTCACGGTGCTGGGCAGCGGCAGTGAGGGCAATGCGACGCTGGTCGAATCAAACGGCGTCGCGGTCCTGATCGATGCCGGCTTCAGCGGCCGTGACCTGGAACAACGGCTCGAGCTGGTCGGCGTGCCGGCCAGCGCATTGGCCGGTGTCGTCATCACGCACGATCACGGTGATCACACGCGTGGCATGGGTGTGCTCGCGCGCAGATTCGGTGTGCAGCTCTTCCTTACGGAGAAAACCCACGTAGCGTGCGCGGCGTTGCTGAACGGCAGCGAAGCTGTGCGTCGCTACGCTTCATCGGAGCCGTTCCGCATTGGTCCATTCGAAATACAGCCGTTCCTCACCGTGCACGATGCCGCCGACCCGGTCGCCATCGCGGTGACGCACGTCGAGAATGGCTGCAAGATGGGTGTCGCAACCGACCTCGGCCGACCAACCGCTTCCGTACGTGCTGCGCTGCGTGGCTGTCATGTGCTGGTCCTGGAGGCTAATCACGATGAGGCGATGCTGTGGAACGGACCGTATCCGTGGTCGGTCAAGCAGCGCATCGCATCCAGTCACGGACATCTCTCAAACCGCGCCGCGGCAGATCTTGCTCGCGAGCTGCATCATCCGAGGCTGTCAGCTATCGTGCTCGCGCACCTGAGTGTGCATTGCAACACCGGCGACCTCGCGCGCGTATCGCTCGAGCGCGTGCTCACGAAAATCGGCTACTCGGGAAGTGTGACCGTCGCCATGCAGGACAAGCCAATGCCGTCGATCGATGTAATGGCGATGCGCAGAAAGAATCAGGTCGTGGAGCAGATCAGTTTACTTTAGCGGACGTCCGTTACATCCCAAACAACCTCAACACGTCATTCGAAAGCGCCCAAACCATAATCGCGATCACGACGAAGAAGCCGACCTGGCTGAGGCGCATCCGTTGCTCGAGCGAGAGCGGCCGGCCGCGCGCCGCTTCCACGCCCAGAAACATGAGATGGCCGCCGTCGAGCACAGGGATCGGCAGCAGGTTCAAGACCGCGAGGTTCACCGAGAACAGCGCCATGAAGCCCAGGAACTCGGCAAGGCCTGCACGTGCGACCTGGCCGCTGAGCTGACCGATCAGGATCGGGCCGCCGAGATTGCGCGGCGATGCGCCGCCGGTGAAGAGATCCCACAGGAAACCTATCGTCATCGACACGTTGTCCCACGTCTGGATCGCTCCCTGTCTGAACGCGCCGAAGAATCCGACCTTTTCGCGCGGTGAGACATCATCGGCGCTGGCCTGAGCGGACATCCCGATGCGGCCGTATGTGATCCTGTCGTGCAGCGATCTGGCTTCGGGAGTGACGGTAATGTCGACGCGCGCGCCGTCGCGTTCCACCACCAGTGGCATTGGCACGCCAGCGTGTTTTTCGGTGATGCTCGACAGCTGCTGCCAGCTCGCGATCGGCTGGCCGGCGGCACTCACCACGCGATCACGCGCGCGCAATCCGGCTTGCTCGGCTGGCAGGCCTTTCGCGACCGAGCCAATTACAGCCGGCGTCGTGCGCGGCGGCTCGAGCGCGGAAATCAGCGCGCCTCGGACGCTGTCACCGGGCTGAAGATTTATCGTGATCGGCTCGCGAGCTTCGAAGCGGAACTCGAGCTCCCCCGGTGAAACTTGCGCTATCGCAATTTGCAGATCGCGAAAATTGTTGACGCTCTCGCGGCCGACACCAATGATGCGCGTGCCGGGCGTAAGCGTGGCAAGCTGTTCGGTACCGCGTGGCAGGTATTCTTCCGCGACGCCACCAATACGCGCTTCCGGTGAAACGCGTACACCCCACGCCAGCGCGATCAGAGTGAACACCGCGAACGCGAAAAGCAGATTCATCAAGACGCCCGCGCTGATCACCAGCGTGCGAGCAGACAGACTCTTCGACTCGAAATCGCGAGGACCGGCCTGACGCTTGTCCTCGACTTCAAGTCCGAGATCGACCGCCGTACCGGCGCCGGTAACCACAGTCTTGTTGGAATCCTTGCCCCCCTCGATCGCTTCCATCTCCTCCATGCCCGCCATCTTGACGTAGCCACCTAGCGGTAGCCACGAGATGACGTACTCGGTTTCACCTCGCCTGAAACCGATCAGCTTCGGGCCGAGGCCAATCGAGAAGCGCGGCACTTCGATATCCATGGCCTTGGCTGCCCAGAAATGACCGAGCTCATGCACGAAGATGAGCACGCCTAATACAACGACCGTGGCGAGGATGGTGATCAGCATTGAACCTTTCTAATCATTTTATGCGCGGCCTCACGCGCCTGTTGGTCGGCTTCCAGCACGACATCGAGTGAATCAACCGGCTGCGGCGCATGTGCTTCGAGCGCGGCATCGATGATTTCAGGGATCGCCGAAAACGGCAAATCGTCGGCCAGAAAAGCGGCCACCGCGACTTCGTTCGCTGCGTTGTATACCGCGGGAGCGGTGCCTGCGGTCCGGCCGGCTTGGATGCCGAGCCTGAACGCGCCGAAGCGCTCGGTATCGATCGGCTCGAACGTCAGCGTTCCGGCAGTGACCGGGTCGAATGCGCGCGTGCCACTGTCTGCCAGCCGTTCCGGGTGAGTCAGGGCATACAGGATCGGCAGCTCCATATTCGGGAAGCCCAGCTGCGCGAGCACCGAGCCATCCGCGAACTCGACCATGGAATGAATGATGGATTGCGGATGGACGACCGCATCAATGCTGTCGTAGTCGACGTCGAACAGGAAATGGGCCTCGATCACCTCGAGCGCCTTGTTTGCGAGCGTCGCACTGTCGACGGTTATCTTCGCGCCCATGTCCCAGGTCGGATGCCTCAGTGCATCTTCGCGCGTGACCGCTTCGAGCTCGTGCAGTGAATGGTTGCGGAACGGGCCGCCTGACGCGGTGAGGATAATGCGACGCACTTCTTTTTCACGCGCGCCGCGCAGGCATTGCAGAATCGCACTGTGCTCGCTGTCCACGGGAACGAGTGAGCCGCCGCCGCTGCGCAACGCGCGCATGACCAGCGGACCGCCAGCCACCAGAGATTCCTTGTTGGCGAGTGCGAGGCGCTTGCCCGCCTGCAGCGCGGCGAGCGTCGCTTCGAGACCGGCCGCGCCGACGATCGCGTTGATGACGATGTCGACTTTGGGATGCGTAGCCGCGGCTATCAACCCCGCCTGGCCGGACTGCTCGACCAGCGCAACACATTCCGGCTGAAAGCGGTCGACCTGCTGCGCCAGCTCCGCGGCATTGCGATGCGCTGCGAGCGCGACCACGCGGAAACGATCGCGGTGTCGGTCCAGGACGGCGAGCGCGCTGCGCCCGATCGAGCCGGTCGCCCCGAGCAGAGCAACGCCGAGACTCACCGCAAACCTCCGTCGAGCCGCATCACGACGAACAGAAACCAGTAGGCAATCGGAATCGTGAAATACAACGCGTCGAAGCGGTCGAGCACGCCGCCGTGTCCAGGCAGCAAGCTACCCGAATCCTTGACGCCGGCTTCGCGCTTGAGCCGCGATTCGGCCAGATCGCCGAGCACGGCGCCCGCTGAGATCAGCACGCCGCCGATCACCGCTGCAATAATGCCCACGGGCATGCCGAGCCAATCGCTGAAGATGACGGTCGCAAAAAAGATCGATGTGAGAATGGCACCAACCAATCCCCAGATCGTGCCCTCAATGGTTTTTCCCGGACTCACACGCGGAATCAGCTTGTGACGGCCGAACCTGCGGCCACCGAAATATGCAAAGGTATCATTGATCCAGGTGACGGCGAGCGGAAATGCGACCAGTGAAAATCCGGCCCAGCTGCCGGTCACGAATGCGTCGAGCTCACCGCCGCTGAAGCGATAGGGCGAGTGCGCGAGCGCTTCACGCAAAAAGACGGCGTAAGTGAGCGTGCCGCCGGTCAGCAGCGCGCCTAGCAACACGGCGCCGCCCGATGCGAGCGGCCTGCCTTCGACACCGCGCGTCCAGATGATCGCGGTCGCGCCAACCACCAGTAGTGTGGTGATGAGCAGCCACAGATACGGCGCTGCGCGACTCGGTGTCGGCAACAGCGCCGCGACCAGGACGAATAACACGGCCGCGCCGATGGTGAGCGCGGGTTGCGGATGCACGCCGCCGATGCGGGCTATCCGAACGAACTCATGCGCGCCCATGCCCGCGATCAGTGCGAGCACGATCGCCATCGGCCAGCCGCCCAGATACAGGATGAAGATGGCGAATGGAACGCCAACGGCCGCGACCGCGACCCTTTTGGTCAGCTCGCTCGGCATTTCCTTTTAAACCGGCGTAACGCGGCCGAAGCGACGCTCGCGCTTCTGATACTCGTGGATAGCGGCGACCAGATGCTCGCGCCGGAAGTCCGGCCACAGCGTGGGCGTGATGTACAGCTCGGTGTAGGCGAGCTGCCAGAGCAGGAAATTGCTGATGCGCAACTCACCCGATGTGCGAATCAGCAGGTCGGGGTCCGGAATGCCGGCAGTATACAGCTCGCCCGAGAATGCCGCTTCGTCGATGTCGGCGGCCGCCAGCTCGCCGCGTTGCACCTTATCAGCAAGGTTGCGCGTAGCCATCAGAATCTCGTCACGGCTGCCGTACGAGATCATGAGATTCAACTGCATGTGCTTGGCGTGCTGGGTACGCTGCTCGATGTGATCGACGGCTGAGCGCGCCCCGGGTGTCAAGCGGTCCAGATTGCCGAACACCTTTACGCGCACGCCCTGCCGAATCAGCTCATCGCGCTCCTTGCGCACGTAATGCTGAAGCAGCTTCATCAGGGCGGCGACTTCGGCGGCCGGCCGCTGCCAGTTCTCCTGCGAGAACGCGTACAGCGTGAGGTACGGAATGCCGATCTCGACCGCAGCTTCCACTACCTTGCGGACGGATTGCATACCTGCGGAATGGCCGCGAAAGCGAGGCAGCCCGCGTGAGTTCGCCCACCGGCCATTGCCATCCATGATGATGGCAATGTGCGCCGGAAGGGGTTCGTTCATACCTCCATCACCTCGTGCTCTTTGGACTTGAGGAGCTGGTCGATTTTCGCGATGTATTCGTCGGTGAGCTTCTGTACCTGGTCGGTCTGGCGATGCGCATCATCCTCACTAATATCGTGCGCGCCCTGCTTCTTCTTGATTTCCTTGTTCGCTTCCTGGCGCGCGTGGCGAATCGCGACCCGGCCTTCTTCCGCAAGCTTGTGCAGCAGTTTGACCATGTCTTTGCGCCGCTCTTCATTGAGCTGCGGAATCGGCACCCGTATGACGTTGCCGTCGTTCGCGGGATTCAAGCCCAGCTCAGCCGTTTGAATCGCTTTCTCGATGGTCGACAGCAGACCCTTGTCCCACGGCTGCACGAGCAACAGACGCGGCTCTGGCGCGGAGACGGTAGCTACCTGACTGATCGGCATCTTCGAGCCGTACGCATCGACACGCACCGTGTCCAGCAGCGCGGGCGAAGCCTTGCCGGTGCGAACCGATCCAAACTCGCGCCGCATCGCGTCGACGGCTTTTTCCATTTGACTACGAGCTTCGTTTACGGAAAGCATATGTCAGTACGGGGTTCGAGTTCTCGCTATCGCTTCATGATACCAGCGTGCCCATCGGTTCGCCACGCAGGGCAGCCATCACGGCGCCGCGCTGGTGAATATTCAGGACGATGATCGGCAGATCGTTGTCTTTGCAGAGCGACACGGCCGCGGCGTCCATCACGCCCAGCTCCTTCGTGAGCACGTCGTGAAATGACAGGCGCGGGATGAATTCCGCATTGGGATCCTTGGCCGGATCCGCGGTATACACACCCTCCACCTTGGTCGCCTTGATCAGCACGTCCGCATCCATTTCGATCGCGCGCAGCACGGCCGCGGTGTCGGTCGAGAAGTAGGGATTGCCGGTGCCCGCCGCGAAGATGACGATGCGCCGCTTCTCGAGATGGCGAAGTGCGCGGCGGCGAATGTAAGGTTCTGCGAGCGCTTCCATCCGAATCGCCGTCATAACGCGTGTGTCGATGCCTTTGCGCTCCAGCATGTCCTGCACGGCCAGCGCATTGATCACTGTCGCAAGCATGCCCATGTAGTCTGCATGCACGCGATCCATGCCCTGCTGGCTCGCTTCCGTGCCGCGCACGATGTTGCCACCACCCAGGACCAGGCCGATACTGACGCCGTTCGCGTGTAGCGTCCTGATCTCGTCAGTCATCTGATCGACGACCGGCGGCGAGATGCCGAAACCTTGTTCACCCGCCAGCGCTTCCCCGCTCAGCTTCAGCACTACGCGCGGATACTTGAGCTTTTCAGTCATAATCATTATTAGAGAAAACGCCTGGTCTGAATGACCAGGCGCCTAATCTACTCGCCGAGAGCGAATCGGACGAACCTGCGAATCACCACGTTCTCGCCGGTCTTGGCCGCGACTTCCGTGACGTAATCCTTGATGGTCTTGTCCGGATCCTTGACGAATGGCTGATCGAGCAGCGTGCTCTCCTTGTAGAACTTGCCGAGCTTACCGTCGACGATCTTGTCCCACAGCTTTTCCGGCTTGCCTTCCTGCTTCACCTGCTCGAGATAGACCGCGCGCTCACGCTCGACCACTTCGCGCGCAATGTCGTCCGCGGTCAGCGCGAGCGGATTCGCCGCGGCGATGTGCATCGCGACATCACGCACCAGCGTCTGGAAGTCTGAGCTGCGCGCCACGAAATCCGTCTCGCAACCAACTTCGACCAATACGCCGATTCTGCCGCCCATGTGTACATACGCTGCGACCGCGCCTTCCTTCGCTTCGCGATCCGCGCGCTTGGCGGCCTTCGCCGCTCCCTTCGCGCGCAGCAAGTCGATCGCGCGCTCCATGTCGCCGTTCGACTCCTCGAGCGCCTTCTTGCATTCCATCATCCCCGCGCCGGTACGCTCGCGCAGCTCTTTGACCATGCCTGCTGAAATTGCGGTTGCCATTATATCCCCGTTCGTTTATAAAAACGCGCTGCAGCGCCGAGAGCCCTGCAGCGCGTGATTTTGCGCTTGATTCCGAGCGACTGTCTACGCTTCCGCGGACTCGCCCTCAGGCGCCGTTTCGGCTTCGCCGCCTGCTGCCTCGCCTTCGCCCTCATGCCGCATCGTGGCGATCACGTCGGCGCGCGGACGACGCTTGCGACGCGGGCGCTTCCGCTTCGTGCGATCTTCCGACGGCGCATCCTGCGTCAGCCCGCCTTCGGTCGAGTACGACGTCGCTTCCGACTCGTCAGCGCGCCGACGCGCATCCGGCGGCAGCTCGCGCCGAGCTTGTTCGATCGCCTCCGCGATCGCGCCCGTAATGACCGACACGGCGCGGATCGCGTCGTCGTTGCCCGGAATCGGGTAGTCGATGACGTCCGGATCGGCGTTGGTATCCGCGATCGCAATGACCGGTATCCCCAACTTGTTCGCTTCCTTGATGCCGATCGATTCCTTCTTCGCATCGACCACGAAAATCGCGCCCGGCAGCCGGCCCATGTCCTTCACACCGCTCAGGTACTTCTCCAGCTTTTCGCGCTCACGCCGCAGCATGAGCTGCTCCTTCTTCGTGTAGAACTCGTAGGCGCCCTCGTCCAGACCGCGCTCGAGCTCCTTCAGGCGACGAATCTGCTTCTTGATCGTCGAAAAGTTCGTCAGCATGCCGCCCAGCCAGCGCTCCGTCACGAAGAAGCTGCCCGAGCGCGTCGCCTCCTGCTCCACGATCATGCGCAGCTGCTTCTTGGTGCAGACGAAAAGCACGCGGTCGCCGCTCAACGTCACAGCGCGGGCCGCGCGCTGCGCTTCCTGGAGTGACTTCAGTGTCTTCTGGAGATCGATGATATGAATGCCGTTGCGTGATGCGAAGATGAACTTCTTCATCTTCGGATTCCAACGACTGCTCTGATGGCCGAAATGTACGCCGGCCTCGAGGAGATCCTTCAGTTCTGCCATATTTACCTTGCAATTGGGTTTTTTATGCTTCGGCGCCCGTCATCCGGTCTGCTTCCTCAGCGAGAGGACCCACAGAACGTCAGGGAGCCTGATTATTTGAGAATGTGGGAGTTTGCGATTGTGAGAATGTGCGATTGTTGTCCCACACTCTCACAGTCTCACACTCACACAATCCCTATTAACGCTTGGAAAACTGGAACCGCTTCCGCGCTCCCGGGCGACCCGGCTTCTTGCGCTCGACCTCGCGCGGATCGCGTGTGAGCATACCCTTGTCGCGCAGCGCCTTGCGCAGCTCGCCATCGTACTCCAGCAGCGCGCGCGCCAGACCAAGCCGAATCGCGCCGGCCTGACCGGTAATGCCGCCACCATCAACTGCGACCTTCACGTCGAAACGGCCCGCCAGATTGGTTGCGACCAGCGGCTCCTGCGCATGCCCCAGCAGTGAGCCGCGCGGAATGTAATCATCCGCGGTGCGACCGTTGATTTCCCAATTGCCGCTGCCCGGACGGATCCAGACGCGGGCAACACTCGACTTGCGGCGGCCTACGCCGTGGTACTGTAGCTCGTTCGCCATCTGTATCAGATCTCCAGCTGTTTCGGCTGCTGTGCCTCGTGCGGATGCGTCGGACCGCGGTAAACCTTCAGCTTGCGGCGCATCAGCCGGCCCAGATTGTTCTTGGGAAGCATGCCCTTGACCGCGAGGTCGATCACGCGATCGGGGTGCGTCTCGATCATTTCCTTGAAGGGAATGAACTTCTCGCCACCGATATAACCCGTGTGGCGGAAGTACTCCTTCTTCTCGGGCTTCGTGCCGGTCAAGCGAATTTTCTCGGCATTGACGACAATGACGAAATCGCCGGTATCGACGTGCGTCGCATACATCGGCTTGTGCTTGCCGCGCAGAATCTGCGCGACCTCGCTGGCCAGACGGCCCAGTACTTTTCCTTCGGCATCAACGACCCACCACTTGCGCTGGACGTCGGTGGCCTTTGGGGTAAATGTCTTCATTCTCTTGCTTTACGGGTATCAGAAACAGCTTTGAAAGATACGGCTTTTGGGCGGGAACGTCAACTTGGGAGCATGGGAGCATGGGAGCATGGGACACGGCGTCACCCATGCTCCCATGATCCCATTACTACTGCTGCATAAAAGTCTCCAGGAACCGGGCTCTCGAGGCGTGCCTAAGTCTTACCAGGGCCTTCTCCTTGATCTGCCGTACGCGCTCGCGCGTTATGCCGAGCAGCGATCCGATTTCCTCGAGCGTCATCGGGTCCGACCCGTCCAGCCCGAAATATAGACGCAGGACCTTCGCTTCACGCTCTTTCAGCGTACCAAGCGCCTCGTCGATCGTGCCCGAAAGTGCGCGTTCGTAGGTCTCGTCATCGGGGCCGGAGGAGAACTGGTCGGGCAGATAGTCGAGCAGGCGGTTGTCTTCGCCCGGGGTCAGCGGCGCATCGAGTGAGAGGTGCGTTTGGGATATGGCCAGCGTGCGCTGGACTTCTTCATGTGTCAGATCGAGCTCGTCGGCGATTTCCTCGACGGTCGGCTCGCGACCCAACTCCTGTAAAAGCGTGCTCGAGCGTTTGCCGATGCGATGCAGCGCGCCGGCGCGGTTCAGCGGGACGCGAACGATCCGGCTCTGCTCGGCCAGCGCCTGCAGGATGGCCTGCCGGATCCACCACACCGCGTACGATATGAACTTGATTCCCTTGGTCTCGTCGAACTTATGCGCGGCACGGATCAGACCGAGGTTACCCTCATTGATCAGATCACCGAGCGCGACGCCCTGGTTCTGGTATTTCTTGGCGACGGAGACAACGAATCGGAGGTTGGAACGAACGAGTTTGTCGAGTGCTTCCTCTTCACCCTTCTTGATGCGCTGGGCGAGGTCGATCTCGTCTTCGCGTTTCAGAAGCGGATAGGCGCTGATTTCCTTCAGGTACTGATCAAGGGAACTTTCCTCGTACATTCCCCTGCGACTAGTCGTAAAGCTCATACGACGCTCCAGACGGCGGAGTAGGGTTGAAAGCCGGTATATGTGCTATGCGCACGGATGCTATCCCAGCTCGAGCTTTATGAGCAGCGCCTTGCGCGGCGCGTTATCAAAGGTGCTTTAACTGATCGAGCCCCCGATTCGGCCCCAGCGGATCTGTGTGATCCATGGGAATACTCTGAAATTGCTCGAATCGAAGGAGTAGTAGATGAAGAGGGGCTTGCCCTTCACCGCGTCGCGCTCGACAAAGCCCCAGTAGCGCGAATCCTCGGAATCATCGCGATTATCACCCAGCATCATGAAGTGATTCGGCGGCACTACGACCGGGCCCCAGTTGTCGCGAGTCGGCCTGCAATCCGATTGCTCGGCCTGTGCCGGCCGGTAATCGCATTGCCAATACATGGTCGGCGCATACACATCGTTGTTCGGATCGGTGTGCCCGACGTACGGCTCGAATTGCGGCTTGCCGTTCAGGTAAAGAACCTTGTTGCGCATTTCGAGCGTGTCACCCGCGATGCCGACCAGGCGCTTCACGTAATTCTTGTCCGGCTCGTGCGGCGGCACGAAGACGACGACGTCGCCGCGAGTCGGCTCCTTGAACGCCGGCAGATGCGAGCTGACCAGCGGCAGCTGCGCGCCGTAAACCGCTTTGTTCACCAGCAGAAAATCGCCGACCAGCAGCGTGTTTTCCATGCTGCCTGTGGGAATTCGAAACGCTTCGACGAGAAATGTTCGAATCACCAGGAACAGCGAAAACGCAATGACAATGGACTTGGTCCATTCCCAAGCCCATCGACCCACGCTGACTTTGCGCGTCGAAGCGGTTGCGCTGGTTTGCTTGTTGTCCGTCTCTCGGTCTGAGGGCGACCGGCGAGTTCCACGTTGAACAGCCACGTAAAATCCTAGCCGAAGTGCTTTTGCATGTCAATTGATAATGTCCGGGGACAGGTCTTCACTTCTAACCTGCACCTTTGCAATCCGAGACAATGCCTGGAGAAGTGAAGGCCTGCCCCGGTCCTTTTAATAGGGCGCTGCTTCATAGGTATCGATTTGGGCGCGCTGGAGCTTGCCGGAAAAGTCTACGTAGCAAACCTTCGTTTCCGAATAAAACTCGTAGACTTCCCAGCCGCCCTCACGATGACCGTTGCCCGTTTTCTTTACCCCGCCGAACGGCATGTGAGCCTCGGCGCCAATGGTCGGGGCATTCACGTAGGTGATACCGTTGTCCAGCTCGGCCATCGCCCGAAACGCGTTGCGCACGTCGGTCGTGTAGAGCGAGCTGGACAGGCCGTATTCGACTTCATTGTTGATGCGGAAGGCTTCGTCCAGCTCGGAAAAGCGGATCACGCTCAGTACCGGACCGAAGACTTCCTCGCACGCCAGTCTCGACCCCGGCCGTACGCCTCGCAGAATCGTCGGCTCGTAGAAGAAGCCGTTCTCGAGTCCTTTGCTTTCGGCGCGACGGCCGCCGCACAGCACCTCGTCACCTTCGGCGCGCGCGATGTCGACATAGCTCGTGACCTTGTCGAGCGCATCCTGATTGATCAGCGGCCCTACCTCCGGTCCATCCTCGAGACCTGGGCCGAGCTGCAACTGTTTTGCGCGGGCGACGAGCTGCTCGAGGAATTCGTCGTGAATCGCGTCCTCCAGCAGCAGCCGGCTGGTTGCCGTGCAGCGCTGGCCGGTAGTACCGAAAGCGCCCCACAGCACGCCGTCGAGCGCGAGCTCCTGGTTCGCGTCTGACATTACGATCTGCGCGTTCTTGCCGCCCATCTCGAGGGACAGGCGCTTGTGCATGCGGCCACAAGTCGCACCGATCACGGAGCCGACCGCTGTAGAGCCGGTGAACGAAATGACCGGCACTTCATTGTGTTCGACGATGCCCGCCCCGATTTCGTGGCCGAAGCCATGCACCAGCTGGACGACATCTTTCGGCATGCCCGCCTCGATCAATGTCTCGATCAACAGCGTCACGGTGTGCGGCACATCCTCGGCGGGTTTTATGATCACCGAATTGCCGCACACGAGCGCGGGAAACATTTTCCAGGTCGGAATCGCCAGCGGGAAATTGAATGGAGTGATCAGTCCGGCCACGCCGATCGGCCGGCGATACGACAGCGCCCATTTGTCGCGCAGCTCGCTCGGCACCGTATGCCCGAACAGCCGGCGCCCTTCGGTAGCAGCGTAGTAGGCCGTGTCGATGCCTTCCTGCACATCGCCCGTGGTTTCCTTGAGGACTTTGCCCATTTCGCGTGTCATCGCGCGCGCGATTTCTTCTTTTCTGTCGGTCAGCAAATCACCAACGCGGCGCAGCACCTCGCCCCGCAACGGCGCCGGCGTTCTGCGCCACACTTCGAAGCCGCGCTTCGCGGATGCGACGGCTTTTTCGAGATCGTCCTGATTGGAGCGCGGCCAAAGTCCGATCAGATCGTTCGTATTCGCCGGATTTCTATTCTCGAAATATTCGCCGCTCGCGGGTTCGACCCACTCGCCGGCAATGTAGTTTTGGAATTTCTTGCTCATGCGCGGGATTCTACGGATTGGTTAAGCGGATCGCTAGTTCCACGCAGGTTACGCAGATTTGCGTGGAACTACGCGTCCTCGCGCACCAGCGCATACCGCTCGATCTTCTTGTAAAGGTTCGAGCGCGGCATGTCGATCGCGCGCGCGGTCTCGCTAACGTTCCAGTCATGCTCGCGCAGCTTCGCAAGAATGAACGCACGTTCCGCCCGCTCCTTGAATTCCGCGAAGGTGCCGGCCGTGAGCAGATCGCCGCTCAGTGCGCCGCCCGTCTGCGCGCCGGCGCCGCCGACCAGGCGCTCGACGTCGGCAACCGTGATCTCGTTCGCGCGCGCGAGGATCAGAAGCCGCTCGACCGTGTTGCGAAGCTCGCGCACGTTGCCGGACCATTCCATGCGCTCCAGCCGCTCGAGCGCGTCATCGGTGAAGGTGCGTGGCGGCAGCCTTTGCTCGACCACCGCCTTGTCGACGAAATGCCGGACCAGCATCGGAATGTCCTCGCGCCGCTCCCGCAGTGGCGGCACCTGAATCGGCACCACGTTGAGCCGGAAGAACAGATCTTCGCGGAAGCGCCCCGCCTCGATCTCCTTCTCCAGGTTTTTGTTGGTCGCGGCAATCACGCGCACGTCCACGCGAATCGGTTTTTCGCCGCCGACGCGTGTGATGATGCCTTCCTGCAGCGCGCGCAGCACTTTCGCCTGCGCGGCAAGGCTCATATCACCGATCTCGTCGAGAAACAGCGTGCCGCCATGCGCCTGCTCGAATTTGCCGGGGCGGTCACTCACCGCGCCCGTGAATGACCCCTTCACGTGGCCGAACCGCTCGCTCTCGATGAGCTCCGACGGCATGGCCGCGCAGTTCACTTCGATGAATTGCTGATCCGCGCGCGCGGACAGACGATGGATCGCGTGGGCAACCAGCTCCTTGCCGGTGCCGTTCTCACCTGCGATCAAGACGCGCGCATCGGTCGGCGCGACTTTCTCGATGCGATCGAGCAGCGCCCGGATGGCGAAGCTGCGACCGACGATCTCGTACCTGCTCTCGACCTCGCCGCGCAGACGCGCGTTCTCCTCCTCTAGTCCGCGCTGCTGCAGTGCGTTGCGGATCGTGACCAGCAGCCGGTCGGTGTCGAGTGGCTTCTCCAGGAAATCGTACGCGCCGCGTCGCGTTGCCTCGACTGCGGTCTCGATGGTGCCATGGCCGCTGATCATGACGACGACGGCGCCGGGGTCCTGCTCCCGTATCCGGTCGAGCACTTCCAGCCCGTCCATGCGGGCCATCTTCACATCGAGAAAGGTGAGATCGGGCTTGAATTCGCCGTAGGTCGACAACGCTTCACCGCCGCCACTCGCCACCCGTACGTCGTGCCCCTCGTACTCGAGGACCTGCCGCAGGATTTTGCGGATGCCTTCTTCGTCGTCGACAACCAGGAGTCGGGCCATGATCAGTTGCGTCCGTTTGCCACAAAGACGAGCGAATCGCCGCGAACGTAAGCGGCATCCGCGCCGGGCGGAAGCGGTATCGCCAGCGCATCCTTCGGCAGACCGGGCTCATCCTTGCGCCCAAGCCTGCGCAGCGCGCCCGGAATCAAGCGCTGCGGCAGCGGAATGCGGGCCGCGCTCACCTTGTCGACCGCCAGCGCGGCGCGCCGGCCGTTCAAGGGCAGCAGCTCGCCGACCACCGCGATCTCCGTCGTGTCCGGCAGGAAAGTCGCCGCCTCGCCGATCTCACTGACCGACGGCAGCCGATCGACCGGCACGCGCCCGGTTATCTCGATCTTGTCGTTGTTCAGCTCGATCTTCGGTGCATCGATGAATGCCGGCAACAGCTCCCGATACTTGAAGAGCAGCAGACTCTGCAGCTCGAGCTCGGTCAACGCGACTGAAGTTTGCCGGCCGTCTTTCAGATCGTCGAGCTTGCGATCGGCGGCCGCCGCCAGCTCGGGTGACGGCAGCACCGGCTCTTCGCCGCCACGCAAATCATGCCATGCGCTCGCAATGCGGTCACGGTTCAAAAACGCAAAAACGGCTATGACTGCGATCAGGACAAAGCTGACTACGGATCTAATTAGACAACCCATTCCGTGCGATCCTTTCATACTTCGCGCCACGCGGGCTCAAATGACTGCGCATCAGGTCGATCGACTCGACGCCGATTACCGCATTATACACGATGGAGGAGGTGGTTCGATCCAGCTCCGCGGAATTGATGCGGGCTTTGTTTTTGATCGGGCCGAGTGTCAGGTGCGGCCTGAACGGTCGTTCTTCACGTGCAAAGCCGAGCGGCTCGAGCTCTTTGTCCACGCGTTCGTGCAACTCGTACAGCGCGGGCGGACCGTTGACCCCAATCCAGATGACGCGCGGTCGCGCGCGCGACGGAAACGCGCCGAAGCCGCCGATCTCGACGTCGAATGAAGCAACTCCGCGTGCAACACGCTCGAGCGCATCCGCAATCTGAGCGCAGCGCTCGTCGGCCACATTGCCGAGAAATTTCAGTGTGATGTGAAGTGAATCCGCTTCGACCCAGCGGAATGGCAGCGTGGTGGCGCGCAGCTGCTCCAGCACCGCACCGAGTCTGGCCTTCTCGGCGTCAGGCAGATTCACCGCGACGAATAGTCTCAGGCGTCAGGTCCCGTATCCAATGCGCGTGCAGCCTCACCGACATGCGCGCCAAGATACACCTTGCCGGCACCCGTGACTTGAGCTACCGCGTCGATCGCGCGATCAACGTCCTGCGCCGTTGTCGACCAGCCGAGCGAGAAGCGCACGGCTCCGGTCTTCTCCGTGCCGAGCACTTTGTGAACTTCGGGCGCGCAATGCAGACCCGGACGCGTCAACACGCCGTGCTCGCGATCGATGCGCGCGGCGAGCGTCGGCACATCCACGGCATCACAAACAATGGTGACAAGCGGAACGCCCTCGGGCGCTGCCGGTGAAAGCACTCGCACGCCTGGCAAAGATGCGAAGCCATCACGCAACCGCTGCTTGAGCGAGCGGCCGTGATCGTGTAACGCCTGCACGCCACACT
>JBQTID010000100.1:0-38311 GCA_052389275.1 Gemmatimonadota bacterium | reverse complement strand
GCTGCTGGCATCGGTAAGTCTGCCGGCAATGGTGCGCGATGTGATTCGTCATCACCACGAGCGCTGGGATGGCGGTGGTTATCCGGATGGTCTGGTGGGTGAAGCGATTCCTCTGGGCGCGCGCATTGTGGCAGTGGCGGATTCGTTTGCCGCCATGATTTCGGCGCGGCCGCACCGGCTGCCGCGGCGTGTGCCCGCGGCGCTCGATGACATCAAGAGCGGCGCCGGCAAACAGTACGATCCGAACGTCGTCAACGTGCTACAGCGCGTATTGCAGGGCTCGGATTGGCGCGGGCTGCGGTTCGGGTTACGTCATCACGTTTTGATTGTCGATTCGGATGACTCACGCGCGATGGTGCTGGCGACCAAGCTTTGTTCGCATGGCTATCTTGCCGAAGCTGCATTCGACGTCGCCACGGCGCGCGAACGCTTCAAGCGCAGCAAACTCTCCGCGATCATCATCTCCGCCGACATGGATGAAGAAGAGATCAAGACTCTGGTGCACGAGATCCGTGAGACGGTGCGCGTTGCGATGCTGCCGGTGGTCGTGAGTGATGCCGGTGTGAGCAGCCGGGTCTCATTGCTCGAGGCCGGCGTCGATGTTTGTCTGAGCCGCGGCGCGAGCTTCGAGGAGCTGAAGGCAACTGTCGAAGCATTTCTCCGCCGCGAAGGCAAAGCCGCGCCGATCGTTCCGAAGCAAGGCGATGCTACGCCGTGGTCGGGATTGCAGGGCGATATCGAGGACTTCCCGCTCGGTTGGCTGTTACAGGTGCTGAACTACGATTCGCGCACGGCTGCCGTATTCCTGACCGGTGATGGCGACGACGGCGTTATCTACGTGCAGGCCGGTAATCCGCGCCACGCGCAAACCAAGACGCTTGCGGGTGAAGAAGCGTTTCGCGCAATGCTGAAGTGGGATAAGGGCAGCTTCACGGTGGACCCGGAAGCGAAGACCGAAGAGCAGACCATCAAGGCGCCGCTGATGAATCTGCTTTTGTCGCAGGCGGTGCAGGATGATCACGCGGCGTTCTTTGGATCCGTCCAGGCTTGAAGAGACTGTGAGAATGTGAGAGTGTGAGATCTCACACTCCCACACTCCCACACTCTCACACTCGCAGCTGAAACCTCGGAATGTCTACTCTGAACTGAGTGCTATCCGGCCGAGCAAATTCGTAATAGCCTTCCATCCAACCGCTCGGCCCTTTTAGCACGCAGTAGCTCTCGTACTCGTGCACATCACCAGGCGCGAGCACCGGCTGCTCACCGATCACGCCTTCACCCTCGACCTCACTGTCGCCTTCGACATCATCGTGAATATACCAGTGCCGCCACAGGAGTTGCGCAGTGTAGTCGCCGGTGTTCTCGATGCGAATGTGATACACGAATAGAAAACGAGGCGCCTGAGGATCGGAATGCTCAGGAGCATATGCCGGCAGAACTGTGACGCGAATGCCGCTGCTGACACGGTAATAAAACTTCTGCATTAACACCGTGCGGGTCGCAATGATTGCCCGGACCGCAATGACCGCCGCGTTCTACTTGATCCGCACGATCGACACGACACCGTTCGCTCCCGCCGTCGGCGTAAAATCGAAACGCATGTCACTAGTCGCATTGGTTCCATCGATCAGGTACCCGAAAGAGCCGCCCGCATTGATCGCGCGGCTATCCGTGAACTCCTGTCCCGGCGAGACGCGCGGGAACATGTTACGCGGATCGAGCTGCGCATTGGCGCCTGGTGGCCGGCTCGCGCGCAGATTGTACTGATGATACTGCGTCCAGTCGGGCAGGCCCCCACCATAATCGTCCAGATACAGCGCGAGTCGCGCGCGCGTGAACAGCGTGCCGAAATCGATACCTGGCAAATAGCGGCGGACCACCGCATCGGCGTCCGTCTGCGTGCCTGCATTAACCAGCAGCTCGGCCAGTGCGCTCCACCAATTACCACCGGCGCGCGCGACTTGATCGGCGAAGTAGTCGAAGACGTACGATGCGGCCGCGTAGCCGTCGTACATGCTAGAGGTAGTGCTCAAATATGTGGGCACGTCGTCGTAATAATACCGGCTCCGTCCCGACGCCGGATCTATGAATGCGGGATTGAAGGGCAGCGTGATGTTGCCGATACGTGACGGGTCCGCGCTGTTCATCAAGCGCATGGCGATCGGCATGCGCTCGGAAGCGCGCGCAAAGCCTTCGACCAGCCAGCGATTGCCGCGCAGGTGGGTGCGACCGTTGAGCTCGAGCAGGCCCATGTGACGCATGTGCGCGATCTCGTGCATGAAGAGATTGTCGGCCACGCGCTGCGGATGCTGGGGCAAACCCTTATTCACGCCGCCGGTCGCGCCGACCCAGTAATCCCACACGAAATTGTTGGTAACCGAATAGGTGTAGCCCCAGATGTTGTCGGCGTACATCATCGAATGAACCGCGACCGGCCGCCCCGGACTCGTAGCGGTCGAGCCGTTATGTCGATTCTGGAAGAAGCGGTCGGACTGAACGCGAGCGTATCGTGAGTACTCGTCGGCGATAGCCTGAAGATCCGCCTCCGCGATCGGCGTGTTGCGCGAGCCATCAGCGCGCGTGAAAGCCGGATCGCCGTTCACGATACGGATGTCTTCGGCGATTACGATGTCCGGCGTAACCAGCCGCACGATCGCGCGCTGCCTCGCGTCCGGAATATTCAGTCGCGGAATGCCGACCATGTCCACCATGAGTGTGTCGCCCGCCACGATTGCTGCGCTCATGCTGTTGGCGCTGATCATTGAACCGTTGCGCAACACCTTGGCGCCCGAGACACCGGCCGCTGGTATCTTCGGCTCGACCTCGTAGACGCGCCGGCCACCGAAGTCCCAGCCGTGAATGGCATCCGCCGGCGTGGCGCCATCGAAGCGGCTGCTAGCTACCGGAGCGCTCGTGGTCGAGGACGTTGTGCCGCGCGCCTGAACGCTCAGCTGGAAGGTGCCATCGTCGTTCTGAAAGCCGGGAAACACTCCCCTCGTATACGAACCATTGGGCGACATGTTCTCGAACAGTACCAGGTACTGCTCGCCCGCATTGCGCGCAGCGCTGAAGCTGAAACAGCGCGGCATCACCGATGAATCGGCCTGATAACGCGCACTCTGGCCGAGCGCGTAATCGAGAGACAGCGTCGGACCGGCGCACGGCAAGGCGGCCCCTATGGTGAACGCAGCGGCTGTCGCATCGGTCATGCCCGGCGCTGCGAAGCGCAGCTGCACGGAGCCGCTGCCCGTGAACGTCAGATCCGTGAAAGTAACTCGCCCGCCCTGTGCGTTGACGACGGTGGTACCGCCGAGCGTACCTGTGCCCATCGCGACAGAGGCGGTCACCGGCAGTGTCGCACTGGTCGCGATGTTGCCGAAACGGTCGCGGAAATCGAGCGCGGGCTGCACACTCAACGCACCGCCGCTCGCGCCGGGCGCGGCCGGCTCACGCGTAATAGCAAGCTGCACCGGCACGTCGGCCAATGCGGTCACGGCGATGTTGAGGGTTGCGAGCGAGCCGGCGCGCGCGATCAGATTTTGCGTGCCGGATCCCGTGCCGAGCGTCCATTTGCCCGGGCTTGCGACACCGTTTGCGTTGGTTTGCGTAGTCGCGGTTTCGATGCTGCCGCCATTTGCGAGCGAGAAGGTGACCGGCACCGATGGAACGCCATTGTCGTACATGTCGACGACCCGTATCGCCGGTGCGACCACGAGCGTGCTTGCCACGACCCCGGTCTGCACCACTCCCTCGACAGCCGTAACGCTGCTCGCCGCGCCGGCGGCCGTGGTCGCGGTAATCGAAATCGACGGCACATTCTCCACCGTCACCGTCAGTGTATTGGTGCCGGTCTTTGTCCCGAGCGTCCAGCTCGTGACAGTTGCAACACCCGTCGAATTCGTGACCTGAATCCCGCCGATTACGACGCCGCTTTGCGCACCCGCCGTGAATGTCACCGGCACATTGGGCACCGGCTTACCCGATGACGTCACGACTTTGACGGAAGGCGCGACCGGCACCGCCGAGGCGACGCCTGCCGACTGCTGGTCACCGGCGATGAGCTGAATTGTGGCGGGCACCAGGGGTTCGGTGCCATCCTTGCATGCAGTCAGCGCCAGCGCGTACACGGCGACAGAGACAAAAACCCCGAAGCGGCGGGGTGATGGAGCGTTTTTCATCAAGTTAATCCGCGGGCTCATGGAGATTGAGCGTTGCTAAAAGAACGTCTAACAGCAATAAATGATAACCACTTACGGCTTCCCCCGTCAATCGTGCTGGTGGCGGCGCTGACGGCAACCATCGCCATCAAACCAGCGATAGCTCAAGAACGTTCCTCAGGCCCCCGTCCCGACACGGTCAAATCGATACTGGCCGAGCTGCGCCAGAAGCGGCTGCTCTTCCCGGTGCCGGGGCGCACCAAGCGGCTGCGCGACACGTTCTACCAGCCGCGCGGCGAAACGCGGATCCACCGGGCGATCGACATCCTGGCGCCCCGCGGTGCGCCGATTCTGTCGGCTGACGCGGGTCGAATCCTCAAATTGCATCGCAGCGTGGCCGGCGGCCTCATGATCTACACGGCGGACGCGGCGGAACGATTCATCTATTCCTATGCGCATCTCGATCGGTATCGCGCCGGCCTGCGAGAAGGCATGCCGCTCGCCCGCGGCGACACGATCGGCTATGTGGGTACGACCGGCAACTCCCCACCCGATATTCCGCATCTGCATTTCGCAATCCTGCGATCCACCAACATCAAGCGTTGGTCGCGCGGCACTCCGGTGAATCCTTTCGCGGTTTTCGCGGTACGAGAAGGCGAAAGCGACAGCGAAAAGCGATAGCGATAGCGACAGGAAATGAAGTCTGGATTGTTTGTGGCGGTCCTCGCGGTCTGCGTGTCCGGTTGTGCCAGCCTACCACTGCCGTGGCGAAAGAAAGCTGAAGTTCCCGCGAGTGTAACGCCGCGCAGGGAAGATGTTGTAGCGCATCCAGGTTTCATCAAGCCCCAGCCCGGCAAGAGCGCATCGGTTTGGAGCGAGGCGCTCGAGGAACGGGGCACGCGCATTGTGATTTCCACGCAGGGGCGCTCGCTCTGGCTCATGCGCGATACCACCGTTGTCTTCAAGGCGCCGATCGCGGTGGGTCGCAGCAAGAAGCTCGTGTACAAAGGAAAAGAATACGATTTCACGACGCCGGTCGGTGAACGCAAGGTCGTGCGCAAAGCGACGTCGCCATTGTGGACACCGCCCGACTGGCACTACTTCGAAATCGCGCAGGAGCGCGGTGTCGAGCCGGTGTTCCTGAAGAAGTCCTCGAAGGTCACGCTAGGTGACAGCACGCGTATCGAAGTGCGGCAGAACCAGGTCGGCCGGGTGAATCGCATGGGCAACTTCTGGCCTTTTACGCCGGGCAAAGAGATCATTTTTGACGGAAAAGTATTCGTGCCGCCTCATGGCACGGAGCAGCGCAAAGTGCCCGAAGTGCTCGGTACCCACAAGCTCGAGATGGGCAGCGGCTATCTGATTCATGGTACGAACGAAGAGGGATCCATTGGCGACGCGGTCAGCCATGGCTGCATTCGCATGTACAACGAAGATGTGGCCGAGCTGTATGCCGCGGTTCCTGTAGGCACGCAGGTTTTCATCTACTAGCGGTTCCCAGTCGCAAGTATCTTGCAGTAACAGCGGTCGCTCACTTAGAAGGAGGAGTAACCGTGAGACGCAATCTTCTACTTTCATTCTGCCTGATCCTCGGGCTGTCGGCTTGCCGGACATATCAGCCCGCGCAAGTCGGCGTCGACAACAATTATCTGATCGACATCACTAACTCAATGCCCCATGCGATGAACGTCTCGCTCGACCTGGGCGATGGCATCAGCGCGCTAGGCGCCATTCCGGCAGGCGTGACCAGGCGTTTCGAGCTGCGGGATCACGCGAACAACAAGGTCGAGCTGATTGCAGTCGATCAGAATGGTGGCATGGAAAAGCGCGAGGAGGTGCAGCTGTCGCGTTCATCGGTGGCGAAAGTACGGATCGACTGACAGCTTAAGCGAGTCGTCGGCCACCCACACCGAGGTACCGCAATGAGGCGTGTATGCCGCATCGGAATCGCAGCGTTGTGGCTGTGCGCGTGCGCAGCCGCAGACGAAACTGAACCGAAGGATGCAGATCCGGCGGTTGCCGCGTTGCAGGAACAGATCGAAGCCGACAGCGCGAACTGGCGGCTGCACGCTCAGCTCGCGGCGGAGCTGAGACACAGGAACCGTTTGGAAGCAGCGGCGCAGGCAGCGGAGAATGCATTCAGGCTTGCGCCGTCGCCGGGTATCGAGGCGCGGCTGGAGATGGCCAAGGTTTACGCGGCCGCGGATCGCAGCGCGGCCGCGATCAACCTGGTCAAGGACGCGGAGAAGCAGAAGCGCGCCGGCGAACCGGTCGATGAGGTGAAGAACGCCGAGGTCTACGCCGTACTTGGCGACAACTCCGCGGTTTTTCGGTGGCTGGATCGCGCGGTAACGGCAGGCTCGGCCAATGTTGCGGACCTCGCGACTAACCGCGAGTTTGCGTTGGTGCGGGGGGATCCGCGGTGGACGTATTCTAGAACTTCGGATTAGAAAACCGGATTAGAAAACCGGATTAGAAAACCGGATTGAACTTCGATAATTGCAGGTGAGGGGTAATGTCCGATCATGTTTACAAGACGGTGGAGCTCACGGGCTCATCGGCGGAGAGCGCCGAGGCCGCGGTCCGCAACGCAATTGCGCGCGCCGGCAAAACGATCCGCAACATGCGCTGGTTCGAAGTATGCTCGACACGCGGACACGTTGAAGGCGACCGCGTTGCGCATTGGCAGGTTACCGTAAAGGTTGGCTTCACCCTCGACGAGTGAGGGGAAGAACCGATAACTGGAACACGACGTAGTTCTAAACCGCCGTTCTAAACCGCCGTTCTAATCCGCAGTTCTAATCCGATTTTCTAATCCGATTTTCTAATCCGATTTTCTAATCCGCAGTTCTAATCCAGCCCCGGAACGTTATCAGACACAGTGACTTAAGCCGGTTTGCACAATGTTTGCGTTCTGCCGCGCGCCTGGGAGGCAATGCATGCGAGGAACTCGAAAACTGCCTGGATTTCTGGTGGTCATCGCCATGGTGGCCGGTCAGAGCCGCGTCGCAAATGCGCAACGTGCAATTACAGGTCCGTTCGGCGCGGTGGCCGGTACTTTGAGTGGTGGCTACATCACGCTGAGCATCGTGGTGGCGAAGGCACAGGTCGGCGACTACCTGCACGAAGCGAATGACTTGTTCGACTGGAAGGGGTTGCCGGTCATCATTGGCGCATCAACCGGGACAGCGCTCGGCATCTGGGATCCGGATCGTCTGATGACCGGCTTCGTCTACGGCTCGATCGGCACGCTGGCGGGCGGATCGGCCGGTTACCTGATCGGCATGAGGATATCGGACCGGCCGGAAGGTAAGTGGGCGGGCGGCGCGATCGGTGCCGGCATTGGCATGGCAATCGGTTCGACGCTCGGCGTCTTTGTGCCCAATCGCAGGATGAACCCTTTCCGCAAGGACAACACGGCGGTGCCTCTTGCGATACGCGTACCGCTCTAGACGAATGAAATTCCGCACACGAATTGTTCTGGCGACGTTGTGTGTCGCACTCGCCACCTGCGCTAAAAAGGAATTGCCGCGGTTACCTGCCAGCATCCTGCCGGAGCCGCTGCCGGCCGATGTCGAAAGCGTAGTCTTCATCGTCGGCGACATGGGCGCCGCGCTCTGGGACCGCAGTCCAATGCCGCGGCGCATGGCGCGCGATGTGGAGTGGTGGTCGCGTGCGCTCGCGCGCGATTCGAGCGTTTCTGTGGTGTTCCTGGGAGACAATGTCTATCCGAAGGGGTTGCGCGACGCGACTGATCCGGAATGGCCGCAGGATTCCATTCATCTCGAGACGCAGGTAAGGATTCTGTCGGGTCCCAATGCGCGCGCCACCAAGGCGTTCGGCGCGTTCGTAGCGGGCAACCATGACTGGGGCAATCTGACGGGCGCGGCTGGTGAGCAGCGCATCAAGAATCAGGAAGATTTTCTCTCACGACGTCGCGCGGCCGGCATCCAGGTGCGGTTCCTGCCCGCTAATGCCACGCCGGGCCCGGGCATCATCGATGTCGGCCGCCAGCTGCGCATCATTCTGATCGATACTGCGTGGTGGTTGCTGTCTGCTGATGATGCCGAGAAGGAGAGGACGATGGGGCGGCTGCACGCGGCCATGTCGGCCGGGCGTGGCAGAAACATTGTCATTGGCGCGCACCATCCAATGCGCTCCGCGAGCGCGCACGGCGGTTTGACCGAGCTGTTCAAGGCGTTCGGCGTGCGCTGGCTGCTCAACAAGTCGGGCGCCGCGCTGCAAGATCTCAATTCACTGCCGTATCGGGATCTGCTGAATCGCTTGAATCAGCTGTTCCGTCAAGTCGGCCCACCGATGCTGTTCGCGGGCGGGCACGATCATGCACTCCAGGTGTTGCGCGCGACCGACACGAACGAGCCGAGTTACATGATCGTGAGTGGAGCCGGCAGCAAATCTTCAACTGTAGGTCACACCGAAGGCATGTTGTACCGCAGCCTGGAACCCGGCTTCATGATGCTGTTCACGAGAAAAGACGGCGGCGTCGATCTGTTCGTCTATACTGCGCCGGAAGGATTTCTGATGTGCTACCCGAGCTCGCCGGATATTCAGGAGCAGTGTGTGGAAGCCGGAGTCGCGGAGTTCAGGGTGAAGTTTGGGTTGAAGCTGAAATGAGAGTGTGAGAGTGTGAGAGTGTGAGAGTGTGAGAGTGTGAGAGTGTGAGAGTGTGAGAGTCATTTCTCACATTCCCACATTCCCACATTCCCACATTCCCACATTCCCACATTCTCACATTCTCACACTCTCACGCTAATGCATCAGTTACCGCCGAATGGCGAAGTACCGCCCTGCTGCTCCTCCTGGCGGCGCTCCCGCATGCGCGGACGCTGACCCGCGGTGTACTGAAGCATCAGCACAACTCCCTGGGCATTGAACTTCCGGTCGGTCAGCTGGATCACGTTGTCGTCACCGACTTCCACCATGAAATGGTTCCACTTGAACGGATCGTTCACGCGCAGCGTGCCCACCAGCTTATCACCCTGCAGCTTCTGACGTACAGCGAGGCCGAGGAACTTGAAGCTCGAGAACTTGCCGGTCTCGAATTCCTGCGGTCCACGGTACATGCCGTTTGCGAGCAGCGTGGTCGTATTCGAAACCACCCACGTCAGGTTGGCGCGCGTCATCCAGCTGATGGCGTCGGACTGAAGCAATGACGCGCTGCCGCCATCCGTTACCATCTTGAAGACGTTGAACGCCCACAGGCCGCTGAGCTTCGGGCTGAACTTGAACTGCGTGTTCACGTCCGCGCCCCACGACTCGCCCTTGTCCAGGTTCTGGAAGGTGACTGAAGTGATCTCGCGATTGTCCAGTGTGTCCGCGGTGTTGACCACAAAGCGGAGAATGTTCGACGTCCTGCGGTAGAATGGCGAAACCTGGAGCGTGCCGAGCGTGCCCGAGCGCTGCAAGCTGAGCTCGTACGAATTCGTGTATTCCGGGTTCAGGTTCGGATTGCCGAGGAACACGTTCTGCTGGTCGAAATAGACCGGGAACGGATTCAGCTCCTGCGTGCCCGGGCGACGGACGCGCCGCGAGTAGCTTCCCTTCAGCTTGGTCTTGTCGTTCAGATTGAAATTCACGATGCCGCTCGGGTAGAGGCTCGTGTAATCGTACGGATACGAGCTGTTGGCCAGCTGGAAATCACGCGATGCGTACTCCGCGCGCAGACCGGCCTGGAGATCGACCTTCTTGCTGGGCGCATGACTGACCACGGCGTAGACCGCGTTGACGGACTCGTCGAACTCCAGTTCGCTGCTCGATGCGCCCCGGACGAAATTGCCGTTGCCGAACGCATCCTTCAGCGCCACGTAGTCGCGATCCAGCATACGAAGGTTGCCCTTGTAGCCGGTTTCCAGCTTGGTCTTGTCACTCAGCTGCCTCGTATAATCGAGCTGGGCCGTGAGATTGCGCGTCGCGGCATCCAGCGTGTTGTTCTCGATCTCCGTCTGCGTGGCCGGACCGCCTGCGGCCTGCCGCCACAGCGCAGTGAATTCATCATCGGCCTGGTGATTGAAGCGCACCTCGCCCGACAGCTCGTGCTTCTGCGGTGTCATTGTACGCTTGTAGGCCAGCACGCCGTCCGCCAGCCAGTTGTCGTTCTCGGTGTCACGCACACGGTCGTAGGTCGCGACCGTCGTCTGGCTACCGTCCTGTTCCGTGTAGGCGCTGAACGTTTCCGCATCGGAAGAGCGGCGGTTCAGCGTCAACGTCCCCGACACGACAGCCTTCCTGGTGAGGCTGTAGTCCAGATTCGCGCCGAGATTGTGGCCCTGGTTGCCGTCCGTGCCACCGAGATTCTGCAGCGTATAGAACATCGGCGTTTTGCCGGCGCCCAGGCGCGTACGGTTGTTGAGGCCGTCATAATGGTTGTCGTTGAAGTTGAAGCCGTACGTGAACATCGAGGCGATCTTGCCGGCCTGATAGCCGAAGTTGCCCGCGACCGAGTAACGGTCATTGGTCGCGCCGAGCAGCGTGAGGCCGCCGCTGCGGCCGAGATCGACGCCCTGCTTCATGACAATGTTGATGATGCCGGCCATGCCTTCCGGATCCTGCTTCGCGGACGGATTCGGTACGACTTCCACGCGCTCGATCATGTTGGACGGCAACTGCTTCAGATAGCCAGCGAGCTGCGCCCCGCGAATCGGCGTAGGCCGGCCATTGATCTGCACGACGACGTTCTCGTTGCCGCGCAGGCTGACCTTGCCATCCTGATCGACCGCAACCGACGGCACGTTCTCGAGCACGTCACTCGCGTTCGCCGCCGCCGGTGCGACATCCTTTACGCGATAGATGTTGCGATCCGGCGCGATCACAACCTGGCGCTCGGCGGTTGCTTCGACCGCTGCGACCTCGACCGCCTGCCGGGTCAGCGTGATGTTGCCGAGGCTCCGGAGCGGCGCCGTTTCCGTGAGCGTGATCGGCACGCTGCTGCGCGATGCGTAACCGATCATCGTGAGACGCAGAATGTAGGTGCCGGGACGAAGTCCCTCGATGCGGAAGCTGCCGTCCGGCCTGACGATCGCGCCGGCAACCAGCGAAGAGTCGGCGGCACTGCGGACCGCGACCGCCGCGGACGCGATTGGCGTGTTGCTCTCGGCGTCGACGACACTGCCGCGAATCTCACCTGCGCCTGCCGCCGGCGGCTGGCCGGGAGCGCGCGGTCCGGGCGTCTGGGCCTGAAGAGGGGACGCAGCCAGGGACAGCGCGACCAGGGTGTAGCTAAAGCGTTTCATTTGGGGGCTCACGTGCAAAACGGAATAAGGTTTCAACGGACATAAGACATACGAGGGAGGCAAAACGTTGGTTTCAAACTCGGGTGAGGCCGGACATGGCGTCTCGATAGTTCGGAGGCCGTTACGCAGTCCGGTTACGCCTTCAGTTGTCAGGTCGTACGGGTTGCTGCTCAGCGATGTAGTGCATCAGCGCTTCGATTTCTTCAGCCGACAACTTCATATCCGGCATCTTGAGCCCGTTGTACTCGTTCACCATCGCCTTGACCGCGTCATCGGACTCGAACATCGGCTCGGGCTCCTTGAGCCAGGTTTTGACCCACTCGACAGTACGCCGCTCGAACAGTCCGGCCAGGTCGGGCGCAATCACTTTGCCTTTACCGATCGTGTGACAGCTCATGCAGGCCTTTGCCGACCAGAGTTTTGCGCCGGTCTGCGCAAGCTCCGCATTCACGACTGGCGGCGCTTCCTTCTGCTGGGCGTGCACAGGCGCCGCGACCATCAGCGCGGTGGCCACGAGGAACATCAGTGTGATGCTGTCTTGCATACTCTATTGGTCGGAGTGCTTGCGGATGGTGCGCGGCGCCTCGTACTTGCCGATGCTCTTCAGCCGCTCGCGCATGCGCGCGGAATTGTCCTCGAGCGCCTGCCACGTCTGCTCGGACTTCGCCTCGCGCTCAATGACCGAGCGCGCAAGCTCTTCCTCGGTCTGTCCGAGACGATGCGCGCGGTGCGCGAACCATTCGAGCAGCTGCTCGTCGATTTCGCCTACGTTGATGCGGGCCATGGGGTTGTCCTGGGTCTAGGGGGTGCTGAAGGAATAAACCCTGGTTCGAGCAGGCGCAATGAAATCGGCATGTGCGCGCGCGCTGTCTGGCCGGCCGGCGAGGGTCCAGGCGCGGGCCGCCAATTCGTGCAACTCACGCTGCGGCAGGCCGTAGCCCGCGCCGCCGACCGTGCTGCGCAGCGCGCCACCGAGCACGCGCGCTGCCTCGCGATGACGGCCCAATGCCATGAGCTCCTGGGCAAGGCGGTAGTGCGTACGCGTCCACACATTAGCAGGAAAGACCAGCGCCGCGGTGAACTCGCGCGCCGCGCCGTGGTGATCGCCGCGCGCACGCAACAATAACCCCCGCGCGTGATGGTGCTGTTCGCGCGCGGGCGCAAAGCCGGTCAACGGTCCGAGCGTCTGCATGGTGTCGATCAGCTGCTTCAGACGGATGGTATCGCCGGCGGCAGCATAGGCTTCCGCGGAGCGCGCGAACGCGCCGATCGCGGCCCGTGCATTGCGCGCGCGCGACAGCGGCGTGAACGGGTGCTGCGCGATCGAATCGAAGAGCGCGGCGGCCGCGCGCGGCTGCCCCATTTCCAGCAGCACGTATGCTTCGGGATTCGCGGAGTAGATGGGATTCGGATCGCTGGTCAAGCGACGCAGCTCGCGCGTAGCGCGCAGCGCTTCATTATAGCGCCGCTGATTGCGCAGACTGAGTGCGAGCTTGAAGAGTGCATCGACACGGGTTTCGTCATCGCTGTTGCGCATGCGCTCGATCAGCATTGCATCCGCGGCGGCGAAGTCGCCGGCGCGCATGTGCGTTTCCGCGTTGTTCAGATCGCCGTGGTTTGCCGGCGGAATCGCGTTGGCGCGGCTGCGCGCCGCAATTGCCTCCGCGTAGCGGCCAGCCTGCTCGTACGCATACGACAGCTGACCCCACGCGCCGCGTGACTCCGGCTGTACGCGCAACCAATCCTGCGCAAAGCGCAACAGTACGGCTCCCGAATCGGCCAGACCGAACGCGGTGCCGATTTCGCCGAGCGCGTCACACGCGCGACAGCGCAATCCGCGACCGTCCACGAGGCTGGCCGTGTCCATACGTACGACCGTACGGAAATGCGGCACCGCGCCGAGCGGGTCGCCGCCCCACATTCTGGCGTAACCGAGCAGAAAATGTCCGTCCGGTTCCGCCGGGTACCGAATCGCGAGGGTTTCCGCCACCGCGACAGTGCGGGGATCATCCATCTGCGACAGAAACGACGCGGTGATGAACAGCCGCTCGCGATCCGATGCGTGCTGTGCATGCCGCAGTGCGCGTGCGGTATGGCGGTGATCCGGATCGTGAATCCGCGACAGATACCACAACGCCATCGCGAACGTGCTGTCCTCGTGCACCGCTTCACGCCAGAGCCGCTCCGCGGTCGTGCGCTCGTCGCGATAGTATGAGCGCAACCCTTCTTCATACAAACGGTACGCGCGCAGCGAATGCGTGGTCACCGACGCAAAACGCGCCGAGGGCGGCGTCAGGGAAAGGGAGCGTGCAATCGCCGAGGTCGCGGCATCTACCAGCGCGAACGCGTCGCGCTCGTGAACTTCGGCCGCGGGCTTCGCGCGTCCGTTCGACAGCGTCACCCACTGAAGCGAGAGCCGCTGCACGCCCGTGGCATCCTTGTACAACGTGCCCTCGAGCAGCCGTTGCGCATTGGCCGCCCGCGCAGCGCGCGCGAGCGCGCCGCCGCTCGTGTCGCCGCCCGCAAGCTCCAGCAGGCGCGTGTTGCTGATTACGCGCAGACCGTCCACGCGAGCCAGGTTGGTCGCGAGCATCTCGCGCAGCGCGCCGTCACCGCGAATGGGGCCGACCGCAATCGTCTCGGGCGCGTCACTGGCTGATACCAACCGATAAACCCCAATCGCGACGGCAATAGTGATTGCCATGGCGATAGCGTGTGAACGGAGCTTTCGGCTGCGCTTCAGCTTCGGCAGTTCTGCGATTTCAAGAGAGGGCGCGCTCGAGCCATTCGTTTTTGCCGGCGCAATGCGCAATGAGGCGGCGAGTTTTTCGGTTTCTGCGGAAGGCGCCGTGTCCAGCTCACGTGCGAGCAGGCGTTCGAAGTTCTGATAAATCTCCAGTGCGCTCGCGCGATGACCGCTGTTCGCGAGCAGCGTCATGAGCCGGCGCACCGCGGCCTCGTTGAAGGGATCGAGTGCGGCCGCACGCGCCGCCCAGCGCGCAGCAGCGTCGACAGCATCCTCGCGCATGCTCTCGGCGACCGTCCACGCAGCGGAGGCAGCCTCACGCCGCAGCAGCCAGCGCTCCTCTTCCAGCCACCGCTCGAATTCGGGCGCTTCTGGAATGAAGAAGCCGCTCAGGAAATCACCAGTGTAGAGCGCGGCCGCGGCGGCCGGATCGTGGGCAAGCCGATTTCGGAATTGAACGACGTCGCATGAAAGGATTTCCGGATTCACGCGGATCTCGCCATCACCGCGCGTGACGAGCGTGTCATTGCCGAGCGCCTGCCGCAGTGTGTACAGCGACTGTCGCAATGCGGCGCGGCCGCGCTCCTGGTCAAGATCCGGCCAGAACATGCCGAGCAGCTTGTCCCGGCGATGAAAACCGGCAGGCCGGGCAGCGGCCAGGTACGCGAGCAAAGCAAGTCGCTTTGGCTGGGCAAGGACGGCGGGAAGCTCGTGACCATCGTCGGATTGGAGCGCCGCCTGCCCAAAAAGGCGGAAATACAGCATAGAACAGGCAAGATAAGAGGAAATGACGGTCAGGTGACAGTGCCATAACACCGCTTCGTTAGTCTCGCAGCCTCGCAACTAACAAAGGGAGGCTTTTCATGTTCCGTCGGATCCTCATGCTGGCCGTGTGTGGTCTCGTGCTCGGCAGTCTTGCGCCGGCACCCGCGCAGGCGCAGTTCGGAAAACTCAAGGACAAGCTCAAGCAGCGGGCTGAAGAAAAGGTCGATAAGAAAGTCGACTGCACGCTGGACAAGTACATCGACAAGAAGGAATGCGCAGCGGAAAAGGCGGCCAAGTCGGCGAATGGCGGCGATGGAGCGGCCGCCGGCAGTGCAGCCACGAAGGGCTCCGCCAACCCGACGTCAAAGCCGGGGCAGGGAGCCTGGGCGAACTTCGATTTCGTGCCGGGGGCCCGGCCGATTTTCGTGGAAGATTTCTCACGTGACCGCGTCGGCAACTTCCCGAAGCGACTCGAGCTCGATGGCGGCACGTACGAGATTGTCGAATGGGAAGGGGCTCGGTGGCTGAGCGGCGCGACGGACGGGAATTACCACATCACGCTGCCGGAGGCGCTGCCCGAGCGGTGGACGATGGAGTTCGACGTCACGATTCCGTGGTGGGGCATGTACGTGTTCCCCGGCGCGTACGAGGGGTACGAGCCCAACACCAATGCTTTGCAGGGAATCCGGCTGGGCATTCCAAGCGTCGTCGCGAACGGCAAGGGCAACACGACGGAGTTCGATCCGCGCACGCTGCTCGGGACCAACATCTTCTCGGTCTGCAAGGAAAACTGCAGCGAAGACGACATCGCGCGCAGCGCAGCTACGTGGGAAGATACCAACCTCACGCCGCCCGTCCGCATTCGCATTCACGCTGATGGCGCGTACATGAAGGTGTATCTGAATGAGAAGCGCGTGGCCAACATGCCGAACATGGGGCGCTGGCAGACGAAACAGATCAATTTCTACACGCGCGAGAACACGGCCGGCGGCAATCCGGCGCCGATTCTCATCAGCAATTTCTCGATCAACGCAGGCGGTCGTGAGATGTACGATGCGCTGATGGCGGATGGACGTCTCGCCGTGCAGGGCATTTACTTCGATACCGGCAGCGATCGCATTCGTCCGGAATCGAGCGGCACACTTGCGGAGATCGCGGACATGCTGAACGAGCACACCGATCTCAAGCTCACCATCGAGGGACACACCGACAACACAGGTGACGCGGCGGCGAATCAGACGCTGTCCGAGAAGCGCGCGGCGGCCGTGGTGACGGCGCTCGCGGGTGCGCCGTACAAAGTCGGCGCGGATCGCTTCAAGAGCGTCGGTTTCGGGCCGAGCAAGCCGGCGCGTCCGAACGACACGCCGGAAGGCCGGCAGGCAAATCGTCGCGTCGAACTGGTAGTTCAGAAGTAGCAATGCTCGACAAGCTGATGGCGAACGGCCGCGTTGCCGTGCATGACATCTATTTCGACGTCGGAACGGCCGAGATTCGTCCGGAATCGAACCGCGCGTTGTCCGCCATCAGCGCGCTGCTGCGCGAACAGCCGGCACTACATCTGACAGTCGAAGCTCACACGGACAGCGTGGGCGCGCCGGAGAGCAATCTGCTGCTTTCCGGCGCGCGCGCTGCCGCCGTGGTCGCGTACCTGGTGCGTGCCGGCATTGAACCGGGCCGGTTGCGTGCAGCAGGTCGCGGCGCGACGCAACCGGTGGTTCCGAACGACTCACCCCCTAATCGCCAACGCAATCGTCGTATCGAGCTGGTTATCGAGAGGCCGATCGAGGCAGGTTGAACTTTCTGGGAGCATTACATGAAGAGCATTGCATTCATAGCGGTCTACGTAGCGTTTGCGGCGGTCCTCGCGGCCGGCAGCACCCCGGCTTCGCCGCCGACCGCGTTCGCGGGAGCGGCCACGTTGAAAACGTTATGCGATTTCGAAGTAGCCGCGCCGCCCGACTCGGCAGCGCCGCCGCAGCAGGACAGCGATGAAAAAGCATCGAAGGAAGAGCTGAGTGAAACGCCCGCGGAGATCGACGAGCTAATCAAGGAAGGCAAGCTCGCGGCCGCCACGGCCGCGGTTGATCAATGGGTGCGCTCCGAGCTCGCGGTGCTCGAGGCCGCCGCGCTCGCCAAAGCGAATGCGATGCAGTCACCGCGCGAAGAGGTTCAAAAGATTATTCTCACGGAGAAGACCGCACTTCTGAAGTACGCAAAGAAGCTGGAGTTGCCGAACTGGGAAGGTCTCGATAAGGCAAAGCAGATCATGGAGATCTATGCGGGCCAGAAGCTTCCCGCATTGTACAGGGAAGGAAAGGTGGCCGCGAAGGCCGGGCCGCCGGAAGTGCCGCCGCAAGCGCACGAAATCATCGCTATCGACAAAGACGTGCAGGTGCTCGGCGGCAAGGTCCCCGGTGACGCAGACGGCCTCGATTACGTTAAAGACATCGTCGCTATTTGGACGGACACGCTTGGCAAGAAACTCTACCACGAAGGCAGGAAGGCAGCTCGGCTCGGCGGCAAGGCAGCACCGCCGGAAGTGCGCAAGATGATCGAGATCGACAGGGAGGCAGCGCTGCTCGGCATCGAAGGACGCGGACTCGAGCGTGCTCTCGACGTGCTGTATCTGTGGGCGGACTCGATGACGATCAAGCGGCTGCGCCTCGCGAAGCCGAAAGTGGCCGCGCCCGCGCAGGAGCCGCCTGCCGAGCTGAAGGAGATCCTCGACGCGAGCAATGAGTTCAAGTCCGTCTCCGCGCAATACCTGGAGAAAATGCGCGAGCGGGCGGTGACCGAGGCTCACAAATGGTTCAGGCAGCACGTGAAGCGTTACGCTGCGAATGCGAACGCGAACGGCGCGCCGGTAACGCCCGCGCAGATCGATTCCATTCTGAGCTTCGCATCGGCGAACAACTGCCTCGATGTCGAGCAAGCCGGCGCTTACAAGGCAGCGGTAGATGCAGCGCGCGAGCTCGGCGAGCAGAACTTCAATGCATACAAGGACAAGCTGCCCTGCGAGGTCACGGACGAGCAGAAGGAGACCGCGAAGAAACTTGCGAGCGAGCTGGAAGCGAAAGGCTGGGGGCCTTATGACCCGGAAGTGCCCGCCTGCGGCTGGCAAGGCACAATCGCGATCACGATGATCTACGAAAGCGACAAAACCAAGGAGCACCGAGGTGGCGGCAGCGGCGTGCGTGAACGCATCGCGAACCAGGACACGTTCCGATACGAAGTAAAAGTGGCTGGCACGAGTGGCGAGGGGCGCATGTCTGGCAATGGTCGCGAACGTGTGGTGCGCAAGAGCCTGACGGACGGCTGCATGGTCGATTCGCTCGATATCGCGACCACGATCTCACGCGCGGGCAGTGCAATAGTGCCAGTGGAAATAAAGGAGAATTTCGGCGGCCGCTTTCTGATCGATTTCCCCGATATCGAATTCACGATGAAGCGCGAGATTGTGACATTCAGGAATCACCTCGGCAGCGGCTGCACGCTCCCGTTCCAGGGCGGCACGGAAACGAAAACCAATGTGCACGAGATGAAACCGTCACCACCAGGCAACCGGATTCTCACTGACCCGGGCACGCCGATTCCGGGGTCCAAGCAAGGTATGGTTCTCAAGGGTGTCTCGAAATTCGAGACGCCCGGCGCCAAGTCGATTACCGAGTACGATTTGAAGCGCGCACGTTAAATCGCGTGGCTAAACGTCAGTTAGAAGAAACCTTGACGTTCCGATTCAGCACGAGGTTCTCAATAAAAAACTCCATCATGCGGTCCTGTCCGAGCGACGTGTGGCCGCGGTCCGGGCCGATCTGCACCTCGAACGACTTGCCGGCGCGCTGCAGCGCCTGAATCAGCTGCATCGAGTTGTTCGGGTGCACGTTGTTGTCCGCGCTGCCGTAGTAGATCATCAGCCGCCCCTTCAGGCGATTGACGTACTTCAGCGCGGAGCCTTCATCATAGCCGGTTGGATTGTCCTGCGGCGTCCACATGTAGCGCTCGGTGTAAATCGTGTCGTAGTGCCGCCAATCCGTCACCGGCGATGACGCCGACGCTGCGTGGAAGACATCCGGATGGCGCAGGATAGCCATCGCGGATGCATAACCGCCGTACGACGTGCCGTAGATGCCGACCCGCGAGCAATCGACGTACGCGCGCGTGCACAATGACTTCACACCCGCGGCCTGATCATCGACCTCGACTGTGCCGAGCTTCTGGTAGATCGCATCCAGAAAGTGCTTGCCGCGGCCGGCGGCACTGCGTGAATCGAGCGTGACTACCAGGAAACCGTACGCGGTCAGCGGACTCGCGGTCGTGAACGTTTCGCTCGCACCATTGGTAGCCGGCCCGCCATACACGCTGACCAGCAACGGATACTTGCGGCCGGGATCGAAATCCGCCGGCTTGTGCAGCAGACCGTGTAGTGTCGTGACGCCATCAGCCGCCGTGAACGTGAACAGCTCGACCGGCTGCTGGCGGTACGTGCTCACATCACTGGTCGCGAGCTGCGCGAAGACCTTGCCGTTCGCATCGAGCAGGTGAGTGACGGGTGCTACGTCGTGCGCTTGCGCGACGTCGACAAAACGACGGCTATCCGGACCGGCGCTGATCGTGTGATGCAGCTTCGGATCGGTCAGCCGCCGATCGTTCCTGCCGTTCAGTCCAACGCGATGCAGCTGAAGCTTCATATGATTGTCGCCACTGCGCGCCATGTAGAAGAGCGTACCGGCTCTCTCATCCACCGCGATGATGCTGCTGACCTCGAACGGATGATTCGTCAAAGTCGCGAGCAGCTTGCCGGTCAGGTCGTACAGGTAGTAGTTGCGGAAGCCGGTGCGCTCGGACGCCCAGATAAAGCGCTTGCCATCCGCGAGGTATTGCATCTCCGGCGAGTTTTCGACCCACGCCGTGGGCCACTCTTCGCGCACGACTGCGCGGCATTTGGTGGTTACGGGTGAGCACGCCGTCAGCTCCATGATGTTCTGCCGGCGATTCGTGCGATTGATGGTCAGCTCCTTCGAGTCCGGCGTCCAATCGACATGATATGCGTAGTATCCGAGCACATCGGGATCGAATGGTTTGCCATCACGAATGTCGAGCTTCGTGCTCTGCTTCGTGGCAAGGTCGTAGACATATATTTCGACAACCGGATTCGGCTCACCGACTTTAGGATACGCTTCGACATCGACCGTGCTGTACAGCCTGGTCTGATCCAGCTGCAGATAATAGTCGGGTACTTTGCTCTCATCGAAACCGTAATACGCGAGCTTCGTCCCGTCCGGTGACCACCACATCGCCGTGTTCTGGTCAAGCTCCTCGCCGTACACCCAGCTGGCGCTGCCGAACTTCGTGCGTGCTTTCTCGCTGCCGGCCGTGGTAATCGCAACCGCGTTGCTGCCATCCGCGTTGCCAAGCCAAAGATTGCGGTCGCGATAGAACGCCTTCAGCCTGCCGTCAGGTGACTCGGCAGAATCGAATTGCCGGCCTCGCTCCGGGCCACCGCGCCGCGGCTCACTCAGCTCCGGCGGCAGCGGTATCTCGGTCGAGCTGAGCGAGCGCACGTCGTAGCGGTAACGCTTGCCGCCGAACACGTACTCGATCGTCGTGGTATCCGCCCACCGGACCTGTAGCGCGCCGGATCTGATCGATGCCGGCACCTCGCGAATGAATCGCTGATAGCTTTCGTAACCCGGATACGTCCTCAAACGGTCTTGTGCGGTGGACGACGTGGTCGCGGCGAACGTCGTCGCCAGCAGCAACAAGCCGGCGTTCAACAGCATCTTCATGCACTACTCCGATTTCATTAGTGAGGGCGCGCATTATACGTTCGACGCAGCCATTGTGCTCCCGGTTGGCCGGATCGGATTTGCGGGGCTGCGCGCAAAAAGTACCGAAAGCTGTACTCACCAAACGTTGCAACCCTATGTCGCAGAAGAACTTCTTACGCGGAATGGCGTATGCACACAGGCGGGTTGAGACACTGGTTTCCGGCAAACGGCCGGGCCGGCCTTCAGGAGGCCATATGAAGTGCTTTGTCGTCGCCATGGTGGCGATCCTGGTCACAGGTTGTGGCGACGATGTGCTGCCGCCGCGCTCGCAGGATCTGCTTTCTACCGATCCGACTTTCCTCAAATTCGATGATGATGCGTTCGCCACGGTCGAGAAGCAGGCAAGCTTCTGGGCGGTGAAGGGCGAGGCTCGGGCTGTGTCGCTGCGCTATGGCGACACCGGCGAGGCATTTCTGCGCTTCGAGGTAGGAGCGCAGTCACTGTCCACACGGCCGGACGGCTCCGCGATCAATGCCGGTGACTCGATTCTCATTTCGGTGAGGCTGGAAGCCGACCAAAGCATGGCGGTCCGTTTCTCACCGTCGGGTCTGAAGTTCGACGGTTCGCATCCGGCAGTGTTGCGGCTGAGCTATGCGCGTGCCAATCCCGATGTTAATGGGGATGGAACTGTTGACCTGACTGATGCGGTGTTGGAGACGGCCGTTGCGGTATGGAAACAGGAACAGGCGCTGTTGCCATGGTTTAAGATCCCAAGTATCCAACTGTCTGACGACGCCGTGCAAGCCGACATCTTCGACTTCACGGGCTTCGGCATGGCAGTCAACTAGAAGTAATAAAATGCTGGCTATAAATGATGACGGCGGCTCCGCGCTGCTGAAATCAGCGCGGGAAAAATATCAAACCCGAGATTATGGCGCAGTCGTTAAGCTTCTCGGCAGTGTGCCTGGCGCACAACTGATCGAGGAGCCTGAGCAGGGCTTTATGCTCGCGGATTCGGCGCGCCGCGTGGGTGGGGTTACCGGTTTGCTGGAGCTGACCGGCGAGGTGGTGGCAGCGGCGCGTACGCAGGGCAGGGCTCGCGTGCTGTGTGATGCGCTCAATCTCCACGGCGTCCTGCTGTTCGAGCAGGGCCATGCGCGCGCGGCCGAACGTGCGTGGTTCGAGCTGGTGAGTGTGGCGACGGAGGCGGACAACCCCGAGTTCGTCGCGCGCGCCAGCAACAATCTCGGCGTGACGGCGATCCTCTCGATGCGTCTCGAGGACGCAATCACGAGCTTTCAGAGAGCGGTGTCGGCTTACCTGCGGCTCGGCTATGCGCGCGGCCTCGCACAATCCCATCAGAATCTCGGTATCGTTTTTCGTGAGCTGGGCCACGATGACGAATCACATGCGCACTTTCAGCGCGCGATGACATGGGGCTACACGGCGGACTGCATGGATGATGTCGCGCGCGCCGAACAGGAGCTCGCGCTGCTGTTGCTGTACAGCGGCCGTAACGTGCAGGCCGCGCTGGCGAGCGCGCAGCAAGCGCTCGAACGCCACCGGCAGCTCGGCCAGCCGGGTGCGACCGCGGAGGCGCAGCGCGTGCTGGGCGTCGTCGCCCTCGCGCAAGGCGACCTCGAGGGAGCGCGTACCGAACTCGAGGCAGCATTGGATGCCGCACGCGAGCATCAGCTGCGGCTGCTGGAAGCCGAGACGCTGCTCGCGCTCGCGGTCATCGCGGACGCGCCCACAGCGCGGCAACAGTTGGAGCAGCAGGCGCGCTCGATCTTCGCGGCAATGGACGCTCAGCCGTGGGGCGAACAGGTACGCAAGCGGATGGCGGCGCTCGCGGCTTAGCGCGGCGGTCATTGCGGTCATTGCGGTCCAGGCGATCATTGCGGTCATTGCGAAGCGGGCGCGGGTTGGCATATTCCGGCGTATGCTTATCCGATCGAGACTCGTCATCATCTTCCTGCTCGCCTGCTGCTCGACGGCGGGCGGGCAATCCCTAAGCGACTACACTCGCATCGCATTCGGCTCGTGCAATCGTGAGACGCTGCCGCAGCCGCTGTGGCGCGTGATGGCGCGGCACCAGCCGGAGCTCTTCATCTGGCTGGGCGACAACATCTACGCCGACACCGACAGCATGAGCGTGATGCGCGCGAAATATTCGCTTCAGCTGAACCATCCGGCCTATCGCGCATTCGCCAACATCATCCCGATCATCGGCACCTGGGACGATCACGATTACGGCCGGAACGATGGCGGCAAGGAATACGTAGCGCGTGCTGCAAGCCAGCAGGCACTGCTCGACTTCCTGGGAGAGCCGGCGAATTCCCAGCGCCGCAAACAGCAGGGCGTGTATACGTCCTACCTGCACGACGGCGTCAAGGTCATCCTGCTGGACACACGGTATCATCGTGATTCGATCGGCTCGAACGGCACGGTGCTGGGCGAGCAGCAGTGGCACTGGCTCGAGCAGGAGCTGCGTGGCAGTGATGCGCGAATTCATCTGATCGCATCATCCATCCAGGTCGTGCCCGAGGATCATCGCTTCGAGAAATGGGCGAATTTTCCTGCTGAACGGGACCGTCTGTTCAAGCTGATAGCCGACACGAAGGCGCCGGGTGTCATTTTCCTGAGTGGCGATCGCCACATTGCGGAGCTGTCGAAGCTCGACGGCACGCCGGTCGGTTATCCGATTTACGATCTGACGTCGAGTGGCATGACGCACACCTGGTCGAATCCCCGGCCAGAGGTGAATCGTCATCGCAAGGGGGATTTGGTAGCCGCGTTGAACTACGGTATGATCGACGTCGATTGGACCGCACGCGATCCGCTGATTACGCTCAGCGTGCGCGATGCGCATGACCAAATCCGCATCGAGCAAGTCATCCGGCTGAGTGAGCTACAGCCGTAACTACGCCCTACAAATTCTTCACTTCGGCAATCAGGCTCGTCAAACTCTTGCGCGCGTCGCCAAAGAGCATGCGTGTGTTCTCGTTGTAGAACAGCTCGTTGTCGATGCCGGCGAAGCCCGGACTCATGCTACGCTTCAGAACCACGACGCTCTGCGCCTTGTCGACGTTGATGATTGGCATGCCGTAGATCGGGCTGGAGCGCTCATGGCGCGCGGCCGGGTTGACGACGTCGTTCGCGCCGATCACGACCGCCACATCGGTATGCTCGAGCTCCGGATTGACTTGCTCCATCTCGCGCAACGCGGGATACGGCACATTCGCTTCGGCCAGCAGCACATTCATGTGGCCCGGCATGCGGCCGGCAACGGGGTGAATGCCGTACATGACGTCAACGCCCCGCTGCTCCAGCAGATCGCTCAATTCGCGGACCTGATGCTGCGCTTGTGAGACGGCCAGGCCGTAACCTGGCACGATGACGACCTTGCGTGCGTAAGCCAGCATGACCGCCACGTCCTGAGCGCTCGCCTCGCGCACGATCCTGCCGTTGGCGCTGGCGCCCGCGAGCGCAGTGGTCTGGGCGCCGAACGCGCCGAATACGACATTGGTCAGCGACCGATTCATCGCGCGGCACATGATGCGCGTCAGGATGATGCCCGATGCGCCGACCAGCGCGCCGCTGATGATGAGCGCGTCGTTGCGCAGCACGAAGCCCGCCATTGCGCCCGCGATCCCTGAATATGAATTCATGAGCGAGATCACGACCGGCATGTCGGCGCCACCGATCGGGATCACCAGCAGCACGCCCAGAATCAGCGAAGCCAGCAACAGCACCCAGAGCAGTGTCGCATTGTAGGGCCCACCGATCAGGTAACCGCCGAGCGCAACGATTCCCAGGAATAGCAGCGCATTGACTGTCTTCTGCAACGGCAAGACGACCGCGCGGCCAGTAATGATTTCCTGCAGTTTTGCAGCGGCCGCTACGCTGCCCGAGAACGTCACCGAACCGATCAATATCGCCAGCATAATGGTCAAGCTGACGTCGGTGCTCCTGCCTGCCGGCGTGAACAGATACTCGCTGATCGCGACCAGCGCGGAGGCAGCGCCGCCGAAGGCGTTGAGGATGCCCACCAGCTGCGGCATCGCGGTCATCTGAACGCGCGCCGCCATGACCGCACCAATGACGGCGCCCAGCAGCAGTCCCACGATGATCCACTGGAAGGAAACGATGTCGCGGTTGACCAGCGTCGCAATAATGGCTAGCAGCATGCCGAGCGCGGCGATCGCGTTGCCGGAGCGCGCGGTGGCGGGCGAGCTGAGGCGCTTCAGCCCGATGATGAACAAAGAGGCCGCGAGCAGATAACAAAGCGCTACCAGAACGCTGAGCATGCTATTCATCGGTTGGGCGCTTTTTGAACATCTGGAGCATGCGGTCGGTGACCAGGAAACCGCCCACGACGTTGATCATGGCCAGCGCGACGGCCGCGACACCGAGAACGATGGTCAGGGTCGATTCCGGCCGGCCGGCGACCAGCAGCGCACCGACGATGGCAATGCCGGAAATCGCGTTGGAGCCGGACATGAGGGGGGTGTGCAGCATCTGCGGCACTTTTGCGATGACCTCGAAGCCAATGAACATCGCGAGGACGAAAACGTATACCGAGACCATAGACGGGGGGCCTGTTTTCACTGTTTATTTGTTACCGAAATACACATTGCAATCGTAGCTCAATCCGGCGGCCTACGATCACGGACCATGCGTGCGACGCTAGAAACATACGCTGGCGATACAAACAAGCAACGCGAAATAGCACGATTACGATGCCCGCGCGCGAGCAGCGCAGCAGTCAGCTCGCGCCTCGGACGCGCTGCTGCTTTCGAACGGCCGGCGGCGCGCAGGATATCGAGAGTGCAATCAGGCTCGATCGTCCGCAGAATATCCGCAGCTCGTTCGGATATGTCCTGACTGTCGACGACGCGCTGCTCCTGTGGTACCACGTGCGCGTATTCCATCGACCAGTACTCATCCCCTTTAGCCGCGCCAGGACGACGCGGGTCCGGCAGCGGATCGAATAACAGATAATCTCCGGGAAGCATGGTCTTGTAGCGCGTTTTCCAGTATTCGATATGCGCTCGATAGTTCGCAAGCATGTCCGACTTATCGAAACTGTTGTCAGCGAACAATAGTAGCGCCTTCTCGACCGCAACCTCGCGAGCCCAGGGTCGCATGTCGGCAGGTCGGTAAAACGCAGCTGCGGAGCTCCAGGCGTAATCCTCTGGCTCGCAGCACAAATCTATTTTCCACGGATTCAGATGAGTGTAAATGATCGCCTGGCGTAAATAGCGAGGTCCGGAGCAAATACAACTCCAATACCGTGCGCCGAACACGTGGCCGTCATTGCCGTACGTTCGCTTCACAATCAGGGCAGTCTGCTGCATCGCTCGCTGCATCATCCAGCCGAGCGGATACCTGCCCTGTTGCACGACGATGTGAAAGTGGTTTGGCATCACGACCAGAGCGAGAACATTCGTCCCGCAGAATTTCGCAGCCTGGCAAATCGTGGCTGCGACTTGGTCACGAAGCGGCTCCGTAAACAGCGCTGCCTTTCCCTGTATGCGCGCGGTGATGTGCGTCCCTGCACCCGGCGCAAAAACTCGATGTGGTCTCGACATGAGTGCAGTCTGGTGACGCAGCCGGGGCGTTCCGATAGCCAGATGAGAATTGGTGAACAATAAAAGCAGGCCCCCTCCCCAAAAACCGTTTCTGAACCGTTTCTGAACCATTTCTTGACAAAACGCCAGTTGATCGGGCCACACCGTGAGGCATATTGGGCACTGCGTCGCAGCTCGCTCGCGCCGCTCCTCGCTAGAGAGCAACGCACACCCAAACATCAAGGGACGACCATGTTCGGTCTGCCAACGCTCGACGTTATCCTCGGCCTGACCTTTATTTATCTGTTGCTAGCCCTCGCCTGTACGGCCTTCAATGAGATGATCGCGCAGTGGCTGAATTGGCGCCCTGCCACGCTGAAGCAAGGCATCCGCGCGCTGCTGAACGGGCCCGATCCGGTGGATCCGCTGGCAGCCCATCGCCTCCTTCAGGAGCTCGATCGCGAAGAGCGGCGGATTCAGGACGCGCTGGCCGAGATTGCGGGTCCACAAGCCTTCGACGACGCGGCGCCCCAAGCGGCGCCCGCTCTGGTGCCGATGCTCGAGGCGGTGAAGGAGGAGCGAGCGCGGCTGCGTTCGGCGTTGCTGACCGGTGAGCTGTTCGCGCACCCGCTGATCTATGGACTGAGCCAGGCGCGACGGACGGCTTTCGGCCGCACCAAGTTCAGGGAGCCGTCCTACATCCCGTCCCGTCTATTTGCCGACGCACTGCTCGATATCGTCGCGCCGCGCAATGCGGCCGGGCCCGCAAGCGTACAGGACCTGAAGCTCATGGCGGACCGGCTGCCGCCGCAGATCGGCCGGCCGCTCCGCATCTTTGCCGATCGCGCCGGTTCCGATCTCGCCGATGCGCGCAAGCAGCTCGAGAAGTGGTACGAGGATGCAATGGAGCGCGTGTCCGGGCTGTACAAGCGCAAGGTGCAGCTTCTGACCATCGTGGCCGCCCTCATCCTGACTGCCGTAATCAATGCGGACACCATCACGCTCACACGCTCGCTTGCTTCTGATGCGGCCACGCGCAATGCGCTTGCTTCGTATGCGGAAGCGGCCAGCAAAGCAGATCCCGCGAACACGGCCGCAACGCCGCGCGCCCAGCTCGCGCAGATCACCGCGACCATCGACACGCTGCGCGGAATCGGTTTGCCGCTGGGCTGGCGCAAAGGCGATTTTTTCCCGGCGTACACCCGTAACGACGATAGGAAACTCACGCGGGCCGCAATACCGTGGGCGGGCAGTAAGCTGTTAGGTCTGTTGATCACCGCGCTCGCGGTCTCGCTCGGCGCCCCGTTCTGGTTCGATATGCTCAACAAGATCGTCAACATCCGTTCTTCCGGTCGCGCACCGGAGGAGAAGCCGAAGCCGCCTGAAGCGCTGCCGCCCGCGCGCGGCGCATGATTCCAACAGGAGATACAGATGAGCTGCGATAGCCAATCACCCAGGTTGTACCGCGCAAAAGCAGAGAGCAGCCTGACGGTGCGCGTGGAAAGCGATGCCAGGGACTATCTCTGCCGAGGCCACTTGATCGTGCAAACGGCGAACGGACGCGAAACCGTCGAGCTCAGCCACAGCGAGCTGATTGCCGGCGTCGCAAGAAAATTCGAGCAAGGCGTCCGCGTCATATCGTTCGATGTGCGAACGCGCTTCGCCGGACCGAATGTCGAAAGCGCGAAGGTCACTGCCAAGCTGACGCCAGCCGGCGACCCGGCGACCGACTTCTGTCGTCTGGTCAGCGGCAGCAACAGCATCGAAATCAAAACAATTGTCGGGGCAATGGTATGAGAGGCGTTGCGCTGGCGCTCGCCACACTGATCATGACGACGTCGCTGTCCGCGCAGCAGCCGGCGACATGCACCGAGAACATCACGGTGCGAGAATGCATTGCCGCGGTTCGGCAGGACGCGTCCCAACCGGCCGCGCCGACCGAAGCGGAGCTCGAGAAGAAGCCGACTGGCGTTGCCGTGCCGGGCGCAAAGAATGTGACGATTGCCGATTTCATTCCGCGCCTCGCATCGGCATTGTATACGCCCGGGCTGCAATCGATCGACAGTCTGGGCACAGCCATTAACATTCCGCTGAGCGCCGCCGGACCCGCCGCCATTCAGCTCGGCTTGACGCTCGCCAATCCAACCGTGTACAAGCCGCTGCTCGACTCCGTGCCCGAATCGGTGCGCGAGGCGACCAGGGATCGGCTCGAGGAAAATTTCGGGGAGCTCGATCAGCCGACGCTTACGGTCGCGCTGAATCTCGAGTCCAGAACACTCGGACGTCGATTCGCTTTGCACGCGGATGATCTCGTCCGCGTGCTGCTCGACATCGACGCGCTGGTCGGCGCGCAGCTCGCAGCAATGAACCAGATCGACTTGAACGAGTTCACGGTGCGGCTCGCGGCGCACGTGAGCTCGGGCATAGCTCCGGACGCGCCGGACAAGTGCCGCACCGGAGACGGATTCGACATCGAGCTGTCCTGCTTCACAGCCGACGCGCGCGCCAATCTTCTGGTCGACGTCGCGAAGCTGAGTGGCGAGGATCTCGGCGCGACCCTGACCGAGCAATGGACCAAAGAGATCTCCTTCGATCGCGCGGCCGATCTCGTCAACAATCAGCCGCAGGTCGTCTTCAATGTTCAGCACAAGGCGTATGCATGGGAAGCCGGCCCGAAGGAAACGCGGCTGGCAGCCCGCTTCGAAAAAGGCGCCGCGAACATGAACGGACTGCGCAAACACTGTCGCGGCGTGGTCGCGCTGACATGTTTCAGAAGCTACATGGCGCAGGACGAGGTGCACAAACATCTCCGGCGCAACACCCGGTGGGTTTTCTCGCTGGATGCGGTGCACCAACCGAAATACGACGCGCACCTGCTACCACAGGATTCCGCGCGCTTCGCGCTGCCATCGGCGTGGACGTGGGAGGCAGCGGCCGGCTTCGGCAGCTACCTCGACAGGCCGGGGCGCGAGACCCAGGAAACACGCTTCGATGTCATCGCGCGCGGCACGCGCCAGAAGCAGGACGGCGTGCGTGAACCCGAGCGACTGACCGCGAGCGCAACCATCACACAAAAGCTTTCGGCCAACATCACTACGAGCATTGCGGTGCTGTGGGCGAACAAACCGGAGTTTCTCGACGACGACGTGAAAAGAGTCGGCGCAAGCTTCGGCTTTCGATACAAGACGTTGGATAAAAAGCAGGAATAAAGGAGGCAGCGTGGCCACGATGAAGCAGGAGCAGACCCAGAGCCCGAGTCAGGTGCCAATTGAATCGTTGCCGCTCAGCGACCATGAATTCCGCGCTCTTGCCGCGCGCTCTGCGTTGCGCTGGTGGCCGTCGCTTGCCGCCGAGGCCGATCAAAAACAGCTCGTCGTCATCGCGGATACATATAGCGAAATATTTGCATCCGCGATCGATCTTGCGCGCGCGTCCGTGCTGGCCGGCCTGGTCGAGGGGCTGCCGCACGCCATGCCGTCCGAGATAATTCGCGACCTCGTCATGCAGCGCACCGACGGCAACATCACGACACTCCTGAGAATCATAACGCGGTACGGAGAAGTCGACATACGTGGGCAGGAGCTGACCGCGGACCACATGCACTTGTTGCGACTGAAGACGCGCGACCCGCGCGCGAAAGCGAGCGCGCTGATCGAACGGCCGTTATGGAACCAAGCCGCGCCGCCGGGTTGGACCGAAATGTACGCGCGCCTCATGCAGATCATGCGTGAGGCGGAATTCTCCTTTCACGCGGCCGCCTTCTTCGAGGCGGCGGTGCTGGGCGGCAAAACCCGCTGGCGCGCAGTATGGCCCGAACTCGGCATTGAAGTGTCCGGCCGCCGACCCCCTGGTAGCAAGCGCGCTCGCGCCGATGCGCCGCCACCATCGTCTACGCCCGCGGCCACGCAGCTCGGTGACATCGCGAGCTGGATGGTAAGCGACGAAGCCGTCGCAAGGCGTGAAGCTGATTTGCTGAGCTTCTCGAGTTACGCCGCGTCGATTGCCGCAATGATCACGGATACACGCACCGGGACGCCGCTGACTTTCGCGATCAATGGCCCGTGGGGCTGCGGCAAGACGTCGCTCGCACGGCTCATTCAGGAAAACCTGCAAGCGACGGTCGCGGAGGGCGGCGGCATCAAGCACATCACGTGCTGGTTCAACGCATGGATGCATGATGACGCAGCGGACATGGCGGCCGCGTTCTCGAGCGCGATCGCGCAGGAGGCGGACCAGCAGCGCGGCCGCATCAAGCGCTTCTTCAATCCGGTCCCGAGCGAGCTGTTGAGCGAGAAGCAACGCACGCGTCGCCGGATCTGGCGCGGCGGCATCATCATGTTTGCCCTCGCCGCGATTACTGCATTCATCGTGCTCTATCCCGGCAGCGGCTTCACGCTCAAATGGCAGGACGCGGATCCTGCATCGACCTTCGCGCTGTTCGCGGCTTTCGCCACACTGTTGCTTCAGCTGATGCGGGAGCTGGCGGCCGCCGCGAAAACGGTGGGCGAGTTCGTGCTGAATCCCAAGGCAGTCGCGCAGCGCGGCTCGATTCGCGAGGTGCGTGATCAGCTCGAGGAGTTGATCAGCTCGGCAACCAAGGGCCGGCGCCGCTTCATTATTTTTGTGGACGACGTCGAACGCTGCAAACCGCCACGTGCAGTCGACCTGCTCGAGGTCGTCAATCAACTGCTCAGTCACAAGGACGTCGTGACGATCGTGATCGCCGATCTGCCCGCGGTTGCGGCAGCGGCGGAGATCAAATACCAGGACCTCGTCAAGATCTACGCGGCGAATGGCAACCGCGACGGGGTGACGTCGCGATCTTACGGGCGGATGTACCTTCAGAAGATCATACAGCTCGAGTTCAACATGCCGTCGTATCCGGAAGCGCGCATCAGGAAGTTCGGCGAGGCGGTTACACGGCTGCGGCACGAAGAAGCCGTCAAGGTAGAGCCGGGGGAGCGACTACAGCTCCTACTGCGCGCCATAAACCAATGGGGCAAGGCATTCTGGTCCGACATGCGCAATACGACGGTCGCAACCGCTCGCTCGGTGTGGCGCGAGCTGCTGCTCTGGTCATCCTATCGCTACGTATGGATCGGCACCGCAGTGATTGCGATAGTTGCGGTCATCCTGATCGAGTCGCCGCTACACACATGGTGGTTCTGGCTGATAATACTGCTATCGATCAATTCGGCATACCAGACGCAGGATGAAATCAAAACCAAAATCGAGGCCGAGCGCGCGGCCAGGCTGCGCGCCGGTGTGGATGAAAGCATTACTGCGGGCACGCAGGATCTTGGACAATTGAGCGAGATTGCGCAGCAGCTGGGCGCCACCGAGAGCGAAGCGGAACGCTTTGCGCGTGAACGCCTGATTCGCAACGTCACCGACACCGATTCAGAGGTGTGGCGCGTGTCACTCGCCGTCGCAATGAGTTACGCACCGCGCATGCCGCGTCACGTGAAGCGGCTGACCAATCGGCTCCGCCTGTTGCTGGGACTGGCGCAGGACTGCGGCATTCTGACCGGCGACATCACGACGATCGCGGCAAGCGTCGGCAAATGGGCCGCGCTCTGGGAACGTTGGCCCGAAGTCGCACATGAGGTGCTGAAAGATCCGGGACACATGGCGGCGCTGGAGAAAGCTGCCGCCGGCCGCGCGAACAAGCCGTTCTTCGATCGCGTGACGGTCTATGCGCCGCACTACGCGGGCGATGCGGCCTTGAAGGCGTTCTGCAAGTCGGCGCCCGCACTGGCGCCGCTGATCGCGTCAATCGTATATCTGGAGCAACCGAATACAAAGGGAGCATGAGAGCATGGGTGAGCGACATCCCATGCTCCCATGATCCCATGCTCTCAATTACCCTTGGCTATCTCGGCGTTACCACCAAACTAGCCTGTAGCGCCGCATCAATCCTCGCTTTTGATTCCGCGAGATGCGCGCGCGTCTCGACATCCAAACTCGCCAGCTTCGCCGCCGTGCCGAGCCGCTCCGACAACTGCGCGAGCTGATAGCGCGCAAGCGACCGCGCGTCTTCCGGCACAATCGTGAAGAACATTGGCCCGCGATTCAGCAGCGTGCGCGACAGCTGATCGACATAGCTGCGCTGCAGATTGCGACGGTACGAGTCGATGTTGCGAGGCGCGCGCGGGCCGGCGCCCAGCTCGGACCAGATGCTGCCGGTCACGGTGTCGAACAGGTCCGCAACCGTGAAGGCTTCGGTGCCGGCCGGCGTGCGCTTCTGGTTGTCGATCATACGCGCGAGGCGCGCGCCGTCGATCAGGTCCTCGAGCAGCCACGACTGCACCGTGTTGACCATCGCGTGCACCGGATAGTCGATCGGCACGACCACCCACGGGCCGCTGAAGTCCGACTGGCGGGTGGGCATCAGCTTGTTGAGCAGCGACGGCTCGAAGCTGAACGCAGTTTCCGAGAATGCGTTATCCACGATCAGCTTCAACGCTTCACGCTGCCGTGCAGCCGGCACCGGCGCGAAGGGCGAGCGACCGTTCGGATCGCCCTTGTGATCGCGCGCGAAGTAGCTGCCGCCGATGATCTTCGTCGAGGGGTACAGCGCGCTGTAGCGCCCGAAGATCAGGCCGGTCACCGAGCCGCGCAGCCGGTTGAACGCATCGCCATCCGCGATCAGCCGCTTCTCGAGCTTCGGCTGAATCGTGTTGAACAGCGCGACGCGATCCGCTGCCCAGCGCACGATGTCGGAGCCGAGGTCCCACGTGTTGCTGCCCGGATCGACCGACCACGCGCCGAGATGCGTGTCTTCATCGGTGCCGTAGGTGTGCATCGGATCGGCCGCGAGTGATGCGATCTTGCGCAGCGCCGGCACTTCGGCTTCCGCGCTGGTGACCAGCTCGCCGGATGCCTTGACGAACGGACCGGTTGCCGGCTGCTGATAGACGGGTGCGTAGCCGTAGATGATCGCCCACTCATCATAGCTGCCGACTTCGGGCGCGTAATAGTGGCCCTGCTGCTTCGAGTTCAACGCGATGTTGACCGGCGCGTAATCCATGACCGACAGCGTCAGGCCGTGCTGCTTCGTGAACGCCTTGTCCTGAAGCTTGTCGTACGGGATCGCAGACGAGCCCTTCATGTTGTGCCGCAGGCCGAGCGTGTGGCCGACCTCGTGCATGATCAGCTCGATCAACGCTTCGTGCAGGTACTCAGGCGGCATTGGCGCGCCGGCCTCGAGTGTGCCGTTCGCGAGCAGTGCGTCGTACTGAAGATTGAGCTGGAACATCATGCCCGACTCCAACATGCAGAGCTTGTCCTTCATCTGCTGATTGGGAGTCCGCAGCATCATGCGCTCGCGGTTGCGCAGCTGGTTCAGCGCTTCCGGTGTGCCGTACGTCGCAAACGTGCCGGCCCAGCCGCGCACGAATTCGCTCGAGATCAGGATGTCGGCATTGAGAATCTCGCCGGTGCGCGGATCCGTCTGCGACGGCCCGATCGCGTAACCCATCGAGTGCGCGGCGGTCCAGCGTACGGTCGAGTTGCGAATGTCTTCCGCGTTCCACGCAGGATCATCCGCCGGGGCTTCCTTTGCGACGACGGCGTTGATGAAGCCGGCCTTCTCGAACGCCCGGTTCCACCCCTCGATGCCGGCCTTTACTATTGCGCGATACTCGTGCGGCACGCTCTTGTCGATATAGTAGACGATCGGATTGACGGGCTCGGACTTCTCGGCGCTCGGATTTTTCTTCTCGAGACGCCAGCGCGTAATCATGCGCGTATACGGATCGTATGCCTTGTCTTTCGAGAAATCGCGAATCGCGTCCGTGAAATAGCCGACGCGATCATCCGCGAGCCGCGGCTGCGCCAGCTTCTCCGGCAGCGCGAAGAACGAATAGCGCACGCCGACCGGAATCGAACGGTAATCGGAAACGCCCGCGTTCGGCGCCAGCGGCCAATCGTTCGCCCTGAAGGTCAGCAGCGCGTCGATCTCGTTATTCTTCGGAAAGGCCTGAGCCTTTTCGACGTAGCTGCGCTCCTTGTCGAACGTGATCGGCTTGGCGCCGTAGTACCACTTGATGTCATCGGCGAGCTGCGCGTAGTCGCTGACGAGGAACGGCGTCGCATCGATCAGCACCGCCTTGGTCTCCTTGTGCTCACTCTCGATCTTGAACGCGGCGACGATCGAATGGCCGACGTTGTCTTCCATCGCCACCTTCATCGGCGAGCCGGCATCCGCGGTGAAGCGCGTGTTCTCGTGGACGAGGTAGAGCTTGTCGCCAACGCGGCGGAAGCGCATCAGGCGCGAGTCCGACAGGTACAGCCCGTCCTGCAGGTTGAAGACGCCCGTGCCCTTGCTGATGTGCATCACCAGCCCGAAATCCTTGTCCAGCTGATCGGGCCGGATCTCGAAGAAGAGCGTGTTGTCGCGCTTGCTGTGCAGCTTGAAGAAGCCGTCGATCGGCTTGGTGTCCTTGAGGACTTCGTCCCAGGGCTTGAAGGGTGCCTTGTCGTCCGGCTTGGCTGCCGAGGGACCGCCGGAAGCCGGGCCGCCCGCCATGCCGCCGCCGGCTGGCCTGGGCTCGTAGATGTGGATGCAGCCGCTGATGATGGCCGCCGCGGCGCCCAGCACCGCGAATCGCCTTACGCGAGTCATAGAACTACCTCTGAAGAGTGGAGAGCGTCCTGGGAGTTATGGCCACTGAAAATAACGGGGCCCGGCTATTTGATACAGGTTACTGGGAGCTGGTTGCATCCGAGCCGAGCGCAAGGGCATCCTCCTCGATGCGGCTGGCCTGATTGGTCTCGACGTAATGGCGGTAGCGGGCCGATTGCCGAGTCGGGCTGACCGGCCTGCCAGAGAGATCGGCGGTGGGCTTCCGTGATCAGTCGTTCGAGACGGGTCATTGTGCGCCTAGCTGCAAAATCCTTTTAGTGTCACGACCCATTCCGGAGCGGACCGCGCCAGATCTTCATCCGCGGTCACGTACTTCACGCCCAGCTCCTGCGCCACCGCCACGTATTCGGCGTCATAAATCTCGAGCGTGTGCGAGCGCGCGACGGTGAGCGTGTGCGACACATCCGGCTCCGGTTCATTGCGGGCGATGACGGCGTGCGCGGCAGCGAATGCTCGCGCGGCCTGGCCGGCGGAGATGCGGCTCGCGGCAAGGTGCTTCCAAAGTGCGTTGCGGAAGTCACTGCGCCAGAGCGGCGGCGCTGCCCAGTCCGCGTCTTTCAGGAAGACCTGCCGCGCGAGCTCGGTCTGCGGCCGGACCAGTGTTAGCGACACCAGCACGTCCGCATCGACGACGATCATCCCGCCGTCCGCTGCTGGTCGATCAGGTCCAGCAGTCGCCGCGCTTCGGCGCCCGACCGCTTCTGACGCGCCAATTCCATGCGCACACAGAAGATGACTTCCTGATTGATGCTGCGATGGTTCTCGGCCGCGCGCTGCTTGAGCGCCGCGTAGAGGTCGTCCGGGATGTTCTTGAGTGTGAAGGATGCCATGATTGGGTTCCATAGTGGAACCAAACAGGTTTCAAAATCAAGAATCTTAAACACGTCGGTTTGGTGTGCGAGCCAACGATTAAGGCGGAGCCTTAAAGGCGTCACGGTAAAGGCGTCACCTTTAAAGGCATCACACTTAAAGGCGTCACACTTAAAGGCGTCACACTTAAAGGCGTCACCAATAAAGGCGGCACTGAAAACTCGGCGCCATCTGGCGCATCGGCGTATGGACTTGCCCAGTCGCTTGATCGATAGTGGCGGCATGTTTGAAAGCATGCGTGTTTTCCAGGCGGCCGAGCTGCTGGACTCGGTCGTGCTCGAGCTGATTAAGAGGATTCCAAAAGGATTCGGTAAGGACATAGACCAGCTGACGCGGGCGTTGGGATCGATTCTGTTCAACATCGCCGAGGCGGTCGGGATTGAGCAGATGGGGAAGAAAATCTACCATCTCGAGGCCGCCAAGGGATCAGCTGACGAGGTGCGGGCCATACTACGAAGGTTTGTGCGGCGAGGAGCTTTGAGCCAGAAGGAAATCCAGCGCCCGAGCGCGCTGACCCGCACCATCGCGAAAATGCTCGCAGCCTGGATCGCGACGCTGCACCAGAGCGCCGAACCAGTCCGATAAGCCGCTGCCGTCAAAGTTGCCGCAGTTAACGGTGCCGCAGTCAAAGGTGATGCAGTTAACGGTGACGTAGTTAACGGTGATGCAGTTAAAGGCGCCGCAGTTAAAGGCGCCGCAGTTAAAAGTGCCGCCGTTTTAAAATGCCCCATCCGAGCGCTGACGTCTTATATTGCGCCGCATGGCGAGCCAAGTGCTGCTCGTTTCAAATCCGCCGCATCCTCGCGTTGACGCCCAGGTCGCGGCGTCCGTTTTTGGGCTGCTTCCGGCCGACGCGAACCTGAAGGTCCGCTACTCCGTTCCCGAGATATGGCTTGCCGATACCGATGCCTCCGTGGTCGAGCAGGCGGCGACCCGTCTGCGGGCCGGCGGCATGCGCTGCGTAATCGTCAGAGGTGAGGATCTGCTGGCGGTGCCGTCGCCGCTGCTGGTACCGAGCTTCGCGCTCTGCGAGCAATCCGTTACGCTCGTGGTCGGCGATCAGCGTATCGAGATCGCGCACGATCACTCGCCGATCATCGTGAGCAGTACGCCGCGGCCGGCGGAAGGCGCACCGCCATCGCTGCGTACGACGATCGCGCCGGGAGTCGAAGTCCGCGAGCTCTGTCCGTTCGTTCATTTCTACCTGGCCGGCGGTCTGCGGCTCGCGGTCTACGCCGAGCTGGTCGACTTTGCCGGACTCGGAGACCAGATGGGCTCGAGTCAGAGCGGCAACATGGCGCGCTTCGGGCAGCTGCTACAGCAGCGCCTGACACACGCGAGGTTCGACAATCGCCTGCTCAACATGCAGCTGCGCCGGCGTCTCGCTCACGGCGTGCCGCCCACGCTGCGGGAATCGCGCAAGGGCTACTCCTTCGCGAGTCCAGGACTCGACGCCTTACTCGAGGCGATCGCGCCGGAACTGCTGTCCATCTCGCAGTCGGAGCTGTCATCGCGACTCGCTTATCTGACGACCAGAGTCTCGAGCTGACTTGCGTCACACTTTGTATGCGACGTCGCTCGCTGCCGCCATCCTCTACTTCTGCTTCGCGCTGCTCGCCGTTTTCGAAGCGCCCACCTATCTGCTCTGGCAGCTGTCGATTTTTGCGACCGAATGGGGTTACTGGTTCGCGCTCATCGGACTCGCGTTGCTGATCGGGCTGTGGCGATACCCGCACATCGTCAAGTTGAGCGCACTGATCGCCGCACTCGGTGCAGTATTGTTGCTCACGCCGCTGCTGCGCGCCGCCGCGCAACCGCACCCGCTCAACGCGACACGGCTGCTGTTAGGCACGAGCATGAAGAAGGTTGCCCCGACTCGCCACGTCTTCGCGCAGGGATTGAGTCTCGACTTCTACGAAGCCCGCAACCGCCTGGACCTCAATGGCCGCCATGACCGCAATGACCGCCCACCACTAGTGCTCGTCATTCACGGCGGCAGCTGGCGCGGCGGCGATCCGACGCAATTGCCGAAACTGAACTGGTATTTGAGTGAGCGTGGTTACGCGGTCGCGGCCATCAGCTATCGTCTTGCGCCCGCGCATCCGTTTCCGGCGGCACTCGATGATGTGCGCGCGGCGATCGCGTTTCTCAAAGCGCGCGCGGCTGCGTTGGGCTTCGATCCAAACCGAATCGTGCTGCTCGGCCGATCCGCAGGCGGACAGCTCGCGCTGCTGACGGCATACACCAGCAACGATCCCGCCATCAGAGGAGCAATTTCGTTTTATGGCGTGACCGACATGCGCTGGGGCTGGGACCATCCGGCCGCGCCGTTGGTACTCGACAGTCGCGGCATCCTGCGCGATTACCTCGGCGGCTCGCCCGAGCAGGCAGGCGCCGCGTACGACGCCGCATCGCCGGTCAATTTCGTCGCGACCGCGACGCCAACGTTGCTGATTCACGGTGGCCGCGACGAGCTCGTCTTCGTGCAGCACAGCCGCATGCTTGCGGACCGGCTGAGACGCGCCGGGAAAACGG
>JBQTID010000099.1:0-6830 GCA_052389275.1 Gemmatimonadota bacterium | reverse complement strand
AGATACACGACGTCGAATATCACGACCCCGGTGAGCAGTCCCAGCGGCAGCACGATAAGCATTTGGTGAATCGGATGGCCGAACAGCTTTGCTCGTGCTTCCATGTTCCCCCTTTGCCGATTCAGGTTCGTTGTAGAATCGCGCGCAGCACCTGCTCCGCCCGATCCTTGCTATAATTGATCTGGTCCTTGCTTGCCGTCACTTCGACAGAGGTGAGGGTATCACCCGAATCGCGCTCGATGTCGACGACGAACTTCCACTCATCCTGCTCACCTTTCAGCTCGATCCCGTCACTTTCGGTTTTCCGTTCGGTCAGGCGAATGCCGAGAGCCCGAAATGCGTTTTCGGCGGCAGCAGCGGTGCGCGACACACTCGCATCGACTTTCGAGTTGGCGCCCCGGTCGTTGTACACAATCGCGGCAACCGCCGCAGCGCCTGCTCCGACCGCAGCCGTTTCCTTCTTGCCGCACGCCGTGATGCTGGGCAGCGACACAACAAACGCGACCGTCGCGACTAACATTCTGCTCATAGCCACTCCTTTGCAAAGGCCAGCGCCAGAGCGGCAAGTTTCGTGCAGCGCGGCATCATCGCACGGCTAATTTGTCACAACCACGGGCAAGAGGAGGTCCAATGGCCACACCAGCAAACAATCCGAACGATCCGCATCGCACCCACAACGCATCAATGACCGGCGCGGGCGATGAGGCGCGCGATCTCGGGGTATGGTCGGATGAGGAAACGTGGTGGCGGGAGAACTACGCGAAGCGCCCGTACGTCAGCCGGGAGCGTGATTTCGACTACTACGGGCCGGGCTACCGCTACGGCTTCGAATCGGAGCAGCGCCATCGCGGCCGTGAATGGTCCGATGTGGAAACCGACCTGCGCACGGGCTGGGAAAAATTCGAGCACCGCGGCAAATCGACCTGGGAAGATATCAAGGAAAGCGTGCGCGACGCGTGGGATCATATGCGCGGCGGCGAGCACGAGCGGCATCGCGCGCGCTGATCGGCTGACAGATTACTGGAAACGGGCGGGTGGTTGGGTGAAGGCAGGCGCTCCGAAGACCGTCGCGCCCTGCCTTCATCCATGTCAGCCCTGTTTTCGGTAATCTGCCAGGCAACGTCATTGCTTTTTAATCGGCGCGAGTGGCCTGACAGAATTGACCGGTTTTGCTATCGCACCAACGAGTCCATTGACCCATATTGGGCATCAAAGTAGGTTTTCAGTCCCTCCTAACCGTAGCTGCGAGCTTTCCGATGCAAGATGAGCGCTGCGACGACGCACGTCGCCCACGTATCCTCATTGTCGAGGACGATCCGGGTCTGGTGCTCGGGCTGCGAATAAACCTCGAATACGACAATTACCAGGTGCTCCATGCCGAGGACGGGCATGCGGCGCTGGAGCTGATCGACCGCTCGCGACCCTACGTTGTCATCCTCGATCTGATGCTACCCGTGCTGGACGGTTTTGGCGTGCTCAAGAAACTACGCGCGTCAGGGAACAACGTCCCTGTGATCGTGCTGAGTGGCAGGACGGCCGAAGTCGATGTCGTCGCAGCGCTGCGCTGCGGCGCCAACGACTACATGCGCAAGCCGTTCCCCTTGATGGAATTTATGGAGCGTATCAAGATCCAGGTTAATCGCAGTCGTGCTGCCAGTCTTCCCCTCGCGATGCCGAATGAAATCCGGATCGGCGACACAGTTGTCGATGTTAATACGCGCATAGCCAGGCGCGGCGGGTTCGAGATCCAGTTGCGCCGGAAGGAGTTCGATCTGTTGTTGTGGCTTCGGAAAACGCCTGGTTCGACGGTTTCGAAAGAGCAGCTGCTAATCGGGGTATGGGGATACAAGAATGGTGAAGCGGAAACACGGACGCTCGATTTCCACGTCCGGCGGTTGCGTGAAGCGCTTGAACCGGATGCCAGGCAGCCTCGGCATCTGATTACCGTGCGAGGGGTCGGCTACAGGCTGGTCGCGTAAACTCGATTCTTCCCAACTTCTGACAATCCTCTAACAATCTTCTTACGCGCTGCGAATGTCGCGGCGCGTTGTCTTTTCGTACGCTCCCAGGTAGTCCGTTTCCCTTCGTTCGGCCGCGCACGCGGCGATACCACCTGATGGAGATTCCATGGCTAACGTAGCCCGAGTCCTCGCGAAGCTGCTGTCTCTTGCTCTCCTTCTGCTTGCGACGTCGCGCGTGCATGCGCAGGACACGATACCGGTCTTTGGGCCGCGCGTCTTCTCGACGCCGACCGGTTTCGTGACCAACCACGTCGAGGCTTTCACCCTTGCGAGCCTTCCGGGTGCTCTCTACCGGCTCCGAATTGAAAACGGAAAGGCGGACGGAACGCAGCGGGTCGACTCGCTGGTTGTGACGCTGAACGGAACCGTAGTAGCGACCACTTCGGACATCCGAAATCGAGACGTGATCAGCCCGAGCGTCCAGCCAGGGTCATCGAATACGCTGATTGTGGCTGTTGGCGGACCGGCGGGTGCGTTTGTTCGCATTTCACTCGTGCGAGAGCCGAGCCAAAGGTTTCTGCTGTTCGGTCCCCGCGTATACTCAGGGGTTGGTGCCGCAACGCACACCGATCAGTTCACGTTGCCGAACGGAGCCAAGCCGCCATTTCAGATATTTGCAATCAATGGACTCGAGGATGGGACGAACCGCGCGGCGGCCGGCACGATTGATTTGAACGGCTCGGCTGTACTGGTCCCTATTTTTCAGCCGATTGCTTCTGCCTCGGAATCCGTTGCGCTTGCGGCCACTAACACGCTGACGGTCACGATCATTGGGGTATCCAGCACGGTGACGATCTGGGTTACAGCCACCGACTCGACTCCGCCAGCCCTGCACATCAGCGCGCCAGCCAACGGATTCATTACAGCTGACACGACGATCACAGTAAGCGGCACGGTTGAGGACTTAACGCCCACCACCGTAACCGTAAACGGGATTCAAGCGTCGGTTGGCACGAACGGCTCGTTTTCCGCTACCATTCCACTAACCACAGAGGGGACGAATACACTGACTGTCGTTGCCACTGATGCCGGCGGTCTGACGTCCAGCGACAGCCGTCAAGTGATTCGGGACACGCAAGCGCCCGTCTTGACCATCGCGAGCCCGTTGGATGGAGCCGTGGTCGCGCAGGATTCCATCAGTATTTCTGGAACCGTGAGCGACGCGACTGCGACAACGGTAAACGCAAATGGCGTGAGTTTGACCGTATCAACCGGTGGTGCCGTATCCGGAAACGTAGCGCTCACGAGCGGCCCGAATGTCATTACAGTGACCGCCGCCGATGCTGCCGGCAACACGATATCCGTCGTGCGCCAGGTCGTTATGGATCAGGTAGCGCCGGCACTCACAGTCACATCGCCTCCGGACGGGGCAGTAACGCGTGCCGACAGTATTCTCGTCTCCGGGACCGCGAGCGATGCTACCGCTTTGACGATATCCGCCAATGGCTACCCGATGACGGTGCAAGAGAATGGTGATTTTTCTGGCATGCTGGGGCTAGCTCTGGGCAGCAACACAATTCTGATCACTGCCGGCGACGCAGCCGGTAATCGGAGCAGCGTTACGCGCACAGTGACCCGTGACACCATAGCGCCGGTCATAACTATTACGGAACCAGCCAACAACGCGGCCTTTGACGAAGATTCGGTAACGATCACAGGTACGGTGATGGACGCTCATCCAGTCACGCTTACGATCAACACGGTTGCTGTGCCGCTCGGTACCGGTGGCAGTTTCTCCCACCGTATCGGGTTGGCGAGCGGCAACAACGCGATCATACTGGTCGCGCGCGATGTGGCGGAGAACTCGCGCAGCCTGACTTTGAACGTAACGCGCCTCATCATACCCGCCGATCCGGCGATTGCAGCGTCTGAAATCAACGCCACGGTCACCACGGCTCTAGAGAATGCGGTGGCGTTCCTTTACACCGGACCGGATGCGATTCAGACGGGCGTCGCATCAGGTACGATCAAACCACTTACGATTGCAGTGCTGCGAGGCCGCGTGATGGACCGCGCGGGTGCAGGATTGCCCGGGGTGGAAGTCACGATTGTGAATCACCCTGAATTCGGTAAGACGTACACGCGCGCTGACGGCCGTTATGACATGGCGGTGAATGGCGGTGGAGCGCTGATCGTCAACGTTGCGCGATCCGACTATCTCCCCGCCCAGCGGCAGGCGGACACGCGCTGGCGGGATTTCGTGCCCGTTGCGGAAGTACGCCTGGTTAAACTCGACACGGCGTCGACCGTGGTCGATTTCTCGACGCCAATTCAAACCGCGCGCGGCAGTGTTTCCACAGACCAGGATGGCACACGTCGCGCAACGCTGATGTTCAAGCAGGGTACAACGGCAACTATGGTAATGGCGGATGGTAGCACCGAGCCGCTATCGAGTGCTACAGTTCGGGCTACGGAGTATGCAGTTGGCGCGCACGGTCCCAGCAACATGCCAGGCAGCCTCCCTGCAAACGTTGCCTACACATATGCAGTCGAATACACCGTCGACGCTGCGCTGGAGGCTGGTGCTCGAGAAGTGCAATTCTCTCAACCGGTCGCAGCGTACGTAGAGAATTTCCTCGGCTATCCAACCGGCTGGATGGTTCCAGCTGCGCATTACGACCGCGTCAAAACGGCCTGGGTTCCCTCGGACAACGGCCGCGTAATCAAGATTCTGGGTGTTGATAATGGATATGCCTCGATCGATATCGATGGCAGCGGTAGCCCGGCTTCGACGGCTTCCTTGTCAGCACTGGGAATCAACGATGCGGAGCGCCAGCAATTAGCCTCGGTGTATGCAATTGGACAGAGCCTGTGGCGCGTGCCGATAACGCATTTCTCGACTTGGGACTTCAATTGGCCCAGCGGTTTTGGACAAGGCGATACTCCCCCGAATGCCGACGAGGATCCGGGCACGAACAAAAACCCGTGTCCCGACCACACGACGAGCGGCTCGATTATTGGTTGTGAGAGTCAAACACTGGGCGAATCCGTCGCATTGAAAGGCACGTCGTTCGGTTTGCATTACAGTAGCGACCGCACGCCGGGATACGCGGAGGGATACACGATCGATATTCCATTGTCCGGCGCAACCGTGCCTGCCCGCCTTCAGTCGATCGAGCTGGAGCTCAGCGTTGCGGGGCAGGTATTTACGGACACGTTTCCTGCGCAGGCGAACCTTACCACGAGCTTTAGCTGGGACGGCAAGGACGCGTACGGCCGTACGCTTCAGGGCAGACAACCTATTCGGACCCGCATCGGCTTCATCTACCCGACAGTCATTCAAAATCCAGTACAGTTTGGGCGCGCGTTTGGCGCATCCTCGGGTATAGCTTCAGCGCACCGCGGTCGTGACGATCTCGCTTTGTTCAAGACCTGGGATGGCTTTATCGGCCAATTCGACGCGCGTGCACTGGGACTCGGTGGCTGGTCGATATCGAGCCATCATGTTTATGATCCGTCAAGCCGCATTCTGTACAAGGGCGATGGCACATGGCGCGCGCCGTCCGCGATGGTTCCTGCGATCACAACGGCGGCGGGTACGGGAAATGTTCGCTTGAATACAAATTGGGGAGATGGCCAACCGGCGACGACCGTCAACATGACTCGTGCCCTGGGAATCGGCGCCGCACCCGATGGCTCGTTCTACTTCTCGGACAATTTTCCAAGAGTCCGCAGCGTATCACCAGCAGGTATTATTGGCACTGTCGCGGGCACAGGGACGAACGGATTCTCAGGTGACGGCGGGCCGGCGACCTCCGCGCAGTTGAACACGCCCCGAGGCATCGCGGTAGGAATCGACGGCAGCATCTATATCGTCGATCATGCCAATCAGCGTATTCGGCGCGTCGATCCGGCCGGTATTATCACGACGTTCGCCGGTAGCTCGAGCACGGCTGGATTCGGAGGAGACGGCGGTCCGGCCACAGCGGCGCTGTTGAACAACCCGGAGTCTGTCGCTGTTGCTGCCGATGGCACAGTCTACATCTCCGATCGCGGCAATTACCGCATCCGGCGGGTAGCTCCGGATGGCATCATCAGCACCATCGCGGGCAATGGAACCTCGGCGTACGTGGGCGACGGCACTCCGGCAAAGGACGCATTGCTCTACTTCCCGCACTCCATTGCGCTCGGTCCGGACGGCAGCCTCTACATCGCGGACTACAACTGGGTCCGGAAAATCGGCACGAATGGCATCATCACGACCATCGCAGGTGATGGCAGCCGGTTCCAATTCGCCGGTGACGGTGGACCCGCCCGTCAGGCCAAGCTCAATGAAGCGTCCGGTGTTGCAGTTGCCTCTGACGGCACCGTCTACATTGCTGACAAGAACAATCATCGCATCCGGCGCGTGGACGCGAATGGCATCATCACGACGGTCGCGGGCAATGGTCAGGCCGGCTCGCGCGGCGATAATGGTAGCGCCGCTCAGGCGCAGCTCAGCACGCCGTACTCGCTTGGCATTCGGCCGGATGGCTCGCTGCTGGTCGCGGATTGGGACAACAACAAGATTCGCGCGATTGCACCGGCGCTTCCCGGAATCAGTAATGGCGATGTAGTCGTTGCGTCGGAGACGGGTAGCGCGATCTACATCATGGATCCGGCCGGGCGTCATGTGCGCACCGTCCACCCGCTCACCGCGGACACGCTGCTGACCTTCAACTACGCACCTTCCGGCCTGCTCGCCGGCATCACGGACCGCGATGGTGACGTGACGACGGTCGAGCGCAACGGCTCGGGCGCTGTTACAGGCATTGTCGGGCCCTACGGTCAGCGCACGTCGCTCGCGCTGAATGCCGACGGTTACGTGAG